>NZ_AHZV01000061.1 GCF_000250735.1 Anaerophaga thermohalophila str. Valhall
CTAATTTAAAAAACCAAGATGCTTTAAAACATCATCACTGATGTTTTGCCGGGGGTTCACATAAATGACACCTGAATTACCAGCCATATCAAAAACGGCATCAAGATTATCACGGTCTGCAATTTCCTGAATGGCTGCAGATACTTTTTCCTGAATGGGATTAATCAGAGCTTCCTGACGTTTCATCAGTTCTCCTTCAGGTCCAAAATACTGCCGCTGCAATTTTTTAGCACTGTTTTCGAGTTGAACAATCTCTTCTTCACGCTGTGTTTTCATATCGGCAGAAAGAAATACGCTCTCCTTCTGATATTTTTTATATAATTGTTCTACCTCGGCGTAAATATCCTTTATCTCCTTCTCCCACTTTTGTGAAAGCTGGTTCAATTGTTCCTGTGCTGCTTCGTAGGCCGGGATATTCGACATAATATATTGCATATCTACGAATGCATATCGTTGTGCGGTAGCACTTTGTGTGCTCATAAAAATACCGCCAACTGCGAGTAATAAAATTAAAAACTTTTTCATCCGCATATTATTTATTTTTTAGGCCGATTACTCTGACCTCTTTTATCAGGGAAATTAATGTCTGCCCATAAAGTACTATTTACTGTGTTACGCTTTCCGTCAAAATACACATTTACGAAAATGTAAACTCCGTTTTTGGCGGCTTCGCTATCCTTGCAACCGGCACTTTCTGAACAGACACACATATTGTGAAAATTTTTACGAGTTTATAGACACGCACTAATTAGTCCCGATTAATCGGAATTTGTTTTATCCCCAATCAACTTAAAGTTTCCTAACCAATTTAGAGAAACTTCTTACAAAAACCAAACCACGCTTAACGGCTTATCCATCAGAAATTTTGTCCGATAACAAAGTGGAAATTGCTTCCACTGGCATTGGGGCTGCCTGGAACCTCGTCGAAACCATACCCCCAGTCGATGCCCATAAGTCCGAAAATGGGTAAGAAAATTCTCACTCCCACTCCGGCTGAACGTTTCAAACCAAACGGGTTATAATCCCTGAAATCAGACCATGAATTTCCTGCTTCTGCAAATACCAGTCCGTAAACAGTTGCCGATGGTTGCAAAGTCAATGGATAACGCATTTCCAATGTCAACTTGTTATAGATGTTTCCATCCTGTCGTCCGTTGGTGAGCGGTGTCAATGATGCATTCTCATAACCGCGAAGACCAATGGTTTCGCTTCCATAATAACTATAGCCCGACATGCCGTCACCGCCCAACACAAATTTCTCGAAAGGAGATTTTTTATTTTCATCAAAATAGCCCAGAAAACCACCTTCAACTTTAGTCATCAACACCAGCTTATTGGCATTATCCAAAGGTTTAAAAGTACTACCTTTAAAGGTCCATTTATGATACTCAATCCACTTGTACCTTTCTGAATCAGGCATATCCGAATCGGAATAATCCAGATCATCAAAATAACTATAGGGTGGTGTAAACTCAAGCCCCAGAGTGAAATTGGAACCATTTCTGGTATACAACGGGTTATCTATCGAATTTCTGGAAAGCATTACCTTGAAATTTAAGTTATTACTGTTTCCATTCTGCATCAGAAAATAGACCCAGTTTTTAAGATCGTAACGCTGATAGCTGGCCTGGGTATAAAGCTGGAAATAGTCGTCGGGCCAACGCAAACGCTTCCCGAATCCAACGGATATCCCCGTCACTTTCATGTGTTCATCGGGATCTTCCTCCAGTGGCGGATAATAGCCGCCATAGCCACTGTAACCATAACCACCGTAGCCGTAGCCACCACCATAAACATTGCTGTAAGGATTTCCATAATAATAACCGCTGCTGGTGCCTGTCTGGATAGACCTGTAAACAGAGAAGCTGAAAGAATTAGGTTTCTTACCGCCCAGCCAGGGTTCTGTAAAGGAGAAGCTGTATGACTGATAATATTTGCCGTTGGTTTGCGCTCTCAACGATAAGGTTTGCCCGTCGCCGGTAGGCAAAGGACGCCAGGCTTCCTTATTTAAGATATTACGCACAGAAAAATTGGTAAACTTCAGTCCCAGCGAGCCGACAAACATTCCGCCGCCCCATCCGCCGGAGAGTTCTATCTGATCATTGGCTTTTTCAACAAGATTGTATTCAAGATCAACTGTCCCTTTTTCAGGGTCGGGAAGTGGAACAGGATTAATATTCTCAGGATCGAAATGGCCCAACTGTGAAAGCTCCCTTACTGTTCTAATTAACTCCGATTTATCGAATAACTCTCCGGGTTTTGTTCGTAACTCCCGTCTTACAACGTGTTCATGAGTTTTTGTATTTCCTTTAATAATCACTTCGTCAATCGTGGCCGGTTCACCCTCGTAAACCCGCATCTCAAGATCAACCGTATCATTATATATTCTGACATCTACCGGCTCAATGTTACTAAAAAGGTATCCATTGTTCATATAAAGGTTATGAACGGCATCATCATCGGTATACAAGCGTTCTTCCAGCAAGGTTTGATTAAAAACATCGCCTTTTCGAATCCGAAGTTTTTCTGACAAGTAGGGCCCGGGATAGACAGTATTTCCTACCCAACTGATATCGCCAAAATAGTATTTGTTGCCCTCGCTGATTCCGATTTTTACATCTACCGTATTGTCAGGATTTCTGGAAACGGAGTCGTATTCTATATAAGCATCACGATAACCTTTTTCATTATACTTTTCAATTACCGTATTCAGATCGTTTTCATACTCTTCCTGAACGAATTTTTTAGTCCTGAAAAAATTCAGGATTTTCCCTTTCTCATTGGTCTTTTTCATGAAGCGATTCAGCTTATGATCTGAAAACACTTCATTTCCTTCAAATTCAAGGCTGCTAACCTTAACCTTGTCTTTTTTGTCCACCTCAATATCAAGAAAAACATGATTGGGCTTACTCGGATCGTCCCGTTGAACAATGGTGACTTCGGTATTGTAAAAACCTTTTTGAACGAAGTGTTGTTTGATATAACGTTTGGCTCGGTCGATCAGATAAGGTGTCACCTGTGAGCCCTTCATCATGGATATCTTACTTGTAATATCCTCAATCTCGGATTTCTTCAATCCTGAGAAGTTCATTTCGGACAACCTGGGACGCTCCTGAAGGTGAATGTTGAGGTATATATTATTTCCTTCAATTTTTTCGGCAGTGATTCTTACATCGGAAAACAATCCGTATTCCCAGTACTTATCAACTGCATTTGAAATATCTTCACCAGGAACGGTTATTTTTTTGACCCACTTTCAGCCCGGAGAGATTAGCCAGAATTTTGGGATCATTGTTTAGATCGCCCGTTACTGTTATGTCAGCAATAATGTATTCTTTAGGTTTCCCTGAATAAGAAATCTCCGGTATTTCATCCTGAGCGTAGAGAGTTGTAATAGAAAAGATTAAAAATAAGTATGCTACAAATTTGCGTTTCAACATTACTAATAATTTATTTTTTTACCTGATCACTAATTTTACCGAAACGTCTTTCCCGACCCTGATAATCGAGTAGTGCTTCAAAGAAATGTTCCTTGCGAAAATCGGGCCATAATACGTTGCAAAAATATAATTCTGAGTAAGCAATTTGCCAAAGCAGGAAATTACTGATGCGTAATTCGCCGCTGGTTCTAATCAGCAACTCGGGATCAGGCATATCTGCTGTTTCAAGATACCGGCTGAAAATTTCAGCATTAATTTGGGAGGAATCAAGTTTGCCATCACGGACGTCGTTGGCGATATGTTTCACACCTTCAACGATCTCCCAGCGAGAGCTGTAGCTTAACGCCAGAACCAGCGTAAGTCCGTCGTTATTTTTCGTTTGTTCAATGCAGGCAGCAAGTTTTTTTTGAACATCCTGAGGTAAAGTTTCTTTACACCCGATAGACTTTAGTTTCACATTATTGTCCATAAGGGTTTTGGTTTCCGAGGAAATGGTAGAAACCAGCAACGACATCAAAGCATCAACCTCATTCTTTGGTCTGTTCCAGTTTTCGGTGGAAAAAGCGTAAAGTGTAAGGAATTTCATTCCCAGTTCGGCCGCAGCCTCTGTCACTTCACGAACAGACTTCACCCCGTGTTGGTGTCCAAACACCCTTGCATTACCCCTTTTCCTTGCCCAGCGACCATTGCCGTCCATTATTATGGCCACATGCTTCGGTAATTTTTCCTTATCCAGCTGTTCTCTGACTGACATATAATATTATTAAGTATAAAATATCAGCAAAAAGTGATTTGAGAAACTTTGAAAAAACAGAGCTCCAACATCTTCAACTTCGCATCAGACTTTAATATCCGGCATTACAGGAAACCTTTCTGTGGAAAAGATCAAACGTAACTAATACGCCTGCAAATGAATACCAATCATTATTGTGTAGCGAAGACGGCTGGTTAAATCCATAAGGGTCGGATGGATCTATGGCTCCGTGCCCCATCGTGTCCAGATCGTCAACAAATGTTTTTCTGAAATTCCATTCCAGTCCAACATGCACCCAATCAGAAAGTTTCCACTTTATTCCTATTCCGAACGGCAAAGATAATATAAAATGTGGGTTTTCAGAACTACCGCCGTCATCAGAATAATAACGACGATAGAGAGTTGATGCTATACCGGCAGTTATGTAGGGAGAAAAACGGGTTTCATCTCTTCGAAAAGGATGATCGTATTCAAAAAAATTTACTTCAATCTGGGCTGCCATATCGGCCATGGTTCTATCGAAGCTATATTGTGGCGATGAGTTCCCCGTAACAGAGGGATACTGAATATCCTCACCAGGGTAGTCGCCCTGAATATTTACAGCCGTTAATGTTCCTTTAAAAGCGATGCGACTATTGGAAACAACCCTGAAAACACCCCCCAAAGAGGGTTGAACGCCATAGAATTGTTTTCCGGGATTCAGATCGCCATTATAATAGGAACCCCCGATGAAAAATCCGGCCTCAATTCTTTCCTGGCTCCACCCCGTGGTGTAAGACAAAAGAAAAAAAGCAAGAATAACAACAAAAAAAGTCCGGAATTTGAATATCATTAATATGCTGGATTTTTTTCAATACTTTAGTCCACATCCTAAAAGTCTCTTTTAGGTGCAGATTCAAAAACCTATTATGGCAACCTTTGCCAAACTCGTTTCTTCAGAAGCTCTTTTACTTTTTGGAAACGTGAAACAGAATGGTTTATTGCTATGGAAACATAACCGGAGTATGACATTCAAATTTGCTTCTGACATTCATTACATTCTTGTTGGGGGGGTTCTATTAACAAACTTGAGCCCGGTATAGAAAGCATCTTTGTTGCCAAACTCTGTGCTGTTTTAAATTTTTGCATCCTCATTAACAAATAGTTAACTCCGGTAAAAAAATTTAAAACGCCTTGATTTTGACAAAAATATGCTTTTTATACCGCACTCAAACTTTAAATCTCACAATATGTGTGTCTGTTCAGAAAGTGCCGGTTGCAAGGCTTGCGAAGCCGCCAAAAACGGAGTTTACTTTTCGTAAATGAGTATTTTGGCGGCAAGCGTAACTCAGCAAATGGTACTTTATGGACAGACACTTCTAATTAGTGTGTATCTATAAATTACACAAAAGTTGTTTCTAATCATGTGTCTGTTCAGAAAGTGTCATTTACAAGGCTTGCGAAGTCCGAAAATACGGAGTTTACTCATCGTAAATGAGTAATTTTCGGACGAGCGTAACACAGTAAATGGTACTTTATGGACAGACACTTCTAATTACGCTTATCGGCACCCCACATAAGTTTATTTCGCAGCGTGGCATAGAAACTTTGATTGGACCTTTCAACCATATTGATGGTGAAGGCTGCTTTTCTTATTCTAAGTTCAGTATTCTCGTCCACCACAGCACTTCTTGAATCGAGTGAAGCCAGGAATTTACCCCCTCTGCCCTCAATTTTGAGCATCAGTTCCATATCGTCGGGAACAACCAGGGGCCTTACCGTTAAATTGTGCGGAGCTATCGGCGTGATAATAATTCCCTGGGAAGAAGGGTGCATTATCGGTCCGCCCACGCTCAACGAATAAGCAGTAGAACCTGTTGGAGTGCTCACTATAAGTCCGTCGGCCCAGTATGAATTTAAAAATTCATTATTCAAATAGGCATGAATTGTGATCATAGAGGAACTGTCCTGTTTATGCACAGCCAGCTCATTCAAGGCATAATTAAAATCACCGATCAGATTGTTGGGAGAAACGAGTTCAAGCAATGTAAGCTCCTTAACTTTGTATCGGCCACTTTCTATTTCCTGAAGGGCGGCCGGAAGCTCATGACGTGAAATGTCAGCCATAAAACCAAGCCTGCCACTGTTAATACCAACAACAGGAATCCCTGAGTCACGCACAAATGTCACTGCTTTCAAAAAAGTGCCATCGCCGCCAATACTGAAAAGCATATCAACAGGTGGCAGATCATCCGGTGCGGAGAAGAAACCTGCAACATTTGGTCTCAGCTTTACCTTTTCCAGCAAAAAATCATAAAAAGGCTTGTAGATGTATATTTTAATGGATTTTTGATGAAGGTAGTTAAACAACTGATGACAGTTGTCGAAAAATACATCTCCGAAACTCTTTCCAAATATGGCAATTTCCATTTCTTTTTTGATAGCGAAGATAACAAAACGAAGCGGAATCGGCGTCAGACATTCAGGTATTTCATCAGGGATTCATAATTACGCCTTGTAGTATCATCAATCTGCGACTCCCCAACATACGTGACCTTTACTTTGTAACCATATCTTTCGAAAGCATTTACCACGACATTTACGTCAACACGATTCAATTTTATAGTAATTTTCAAATAATCTGTTGATTGATTCTGAGATACATACAAACTCAATATTTTGGCATCGGCATCTTCAACTATCCGTGCAATTTCAGAAAGGGCATAGTCACGCGGGCCAACCTCAATCTCGATGATTCCGCCTGGTGTATGTGCAGCAATCAATTCCGAGAACCTCAGTAGCAAATCATTTTGAGTGATCACCCCTTTATATTCTTTGTTAATATTCAGTACAGGCACCAGGGTCAGTTTCAGCCTGGCTGCAATTTCTATCACTTCATAAATATGCTGATGTTCGAATACATAAGGTTTCATCAGCGATAACCGATGGTTTCCCAACGGCTCCTCCGCTGCATTCAGATCATAAATATCTGTATCTGAAATAAGCCCTAAAAAAACTTTATTGTTGACTATGGGTAGATGTGAGACCCTGAAGGCTTCCATCCAGCCTAATGCATCCACCCCTGTATCCGAGGTCTTCAAGGCAGGAACAATATCCGATATTAAATCTTTTGCCAACATAATAAATGCGCTTTCGGGAAATACTTTGTAACTTTACCGTTTTGAAAAAGCATCAATACCAATGCCAAAACATCTCGTCTTGGTGAAAAATACATCCAAAATTTTAAACATACAAGCCATTCAGGTGTTTAATTTGCCGTTGGTTTTAATTTAGTTTCATTCATATCATGACAAAACTAAGCGTTAATATTAACAAAATTGCGACTTTACGCAATTCCAGAGGAGGCAACATTCCTGATGTTTTAAAAGCAGCCATCGATGTTCAGGAATTCGGGGCCGACGGTGTCACCGTTCACCCCCGTCCCGATGAACGCCACATTAAATATAAAGATGTTTACGAAATTCGGCCGGTTATTAAAACCGAATTCAACATAGAAGGTTATCCCTCCCCAAAATTTATGGAACTGGTTAAATCGGTCCGTCCTCATCAGGTAACACTGGTTCCTGATCCACCCGATGCCATAACATCCAACTCGGGTTGGGATACCATTACCAATCAGTCATTTCTGCAAGACATAATCGGGGAGTTAAAAGAATGCGGCATCCGTACTTCCATTTTTATTGATACCAATCCTGATTTCATTATAAATGCGGCAAAAACCAACACCGACAGAGTAGAACTTTATACCGAGCCTTATGCAGCCCAATTTCCTATAGACCCGGAAAAGGCTATTGAACCATTTGTCGAGGCAGCCAATATTGCCAATAAAGCAGGACTAAGAATTAATGCCGGTCACGACCTTAATCTTCAAAATCTGAGATACTTTAACGAACGAATCCCTTTTATTAAGGAAGTTTCAATTGGACATGCTCTTATTTCCGACGCTTTATATTACGGACTGGAGCTAACCATAAACATGTACAAGGAATTACTTATCAAGGAAAAATAAAATGGAGCTTTTCTTCCGCGAAAAAGGACAGGGCAATAAAACCATAATCATCGTGCACGGATTATATGGATCTTCGGATAACTGGATATCGGTGGCCGGAGAATTCGAAGATCAATACAGAGTGATTCTTATCGACCAGCGCAACCATGGCCGATCTCCGCACAACGACGTTCATTCTTACGAAGCAATGGCCGAAGACCTGCGTTCACTGATGGAAAAACTCAGCATCGATAAAGCCATTCTTATCGGACACAGTATGGGCGGAAAAACCATTATGCGATTCAGTTTGAAGTATCCCGAAATGGTAGAAAAAATGATCGTTGTTGATATTGCGCCTAAATCATACCGTTCTTTCTCTAATTATGCCGAGATAACTGCCAACCACAAAAAAATCATTGATGAACTTATGGCTGTCGACCTGTCGAAATTCAAAAGCCGTAACGAAATTGACCAGGCTCTGAAAGATGCTTTTCCGGCAAAGAGATTAAGAGCATTTCTGATGAAAAATCTTAAACGAAGAAAAGATGGACGTTACTTATGGCAAATAAATTTCGAGGCATTAAAGAACAATATGGATGAGATCATGGATGGTTTTTCAGAACTGAACAAACCGGATCGTAAAATACCTGAAACCATTTTCATCAGAGGTGAAAAATCGCCTTATATTCAGGATGATGATACACTGGTGATAAACAAATTCTTCCCCGGCTCGCAAGTGATTACCATACCGGACGCGGGACACTGGATACATGCAGAAAAGCAGGATATCTTTGTGAAGACGGTAAAATATTTCCTCGATTCATAGGTTGTTTCAAACCGATTTTACTTTTTCAGGGTCCAGCAACGGTTCTCCCTTAAGCCTCAGGAACAACTGGGCTGTTGCCAAAACATCTTTTTCGCAATAACGGGCAATTCGCTCCACATCATTCTCCTCATAGTAGACCCGTGCCACTTCGCTTCCGTCAATATCGTCCTTCGGAGATGGAATCCCCAGAATATGCGTCAGGAGATTGAGCGATGTATAATGTTTGTAATCGCCAAATTTCCACAAATCAAGGGTATCGATAAATTTCACTTCCCATGGTTTCTTACCTGCAACATCTAAAATATCGGGTAATGGTAGTCCGTTTACAATCATCCGGCGGGCTATATAAGGAAAATCAAATTCTTTGACATTATGTCCGCAAATATTGGTGCCCGGAATAGCAGTAAAACTGTTAAGAGCTGAAGCAAATTCCTGTAGAAGCTTTTGTTCGTCGTGACCGAAAAAGGATTTGACCCGAAATGTACGGGTTCCGTTTTCGGGTTTAATAAAACCGGCAGAGATACAGACAATCTTTCCGAATTCAGCATAAATACCGGCCCGTGCATAATCCTCAGAAGGGGTTACTTCCCCCCTGGCCGTTTTGGCCGATTTATTCTCCCAGAGAGCCTGCATGGTTTCGTCGAGGTTCTCAAAATCGCGATGCTGAGGAACTGTTTCAATGTCAATAAACATTATCTTTTCGGCGGAAATGTGGTTAAGCATAGATTGTTAAGTTATTAGATTGTTAAAAATGTTAGATTGTTAAAAATGTTAGGGTGTTAAAAATGTTAGGGTGTTACCCCTAATATTCGTGTTTTATTTGGCAAAATAAATGATCTGTCACCGCTCCGCGGTTAATTGTTACTAACTTTATTGGTAATGTTACCGCTCTTTTACCGCTCCGCGGTTTTAGTATTATCACAGTTAATAACCGCGGAGCGGCGACAGAACGGTAGAATTATGTAATAAGAAAAACAAAAAGCTGCGGAGCTACGACAGATAATGTATAAATTTGTTTGGTTCTGGTTTATCCAGGTTAGGGGAACCGCGAATTTAACGAATTAGGCGCTTAGCGCATAAAACTAACCAACATGTTGTTTAAGTTGGCTAAATCCCTCTTAGGGGCCTTTTTTCAGGCTTGTCCTGAAAAAACATAGTACCTTATCTCTAATTTTGTTGTATTTTTTGGCAAAATATTTTCTTTGTACCTATCAATAAATGGCTGCACCATTTATTGTTTTTTCTCCCAAAATTGCACGAATTCTTGCAAGCAAAAGCAGAGCTAAGCGACCTTTTTTTTTTAAAGGCCTGGCCGTTTTAATGTTGCACGAGTGCGACAAAAATTCGCGTTAATTCGCTAAATTCGGTGACGACTAAAATAATTGCGTAGCAAATAACTAATCCTACAAAGTATGGCTTAAACTTTTTAGTTATTTTTGGTTCTGGCTTGTTCAGGTTAGGTATATAAATATATTCACAAAAAATTTATCGTATGATCAAACACATTGTACTTTTCAAATTTAAAGAAAATTTAAGAAGTGAAGAAAAGCTGGCATCTATTAAAGAAGGCTTAGAAGCACTGCCGGGAAAAATAGAGAGCCTGAAAAAGATGGAGGTTGGCATCAATTGCAATCCGGAAGAAAAATATGATCTGGCACTCACGGCCGAAGTAGGCGATATGGAAGGATTAAAGGCCTATGCTGTTCATCCGGAGCATTTGAAAATTGGCGCCGTTATCAGAGAAATACTTGAAGAAAGGGCTTGTGTAGATTATGAATTTTAATAACTGAATGAGGCTGTCCAAGAAGAAGAAATTATCTTACCTTTTGGACAGCCTCATTCATCATTGAGCCCGGTCTAAAAAGCATCTTTGTTGCCAAACTCTGTGTTGTTTTGACAAAAATATGCTTTTTATACCGCACTCATCAGTATAAAATTAGCCTGAGTTATTGGTCTGATGGAACTCACATGATTGGAGTTTATACATGTTCTCTTATGACAAACCTTGTCATGCTCGCTTCATTGTGTTAAATTGTATCTGAATAATAAGCTTTGGGTTCTTCCCTGAGATTGTAACGCGAAACCATCACTTCACCATAAGCTCCTGCACTTCGGAGAGCCACTAAATCGCCTCTCTTCATTGCGGGAAGATCAAGTGCTTTGCCAAAACTATCGGAGGATTCACATATCGGCCCGACTACATCATATTTCATTTTTACACCATCAGGATTTGTTAAGTTCTCAATTTTATGACTGGCCTGATAAAGTGCAGGACGTATTAAATCGGTCATGCCGGCGTCAATAATGGCAAACCTGGTCTTCACCCCTTCTTTCACATACAACACCCGCGAAATAACATTACCACACTGTGCAACGACTGACCGTCCAAGTTCAAAGTGCACTTCCTGCCCTGATTTTAAGTCAAGAAAATCTTTAAATACTTTAAAATAAGGGGCAAAATCCGGAATAGGATTACCTGCCGGATCTTCATAATCAATACCGAAACCACCGCCGACGTTAATGATTCGGGGGAATAAATGTCTGGAAATAAACCAGTCCTGCAACTCATTAATTCTCAAACACAAGTCTTTAAAATTATCAAGATCAGTAATTTGAGAACCTATATGAAAATGCATCCCCTCAAATTCCACATGGTTCATCTCCTTCATCCTGTCAATCACCTTTTCCAGGTCTGTCATACTGATACCAAACTTATTCTCATCAAGCCCGGTAGTGATGTAATGATGCGTATTGGCATTCACATTAGGATTGATGCGAAATGCCACTCGTGCCTTTTTACCGGCATTTTGCGCAAGTTCGTTGATTATCTCCAGTTCGGGTAACGACTCTACGTTGAAACAGGCAATATCATGCTTCAAACCTAACTCTATTTCCCAATCGGCCTTTCCAACGCCGGCAAAAACAATTCCATCCGGGGTGAACCCTGTATCCAGGGCTTTTTGTATCTCGTAACCACTAACACAGTCTATTCCAAAACCTTTCTGACGTATCTTCTCCAAAATACGATCATTGGCATTGGCCTTTATGGCATAATGAACATTAAAATTATATTTTTCAGACTCTTCCTTAACCAACGACAGGGTTTTCTCTAACAAATCCATATCATAATAATAAAAAGGTGTCTGAAGTTTAGTAAATTTTTCAGTTGGGAATACAGTCATACTCTTTACAAAATTTTTAAAACAGTTTAGCACTTAATGCCTGGAGGGCATCTTTTTTATCTTTAGCATTAATCAGCAACGAAATATTATGCTCGCTGCCACCGTAGGATATCATTCTTATCGGGATTTCCTTCAGGGCTTCGAAAATCCGATTGGCATAACCCTTATTCTCGGCCACTAAATCACCAACAACACACACGATAACCTGATCGCGATCCACCTCGACGGTGCTGAATTTTCTCAAATCGTCGACAATTTCCTCAAGATGACGGTCATTATCGATGGTAACCGAAACCCCCACTTCCGAAGTAGTAATCATATCAATGGAGGTTTTGTAACTTTCAAAGATTTCGAACACTTTGCGCAAAAAACCATAGGCCAGAAGCATTCTTCCCGATTTGATCTTTACTGCTGTAATATTGTCTTTTGCGGCAACGGCGGTAAGCCGGTTTTTGTGTTGTGACGAAGAAATGGTTGTACCAGGGGCATCGGGTTGCATGGTATTCAGTATCTTCACGGGAATATTGGCAAGTTTTGCCGGTAAAACACTGGTAGGATGAAGAATTTTGGCACCAAAATAAGCCAGCTCTGCAGCTTCATCAAAAGACATCTCGGCAATAGAACGGGTATTTTCAACATACCGCGGATCGTTGTTATGCATGCCGTCAATATCGGTCCAAATCTGTATTTCTTCAGCATCCACAGCGGCGCCTATTAGGGAAGCAGTGTAATCACTACCTCCCCGTTGCAGGTTATCCACTTCACCAAAAGCGTTGCGGCAGATATATCCCTGGGTAATAAACAATTGGGTTTCTGAATATTCGCTTAAAATGCGTTCAAGGTTTTCCTTAATATAACCAGTGTCCGGTTCACTGTTTTTGTTCGTCCGCATAAAATCCAAAGCAGGAAGCAACACAGAATCATGTCCGTTTTCCTGAAGATAAAAGTTAAACAATGCAGTGGTAATCAATTCTCCCTGGGCAAGTATGGCTTTCTCCTCAAACACGGTGAAAACATCCCTGGTAAATGACTTTATATAGTCGAAATGCGATTTAACAAGCTCTAACCCCTTAATTCGGAATTCCTCTCCGGAAAAAAGCTCATTGACGGTATCGAGATATCCACGTTCCAAACGGTTTATAACTTCATTGGCGCCATCGTAATTCTTTTTGTATAAATAGTTGGCAATCTCAACAAGGTTGTTGGTAGTTCCCGACATGGCCGACAAAACAACAATCTTACGTCCCGGTGTTGTAACAAGCTTTGCAACATTTTGCATATTTTGAGCGGAGCCTACTGATGTACCGCCAAATTTTAATACTTTCATTATACTATTGTTTTTTTTTAGTGTCTGTCCATAAAGTACCATTTTCTGTATTATGCTCGCCGATCACTATTTAGTGTCTGTCCATAAAGTGCCATTTACTGTGTTATGCTCGTCCGAAAATTACTCATTTACGATGAGTAATTTTCGGACTTCGCAAGCCTTGTAAATGACACTTTCTGAACAGACACACATACTGTAAAAATTTTTGCGAGTTTATAGACACGCACTATTTAACCTGCATTATTCATAAATTATCTATTACGATGCTCAACTACC
>NZ_AHZV01000060.1 GCF_000250735.1 Anaerophaga thermohalophila str. Valhall
ATTTTTATAATTTTGAAAATGAATAGTTTGTACTTTACGATTGGAATGATGTTTTGTTTGAATCAGGGAAAAGCAGTTTGTTTTATACAAAGCTGATTAAAGCGGGTTTTTTCGGTGTTCATCAGATTCGAAATAAAAGAAATTCCATTCGGTTACGAAAACTTTCGAACAAACAGAACGTATAGAAAGTAAAGTGTTTTTCTAAAAGTACCTTTTTCATTAGATCGTTAGATATTAGATACAAGATGATGTGCATAACTTTGTTATACTGCATTTTAGCAAACATAATCTTTCTATCACGCACCTGACTTGCATTTTATCACAAGAGTTTAACGGTGTATTGAGCTGAATACTTGCAATAATTTAACGGTTTGTTGATTTTAGCAGGTAAAAAATCTAAACGGAAGATATGCATAAAGGATTATTATTTGTTGTCCTTTTATTTAGTTGTTTTATAGCCAGGGCACAGAGTCCCAACATGAAATTCAGGCATATTACCTCAAAGGATGGGTTGGTGCAGAATAATGTTGTGGAAATTTTGCAGGATTCGAAGGGATTTATGTGGTTTGGCACAAGGGCCGGATTAAACCGATTTGACGGGTATAATTTCCGGGTTTATGAATACTCCTCTGAAGAAGAAAACTCCATGAGCAGCAACCAGATCAGTTCAATGTTTGAGGACAGTGACGGATATATTTGGATTGGGTATCTGGGTGGCGGACTTGACAGATATAATCCCGAAAATGACATATTTGAAAGTTTTAATCAAATTCCGGGTTCATATCAGGAAATACCTTCTACCAACGTTGCGGCAATTATTGAAGATTCTGAGAAAAATATATGGATTGGGACTTATGCTTCAGGATTGTTTAAGATAAATAAGGATCGTTCCAGGTTGTTGCGGATGGTGCATAAACCCGATGACGACTCTTCTCTTGGATATAATAGTGTAAGGACCATTCTTGAGGATTCGAAAGGAAATATATGGATAGGTTTTTGGGCAGACAGAGGAATTGACCGCTATGACCCGGAAAAGGGGACTTTTGAGCACTTCAGACATGATCCTGACAATCCCCGCTCACCGGCAGGTAATAGCATCTATGATATTTATGAAGACAGTTCCGGAAACATCTGGTTTGCTACCCTCGGCAACGGTGTTAGTTGCTATAACCCCGAAACCAAATTATTTGAGAATTTCTCACATGATCCTTCCAACGACAATTCTCTGAGCAGCAATATGGTAAGGGCAATTGTTGAAGACGACCGGGGCAATATCTGGTTTGGAACAGAGAATGGAGGACTAAGTATTTATAATCCTGCTGAGAAAAAATTTTCAACTATAGTTCAGGACGACATTGATTCCGAAAGCATTAACAATAATTCTATATATTCACTCTATAAAGATTCCTATGGTAATATCTGGATTGGGACTTACTCGGGTGGTGTCAACGTTTATTTCAAAAACTATAATGCTTTCGAGCATTTTCGAAAGAAAAATCTCAGCAATGGATTAACGCATAATAGTGTAACAAGTTTTGAACAGGACCCTTCAGGGAATATTTGGATAGGCACGGATGGCGGCGGCATTAGTATCCTTGATTTGAAGAGTCTTGATTTCAGGACGTTTCCCTTTGGTTCGGATAATAAAAGACTGGTGGAAGATGATTATGTAATGGGAATTACCTGTGACTCTGATGAGAATATGTGGTTCGGGACATGGGGTGGAGGCCTTATGAAATATGATCTAACCTCGGGGGAATTTACCAGATTTAGATATGATCCTTCGGATGAAGGGAGTATTAATTCGAATGCAATATCCATGGTTTATGAAGACCACAATCATAATATATGGGTGGGTACTTTTGGAGGGGGGTTAAATTTATACAATAAGGCGTCGGGTACTTTTTCACATTTTATGAGCAACGGTGATGATGAGCAGACGATTAGCAACAATTTCATTGTCAACATTATCGAAGGAGATGGCCGATATCTTTGGATTGGCACTGACGGTGGCGGGGTGAATATGCTGCGGCCAAACGGGACTTTCCGGCGTTTTATCGGCGTTGAAGGCGATGGAAGAGGGCTTCGAAACGGAAATATTTTATGTTCGATGAAGGATCATAAAGGATATCTGTGGTTTGGAACCAACAGGGGGCTGCACCGGTTAAATCCAGACAATCTGCATTTCTATTATTGTTCTTTGGGCGACAGCCTTACGGAATACAGAGTGTTGGGAATTGAGGAGGACGATCATCACAATTTGTGGGTTAGTACTAATGACGGGTTGTTTAAGTTTGATCCCGAAACCAAAGATTACAGAAGATACTCTACCTCTCACGGATTGCAGGATATTGAATTTAGCAGAGGTGCTTCATTTAAAGACAAAGAAGGCTATCTCTATTTTGGCGGGATTAATGGATTTAATCGTTTTCATCCGGATAGTATTAGCGTTGCGGTTAGTTATCCTCCTATAGAGATTGTAGGGTTTGAGGTATACAATAAACCGGTAGAGATAGGCGGAAAGGATTCTCTTTTAAAAAAATCAATAACAGAAACAGAGTTTATTGAAATTCCCTGGCGCTATTCAATGTTTTCCATTGATTATGCTGCATTGAATTATAATTTTTCGGACGATATTGAATATGCCTACATGCTTGAAAACTTTGACAAGCATTGGTATTATGTCGGAAAAAACCGCAAAGCGACTTATACCAATTTGAATCCCGGCGAATATGTTTTTAAAATAAAATGTAAAGTTGATAACGAATGGGGAGAAGAACAGCAAAAATTAAAGATTGTAATACTGCCGCCTTTTTGGCAAACCTACTGGTTCAGGGGATTTTTAGTTCTTATTGCAGTATTTATTTTTGTCGGCTTTTATTTGTCAAGGATGCGGCGCATTCGCCGGCTAAATATCCTTGTTGACAGACGCACAGAAGAAATCCGGCAGCAAAAAGAGGTGCTGGAAAATCAGAAGGAACAGTTGTTGGAAATCAATTCCATATTGGAAGAACGGCAGGAAAAAATCGGGAAGCAGGCAAATGAGCTTGCTCAGGTGATTGCGACAAAGGATAAATTTCTGTCTATTATTGCACACGATCTTCGCGGGCCTTTCACTTCCATTATCGGATTTTCAGAATTGTTGATCGCCAATCTCAAGAGTTTTACAACAGATGAAATCGAAGAGCATCTGAGGCAGATTCATCGGGCGGCAGAACAAACATACAGCTTATTGGAGGATTTACTTTTATGGGCCAACTCACAGTCCGGAAAACTGACAACAAATCTGAAAACAATCAATATGGATGAAGTTAGTAATGAAGTTTTTGAGTTACTTAAAGAACAGGCTCGTCGAAAGGATATAAAAATTGATTTCCGTTCTTGTGGAGACGCTTATGTAAGAGCCGACCGATTTATGCTGAAAACTATTGTACGTAACCTTCTCTCCAATGCCATTAAATTTACTTCAGCAGGCGGACAAATTATTGTAAAAACAGAGAGAAAACAGGACATGGCAATGGTTACTGTTTCGGATAACGGAGTTGGTATAAGCAGGGAACTTCAGGAAAAACTGTGGGATGTATCCGCCCATACTTCTCATACAGGAACTGCCAATGAAACCGGGAGCGGACTCGGACTACTTTTGTGTAAAGAGTTTGTCGAAAAACAAAACGGCAAAATATGGGTTGAGAGTACTCCGGGCGAAGGAAGCGATTTTAAATTTACCCTTCCCCTGTCTCAAAAATAGATTTTGACACTTCAACAATTCTACATATCTTCATATCCTATTACTATAAAGGATAAGCGTAACACAGCAAGTGGTACTTTACTGTAGATTGTTAGATTGAAGATATAAGAACATCTATATAAACTTGATATACTGCATTTTAGAATACAAAGCTTTTTAGTCACATGCAACAGGTTTGTAGTATATTATAAAAGTTAAACGGACTATTGATTTAGATAATTTCAAAGTATACTGTTATGGCAAGTGATATAGAAATAGCCCGTAAGGCCGGGATTAAACCCATTTCAGAAATTGCAGAAAAACTTAACATTCCATTTGACGATCTTGAGTTGTACGGGAAGTATAAAGCCAAGCTTCCTTTGAAACTGATTGACCCCGGAAAGATAAAAAACCGGAAACTTGTGCTTGTCTCGGCTATTTCTCCAACTCCGGCGGGAGAAGGCAAGACAACCATATCAATCGGATTGAGCGAGGGATTGAACCGAATAGGAAAGCAAACCACGGTGGTTCTACGCGAACCCAGTCTCGGACCTGTTTTCGGAATCAAAGGCGGTGCCACTGGTGGTGGCCATTCTCAGGTCATCCCGATGGAAGATATCAACCTGCATTTTACAGGTGATTTTGCAGCCATTGAAAAGGCGAATAATTTACTGGCCGCCCTCATTGATAATAACATTCAGCACAACAACCGCTCTCTTGATATTGATCCCCGCACTGTTCACTGGAAGCGGGTAATGGACATGAACGACCGTTCGCTGCGAAACATTATTGTGGGCCTTGGTGGTACCACATCGGGGGTTCCCAGGGAGACCGGTTTTAATATTACAGCAGCTTCTGAAATTATGGCAATCTTGTGTCTGGCCGAGGATTTTAAAGACCTGAAAAAAAGGCTTGGAAATATTTTTATTGGTTATACGCACGACAAAAAGCCTGTTTTTGCCCGCGATCTGAATGCCCAGGGTGCCATGGCGGCTTTGTTGAAAGATGCCATCAAACCGAACCTGGTGCAGACACTGGAAGGAAATCCTGCCATTATTCACGGCGGACCGTTTGCCAATATCGCGCAGGGGACCAATTCGGTGCTGGCCACAAAAATGGGGCTCTCATTATCCGATTATGTGGTTACCGAGGCCGGTTTTGGTTTTGACCTTGGTGCCGAGAAGTTTCTTGACATAAAGTGTGTGTCGTCAGGACTGGAGCCCCAGGCTGCAGTGTTGGTAGCGACGGTAAGGGCTTTGAAGTATCATGGTGAAGTGCCCGTCGGCGACCTTAATAAACCCGATGTGGAGGCAGTGCGTCGGGGCATTGAGAACCTCGAGAAACATGTGGAAAACATGAAGAAATTCAATGTATGCCCCGTGGTAGCAATCAACCGGTTTGTATCGGATACCGACGAGGAGATCAGTGTTATAAAAGAAAAATGTAAAGAGTTAGGCGTAAAAGCCGCTGTTGCCGATGTGTGGGCCAGGGGGGGTGAAGGCGCCGAAGAGCTTGCCAGGCTGGTGACTGAAGCAGCCGAGAGCTGCACCTCTTCAATGAAGCCGCTCTACGACTGGAACTGGTCTGTAGAGAAAAAAATTGAAACCATTGCCAAAGAAATATACGGCGCCAAAGCCATTGATTATACCCCACAGGCCAGGAAAGACCTGAAAGTTGTGGCCGAATTGGGTCTTGACGACAAGGCCGTTTGCATTGCAAAGACACAGAAATCCTTATCTGACAATCCCAAATTGCTTGGACGGCCGGAGAATTTTGTTGTGACTGTTCGCGAAATTGAGATAGCCGCCGGAGCCGGTTTTATCGTCCCTGTCACCGGTAATATTATGCGTATGCCCGGATTGCCGGTAACTCCGGCTGCCGAGAATATTGACATTGATGAAGAAGGCCGTATTTCCGGACTTTTCTGAATGGATTTAAATTCTTTTTATCACAATCAATAGATCGTTAGATTTTTAGATATAAGTAATTTAGTCAATAGTTTTTAGTCAATAGTCAATAGCAATGTTTTAGAGGTACTGACATATTCAAGAAGCTGACAAAAGTGCATAAATAACATGTTTTGAGCACTTTGTGGTTTTTGTTATATATAAGATGGTTTTTACAACCTTGATATACTGTATTTTAACAATTAAACCTCTTTAGATGCAAACAATTGTTTTGCAATGTTTTGCAAAAGTTTAACGGAGTATTGCACAATAATAGTCCTTTAAAATATGGTCTAAAAGTAGTGATGCTAAGTTTTTATTATGAGAGAGTTATGGTTATTCCTTTTCAATTTCATAAACAATTAAATATCAGCCGTTTGAAAGAATTTAACGGGATATTGCTATATTGATCGATTTAATATCAGGTATAAATCAATTCAATAAGAATTGCCCGGTATTTTTGGTGCCGGGTAATTTTTTGTTTAGTTTTAGGCCATGCACATTTTCAGTAATTGTTAGGAATGACAGTCAGGATAAAAATTGTTTCAGGAGTTCTTCTCTTTTTCTTACTGCTTGTTTTTGTTTCGTTGCAAATAAAGTTTCCATACACCATCAACGTTAAAGGCATTGTGGTACCTGAGCAGGAGTGGAAGCTTGTAAAAACTTCTAACGGGATACTTGATTATAGTTGGCGGGACGGCCATCATTCCATTCTTCACCCGGATGTTCTGAATACCAGTTGTTCGCAACCTTTCCCGGAACATATTTACAATGTTCGTAATTAAACAGGTGTTCAAAACACGTAATACCCGGTTTGTGGTGCCTTAAGCAAACCATGCATTCTTTGCCCGTAATTATCATCGATATTGGAAGGTGCTTCAAAAACAGTTGTAACGATTGTTTCAGAATCCGGTTTTGCAGGGAACCCTGGGGATGAAAGTAAATCATCAACACTTGAACCGGGAATTTCTAGATAAACTTCCCTGGTTATACCCTGACCGGGGGCTTGTATGTCAGGCTTACGGTTTTTGTTGGATGCCCAGACTATCAGATATTCGCCCGGAGCGAGAGTGACCTCCGGGAATGTCCATTTCATTGGTTCTTCTTCATCATCAGAAAGTCCCCAACCTTCGAGATTAACAGGGTCATCTCCCGGATTATATAACTCTATCCAATCGGAAAAATCTCCGTCTTCATCTTCCAGCATATTGGAGTTAGAGGCCAGTATTTCTGAAATAATTATACTACCGGAAGATTGTGCTATTACTGGTGTTGAAAATAAATAAAAGCAGCATAACGGCAGAAAAATGAACAATCTTTTGAAAGGGGCCGTAAACATGATGTTTGTATTTGAATGAGGAAATGTAAATATATAAAAATGAACGGGTAATAACAAAGAGGGAATTAACAATTAAGTCTTTGAAGCTTTAAAGCTTTTTTAGCGGCTTTTGAAAAGACTTTACACTTTGCTTTTTAGGTTATTCGTAACTTTGCCGGATTATGAAAAACAAAGCCAGTTTTACAAGATGGCCATTTTTTTATGGTTATGTCGTTGCATTTTTCGGGACCATCGGTATCTGGGCAAGTGTGCCGGGACAGACCATTGGTGTGTCGGCCTTTACCGATCCGGTGAAAGATGCTCTCGGGTTGACGCGCGATCAGTTTAGCGCTGCTTATATGGTAGGAACTTTTGTAAGTTCGTTACTTTTGGGGCGTGCAGGCCGGTGGTTCGATCGAAGGGGTGCTCGTGTAGTTGCCGTTACTTCGGCCATAATGTTGGCTTCTACGCTTTTTTTAAGTTCGGTTTCCGATGTTTTGAGTGCCAAAGTGATTGCAGTGACAGGCATTCGCCATTGGGGCGTCCCGTTTGCCATAATGATGGTTTTCTTTTTTCTCCTGCGATTTAGTGGTCAGGGTGTGTTGACCATGGCCTCACGCAATATGATCATGAAATGGTTCGACCGGTACCGGGGTCGTGTCAATGCATTTGTAAGCATCAGTATTTCACTTGGCTTTTCGAGTTCTCCCCTCTTGTTTGATTTACTCATCAGGAAATGGGACTGGGCAGGCGCCTGGCGAATATTGGGCATTGGTATTTTGATAATTACATTGTTTATGTGGATTTTCTATCGCGATAATCCCGAGGAAGTGGGGTTGGTACCCGATGGTCGATCCGGCAGCCGGAGAAATTCGCATAAGTCATTTCCCCGGTTGAAACAGTTTTTGCCAAGAGAGGCTTTTGCCACCCGTGCGTTTTGGATGTATGCTTTGATGATGTCGTTCAACTCTTTCTTCATTACAGGATTATCCTTTCACATGGTCGATATTTTTACATCTGCCGGACTTGACAGGGAAGAGGCGGTAGCCGTTTTCCTGCCCATATCCATTATTAATGTGAGCGTTTCCTCATTGTTTAATTTTCTTAGTGATATAATGCCACTCAAGAGGTTACTTTTTGTTATGCTTGGCGGGGCATTTATTTGGGTTGCAGGACTGATAGGGTTATCAGGTGGCTGGGGCCTGTGGCTGATTATTGTTGGAGCAGGGATAAGCGGTGGATTGTTTGCTGTTCTTAATTCGGTAACATGGCCAAAGCTTTTCGGGCGCAAACATCTGGGTGCCATTTCCGGGCGGGCTATGTCAATGCTTGTATTTGCCAGTGCTTTGGCACCCTATTTTTTCAGTCTCTCCAAAACATTTTTCAAAACCTACACCTCCATGGGGTGGCTTGGATTGATATTTGTTATATTCATGTTCTTTGGTTCGCTTAAGGCCGAAAATCCGCAACAAACAGATGGATAAATTTGTTAGTTGACAGTTCTTTGCAGGTAGAAGCAGATAGCATGGGGCATGGAGCAGAGGGCTGGATAGAAGGTGAAAGCTTCTCAATTCAATAGTTCACCAGTTTCCCGGTTTATTTGAGGAGTGTGGTATACAATAGATTCTTAGATTTTTAGATATAAAATGTAAGATAACTTGTACAACCACCTTGATATACTGTATTTTAATAAATGAACATCTTTAGACACAGCATTGGTTTGCAGCGTATTGCAAAAGTTTAACAGAGTATTTATATAAAAAACATACTTTTGTCAAAATACAGGTGTTTTAAATTTTTGTATCTGAATTAACTCATTGTTAATGAGGATGTAAAAAATAGAACAACAATGAGCCTGGCAACAAAGATGCTTTTTAGAGTGCACTCATAGATCAAAAGTTCCAAATTGTTGCATTATGTGGAAAACACTGATTTCTGTTTTAATATTCTCATGGGGCGTTTTGGGGACAACTCAAAACATTGATTATTCTGATGTTAAGTTTGATGAGAGGGAAATGCTGCAATTGGTCAACGATGCCCGGATGACCAGGCGCCTTTGTGGAGGGAAAAGGCATGAGGCCGTCCCACCGCTTAAATGGAATGTAAAGCTGGCCAAGGCAGCACAAAAACATGCCGACGACATGGCCGACAATGATTTTTTTGACCATACCGGCTCAGATAAATCGACGGTAGTGATGCGAATTGAACGCGAGGATTATTTGTGGATGGCAGTTGGGGAAAATGTTGCAATGGGGCCCCGTTCCGTTGAGGAAGCTGTAGAAGGCTGGCTTGAGAGTCCGGGGCATTGCAGTAACATTATGAACGGTGAGTTTACCGAAATGGGGGCAGCACTTTCCCGCGACGGCAAATATTGGGTGCAGGTTTTTGCGACACCCCTGGGAAAGTAAGAGATTAAACCTTTTATCCGTTCAAATTTACCTGTCTGCTTCTATGGGGATTGCCAATTTGGTGGATATGCCAGTCGGGTCAGTTGTCCATGGATAGATAGAAGGTGCAGATTAATTATTCCTTCTTGTTACAGAGGCGGCAGAGAGTTGTATATCTGAAATTCTGCTTTTCGTCCTGTTTTTTTGGCGTTTGGTCAAAATATGGTGTTTGCGGAGGTATTAAGAAGTAACTGTACCCTATACCGCTCCGTATAAAAATCAAACGGATTCTATAAATTACAGTTATGAAGATCTATTTTTTACTGTTCTTCGGGCTTTTGCTGCTGCCTGAATTGATTTTGGCTCAAAGCGGACTCCATTTTACAGGCGACACCGACAATGGGTTTGTTTTAGGAACAGACAATGCTTCCTTGGATCTGACAAAAGGTACCATTGAGGCTTGGATCAAAACGTCCAATGCAGGTACCGACTTCAGAGGTATCGTGGTTAAAAAAGATAATTATGGGATTTTTCTTAGAGATAATGCGCTGTCTACTTATGACTGGACTTCCGGAACCATTCCCACGAGTGTTCCTCTGAACGATGGAACCTGGCATCATGTTGCATTTGCATTTGACAGCGGAGTGACGGATGGATCGAAGTTATACGTGGATGGACTGCCTGTTAAAGTATTTACCTATAATGTAAATAATTTCGATGATGTTATCGTTGCTGGAAAGGGGAGATCAGTAAATGACGGGCTCCCTTTCGAGTGCTTTGAAGGCGACATAGACCAGGTGCGGGTGTGGAATACCGTTCGGACTGATGGAGAGATTCTGGAAAATTATCAAAAATATCTTTCGGGAAATGAAGACGGACTGGTGATGCTATGGCAATTTGAAGAAAAGGAGGGGACAACAGTTTACGATATTTCAGGGAATGGGAATAATGGTACTCTCTATAATCTTACTGAAGTAAACAGAGTTGAGGGTAGTTTGTCAGGGCCCTTGTCGTACTGGTCTTTTGATGGTAATGCTGATGACAGTAAAGGGATCAATCACGGGGTCGTCTACGGCGCAGTTTCTGTGGCCGACAGAGCAGGTAACCCTGATTCAGCTTTTGGTTTTGACGGGATTGATGATTACATTCAGTTGTTGTTTCCGGGGCCTGCAGGGGTAAATCCGCGAACAATTTGTTTTTGGGCAAAAACCAGTGTGACACCGGATGCATCTTATTCTAATGCTGTGCTAAGCTATGGTAGCAATACTTCAAGTTACGCGTATGGCGATCGTTTGGAAATTGATCTGAACTCGCGGGCCACGGGACTTGAATTAACCGTGGGAGGCACGGTGATTAACAAAGCGTTTGACAATACCGATGGTGACTGGCATTTTTATGCCATTGCTTTTGACGGGGGAACAGAAAAAACCATTGATGACTTCCGGTTTTATGCTGATGGACAGTTGTTGACGGCAGAAGCGTGGAGGAAAGATGCCAGTAATATCATAAATACATCAACTGCCAATGCATTAAATTTTGGTCGGTTATACGATGGTTCCCGTTATTTTACGGGAGCGATAGACGATGTGAGTATATTTGGGTATGGAATGGATGCGACTGCCGTAAACGAGATATTTACTCAGGGAATCATTACCGGGTACCCTGAGCTGAGCATAAAGGAGATGGGGATTGTTCCAAATCCGGTTGAAGATCGGATTAATTTTCACTTTTCCGGGTTCTTCGGATCGGTCACATACGAAATTCTGAATCTTCATGGAATAACAATAGATTCCGGTGTCATTAATTTCGATGAAGGAAAAGCCACCATTTCTTGTTCGGGTTTGTCAACAGGTATTTATCTTTTGAAGGTCTCTCAGGATCAGAATTATTATGTTTTTCGGTTTTTTAAAAGGTGATGTTGTAAGGGTTTACTTTTTGATGCGTTGTTGTTTTTGACATTTTTAAAAACATTTAGTGCGCTTGCGGTATTTGCTTAATGGACTGTTACCGGGCTTCAGCGTAGGAAAATTTTTTTCGCCTTTAATATTGTATTGTGCTATGATGCCCGGAAGACCAGATTTCATGTTAGCTCTATGTCTTTGTATTTCAGCGGTTAAAGACTCGAAATAATTTCCAGCGTAAGCATTCCCCATACGAGATAACGCAAAGCCTTTCCTGCAAGCATTCCCGTTGATGCGATCCAAAAATTGCTTTTAAGCAACCCAAGTACAACGGCAATAATATCTCCAATGCCGGGTAACCAGCAAAACAGGCCTATCCATCCCTCTTTCCCTTTCACTTTCTGGTGCCACTTTTCAAGTTTTTCTTTCGGAATGCCCAGGTATTTTTCAATCCACTCGAATTTTCCCAGCCATCCTATCCAGTAAGAAGTAAGTCCCCCGAGCCAGTTGCCAAGCGTAGCCGTAGCAAGGCTTAATACGGGATCTCCACCGGCAGCCAGAATTCCGCTCAGTACAAATTCCGAACTGAACGGGATGATGGTTGCTGCTAAAAAGCTGGCCAGAAAAAGGCCCCAATATCCCAGGTCGATCCACATGCCCGAAATATAGCAACTTTATTTCCTGCCGGCAATTTCAGTCAAATATCTTCAATTGCCAGGGTAAACCAAACAGGGTGTTTGTTGGTTTTTCTATTCATTCGTAGGTTCTGCCACGAATTTATTGATGAGTGCGGTATAAAAAGCATATTTTTGTCAAAATCAAGGCGTTTTAAATTTTTGTACCGGAGTTAACCCATTGTTAATGAGGATGCAAAAATTTAAATCAACGCAGAGTTTGGCAATAAAGATGCTTTTTAGACCGGGCTCATTGATAACTTGCAATTTGTTTATAAGTAGTGCGTGTCTATAAACTCGAAAAAAATTTTTACAATATGTGTGTCTGTTCAAAAAGTGTCGGTTGCAAGGCTTGCGAAGTCCGAAAAGACGGAGTTTACTCATCGTAAATGAGTAATTTTCGGACGAGCGTAACACAGCAAATGGTACTTTATGGACAGACACTAAGTAGTTAAAATTATGATTGTCAGTGTCTTACGCCTGGTATTTTTGTTTTTTTTGGTCAAAATTAGTGCTCTGTCACCGCTCCGCGGTTAATTGTTACTTACTTTATTGGTAATGTTACCGCTCTGTCACCGCTCCGCGGTTTTAGTATTGTCAACAATATATCAGCAATTAATAGCCGCAGAGCGGCGACAGAAAGGTAGAATTATGTAAGAAGAAAACAAAAAGCTGCGGAGCTGAGACAGATAATGTAAAAATTTGTTTGGTTCTGGCTTGTCCAGGTTAGGACTGTTAGATGAAGTAATAATAACTTAGCAACAATAATAACAATATTAACAACTCTAACAACTTAACAATTCTAACAGCCGCGTAACAACTATTAAATGTAAGATGAAATGAACATAGATAAGTTTACCACAACACTATTATGCGAGTTTCATTCGGCCAATAACTTAGAATAATTTAACTACCAAAATAAGGGAAGTACCCTACCTTTAAATTATCTGATAAAAATGTCACAGTCACATCATCAATATTTTGCCCACGGGAGGGCGTTTGCCATAGGCATAGCGCTCAACCTTGCTTTTGTAGGGGTTGAAGTTTTTTACGGGTTAATTGCCAATTCGTCGGCGTTGCTTGCCGATGCAGGCCATAATGCCAGCGATGTATTGGGATTGTTTTTTGCATGGGGGGCATTCCGTCTGGCAAATATGACTCCGCGGGGAAAATATACATACGGATGGCAGCGAAGTACCATACTTTCTTCCATATTGAATGCCGTTCTGCTTTTTATTGCTGTTTTTTTTATTGCAAAAGATGCTATTATGAAACTGCAGGAACCTCAACCCGTAGCAGGCACAAGTGTAATGATCGTAGCGGGCATAGGTGTGGTTATCAACACCATTACGGCTCTGCTTTTCATGAAAGACCAGAAACACGATTTAAACATTAAGGGCGCTTTTTTGCATATGGCTGCCGATGCCGGTGTGTCACTTGGGGTTGTTGTAGCCGGCTTGCTCATCAATATTACGGGTCATCAATGGATCGATCCGGCAGTCAGCTTTGTCATTATAGCCGTTGTCTTATGGGGTACATGGGGCCTTTTCGTCGATTCGGTGAATCTTGCATTGGATGCCGTCCCGAAAAATATTAATATTGAAGAGGTCAGAGATGCATTGAACAACTATCCCGGTGTACAGGATGCGCACGACTTGCATGTGTGGGCGCTCAGTACCAACCGGACGGCTATTTCCGTTCACCTGGTCGTTCCCGGAGGCGGTGGAGACCGTTTTTTAGCCGATGTCCAGAAAATGCTGAAGGATGAGTTCAATATTTCTCATGCAACCGTTCAGATAGAGAAGGAAAAAAACAATCAGATTGAATGCAATCACCGGTAGGTTAGTATCAAGTATTAAATTACGTATGAGTGCGATATAAAAAGCATATTTTTGTCAAAATCAAGGCGTTTTAAATTTTTGCACCGGAGTTAAATAGTTGTTAATGAGGATGCAAAAAATTAAAACAACACAAAGTTTGGCAACAAAAATGCTTTTTAGACAGGGCTCACGTATTTAAAAATCAGTTTCCACTGTTTATACCTGTGAAACGAGTCCGGATTACTTTGGACGGGTTCTCCCGATAAATCGGAGCAGGCAATCCGGCTTTAGTAAATAAAAAAATTAAGAACTTTTTTCTGAATTATCAGTAGAAAGAGAAGAATTACTAATTAATGCGTCTCAATGAAGTAGGAAAAGATTCCTACTTATCATGTGTCTGTTCAGAAAGTGTCATTTACAAGGCTTGCGAAGTCCGGAAATACGGAGTTTACTTATCGTAAATGAGTAATTTTCGGACGAGCATAACACAGTAAATGGCACTTTATGGACAGACACTTCTAATTAATTTGGAGAAAAGACTGATTCCGCTGACATGATTAATCAACAGATACAAAAATATTTATTGTTTGTTTTCATAATTTGTACCTCTATCACTGCTGCTGCTCAGATAAATAATGAGTTTCGTTATTACTATCCCGAATTTGATGCAGAACGTTCTAATCAATTATTATTTCACGTAGCCAATATAAATTTTGTAAAGGATAATGAGTATAAGAACAAGTTTGCCTGGGGACATACACTGATAGGCTACGGTATTCAGCCCAGCCTTATGTATTATGCAGGAGATCGTTTGCGGTTACGTGCCGGCGTTTTTCTTCAGCAATACAGCGGACTAAATTACTACAGTGAAGTGCGTCCGGTGCTGTCTGCCCATCTTAAATTATCTCCATCTGTTGATGTCATTATGGGGTCTTTGCGGAGTCACATCCATCACAATGTTATAGAGCCGCTTTTCGATTATGAAAGACAGTATGTTCGCCCCGTTGAAAACGGATTACAATTTTTGTTCAACCGTCCGCAATTTCAGGCTGATGTATGGGTCGACTGGGAACAGTTTATTCAGGAAGGCGATGAGATACCGGAGTGGTTTACTGCAGGCGTGAGTGGTTCATATTTTCTGCCTGATGGATTTATCCCGGCATGGAATATTTCTGTTCCGGTTAACATTATTGCTGTTCACCGTGGGGGAGAAGTGAGTGATTATCCGGAAAGAGTTCAAACATCAATAGATATTGCCGGGGGACTGAAAGCAGAGTACCCTCTTGACAGAAGATTCAGAAATATCGGTATTTTTGGTTATGCCATTGCCTACCGTAATCTTAATGAAGTCGGTCAGTTAGGGGTTAACACCGGACAAGCCTGGTATACGGGTTTTACGGCCAATAGCCGGCGAACTAATCTGATGGCAGGTTATTTCTATGGTAAAGATTTTGTTGCTTTACGCGGAGGGGGCATTTTTCAATCTGTTTCTCCAATTCGCGAAAATGTTTACATCCCTGTACGTGAGCTGATAACTATGAAAGTTGGCTATAACAGAGTATTTCTGGAGAAGATTAAATTCTCTTTCCTCTTTGAAGGGTATTACGATGTAAGGGATAGTCGTTTCGATTTTGCACCGGGACTACAGATTGTGTTTAACCCGTCCTTTTTTATAACAGAGGAAGAGTTTTTTTAATGGGTGAAGAGGGTTTATTTCAATAGTAGCTCAGCATCTAAACCGCCAGTGCTTTCCCGCCCAATATTCTCCGGCATAGTCTATACCTACCCTTGGAGAAGTCGTAATCTCAATTTTATCAGAATATACATGGTTTTCTACCCATATCCGTTCCGATGTCGAGAGGTCCTCGCCGTAAAACGATTTATCCAGCTTCAGGGCACGTCCGATGCGACCAGGCCCCTCAATTTCAACCGAGCCGCGAATAAGCACTGCCTGTGGATGGCCTTCCCCACCTGTCGTAAAATTGAGCATCCAATACATTCCGTATATGAGATATACATATACCTTGCCACCGTTATTGTACATTACATCCGTTCTGGGTGTTCGCCCTTTGCTGGCATGACAACCAAGGTCCTCTTCTCCCCTGTAAGCCTCCACCTCATTGATGGTCAGACGCATGATTTCACTATCATCAAAACGGCGTACCAGAGCCTTTCCTAACAGGTCTGGCGCTACATCCAGAACATCACGGGAGTAGAAGTCGCGGTACAGTCTCATCCTAATATTCTTTTCGATCTTCAAATTGTAACCATTCTTCAAAAGCATTTTTTATGTTCCCGGTTACTATCTGCTTAGTGGGGATGGAGCGCCGGGAAAAAGGTTTTTCCAACTCCTCGTAAATAAATTCATCGTCGAAACCTATGGATGCCGCTTCACTGCGGGTGTTGCCAAAATAGAGATTGTCGAGTCGTGCCCAGTAAATTGCACCCATGCACATAGGACAGGGCTCGCAACTGGCGTAAATGGAACAACCACTCAAGTCATGTGTTCCAAGTTTTTGAGAGGCTATGCGGATGGCTTCCATTTCTGCGTGTGCTGTCGGGTCGTGTTTTTCGGTTACACGATTGGAAGCGGCAGCAATGACTTCACCATTTTTCACTATTACCGCACCAAAAGGACCTCCGCCTTTTCTGACACTCTTTTCAGCCATATCTGCGGCCATTTTCATATATTCTTCATGTGTTTGCATTATGTCAATTTTTTGCACTACAAATATACTGGCAATCGTCCGTTAAAAAAAAAAGCACGAATCCGCAGCATTAGCATAGTATTTCTTTGAGAAATCTTTGTGTCATGTCCTCTTCGCGTTAATCTTCTCTTCCCCAAATTTTGTTATTGAAAGATTGGTATTTATTAAAAATAGCTGTACTTTTGCGGCCGATTATTATCCATGCTAAACAACACAAATGATTGTATCGCAATTGATTTATCGTTGTTGATGTTTGCCCGATATCAGAAACGATAAGGGATACAAGTGTGTTGTGTATTAATTTTAATGTAGGTCTAATATTCAAAAGAGGAAGACTGTGGATACTTTAAGTTACAAAACAAAATCGGCCACAAGAGACACAATCAATAAAGAATGGGTTGTAGTTGATGCCACCGATATGGTGATCGGTCGTTTGAGTTCCCGCGTCGCAAAATTGCTTCGGGGGAAACACAAACCGAATTTTACACCCCATCTCGATTGTGGAGACAATGTGATCGTTATCAATGCTGAGAAAGTGAAGCTTACCGGTAAAAAGTGGAATGATCGTGTGATGTTTTCACACAGCGGATATCCGGGGGGACAGAAAGAAACGACTCCCGCTGAGATGTTTGCCAAAGATCCGGCAAGGCTTGTTCAGCATGCGGTAAAAGGGATGTTACCCAAAAATAAACTGGGAAGAAAATTGCTGCGCAACCTTTATGTTTACGTTGGTTCGGAGCACAAACAGGAAGCCCAGAAACCAAAGGTTATTGATATTAATACCATTAAATAAGCAGTATGGAAGTAATTAACGCAATAGGACGAAGGAAAGAGGCCATTGCCCGTATCTATGTTACCGAGGGTAAAGGGCAGATTACCGTCAATAATCGCGACCTGACTCAATATTTTCCCTCAGCTATTCTTCAGTATATCGTTAAGCAACCGCTTAATACTTTGAATGTTGCCGGAGAATACGATATCAAAGTGAATCTTGTTGGTGGCGGAATTAAAGGACAAGCCGAAGCAGCCCGGCTGGCTATTGCCAGGGCGCTGGTAAAGATCAACGAAGAAAACAAGAGTGCTTTGCGTGCTGAAGGATTTCTTACACGCGACTCTCGTGTGGTCGAACGTAAAAAGCCCGGACAACCCAAAGCCCGTAAAAGATTTCAGTTTAGCAAGCGTTAATAATCGTCTGGTACGTTTAGTATCTAAACTGTTAAGATTCCGCGTTACGGACTACTTAATGGTTGCTTTACACAGAATGTAAACGTTTAAAAAAAACAACATGCCCAGAACAAATTTTGAACAATTATTAGAGGCCGGTGTACATTTCGGCCACCTTAAAAGAAAATGGAATCCTGCAATGGCTCCCTACGTGTTTATGGAGCGCAACGGTATCCATATTATAGACCTGCATAAAACAGCTGCTAAAATTGATGAAGCCGCTGATGCTTTGAAACAAATTGCAAAATCGGGCCGAAAAATTCTTTTTGTTGCCACCAAAAAACAGGCTAAAGACATTATTGCCGATAAGGTTGGCGCAATCAATATGCCGTATGTGACCGAACGCTGGTCGGGCGGGATGCTTACCAATTTCCCTACAGTTCGTAAGGCGGTTAAAAAAATGGGATCCATCGACAAACTGATGGGCGATGATGCCTGGAACCGTCTTTCCAAGCGTGAAAAATTACAGATTACCCGTCAGCGTGCCAAACTGGAAAAAACTTTGGGCAGTATTAAAGATTTGAATCGTCTTCCTGCTGCTATGTTTGTGGTAGATGTGATGAAAGAACACATTGCCGTTAGAGAGGCCCAAAAACTGAACATCCCCATTTTTGCAATGGTAGATACCAATTCCGATCCCAATGGAATTGACTTTGTTATTCCTGCCAACGACGATGCCTCCAATTCCATTGAGCTTATCGTTGATATTATGACACAGGCCATTAAAGAAGGTCTTTCTGAACGTAAAGCCGAAAAAGAAAAAGATTCTCAGGGAGACAAAAAGGGCGGGAAAAAAGCAGAAGGACGCCGTGCCCGCGCCCGTAAAGAAGACGCGTCCGGAGATAAAAAATCTGCCAAAAAGGAACCTGTAGCTTCGTCTTCTGACGAGAAAGAAAAAACAGAGAAGACTGAGGAAAAGGCTGCTTCTGAAAAATCTGCTCCTGAAAAGGCAGTAGAACAACCGGAAAAAGAATCCGGAAAAGAAGAATAAATATTGTTTGAGAGAGGATGGTTCATCCAATCATGTTAATAATAATCTAATTAAAAGATATATCATGGCTATTACTGCTGCTGATGTAAGTAAACTCAGAAAAATGACAGGCGCCGGTATGATGGATTGCAAAAAAGCTCTCCAGGAGGCCGAAGGCGACTTTGATAAAGCTGTAGAAGTAATCCGCAAAAAGGGAATGGCTGTGGCCAGCAAACGAGCCGATCGCGAAGCCAGTGAAGGAGTTGTTCTTTCAAAAGTTACCGATGATGCCAAAAAAGGTGCTTTGGTGGTCTTGAATTGTGAAACCGATTTTGTGGCCAAGAATGACAGCTTTGTGGCACTCGCACAATCAATCCTCGACCTTGGTCTTGAAAAGGGCGTAAAAACCCTTGATGAACTTCAGGAACTTGAGCTGGACGGTGTTCCTGTTAAGGATGTTATTACCGAACAAATCGGTGTTATTGGTGAAAAACTTGAACTTGCTGCTTTTGAAGTTATAGAAGCAGAAAAGGTTATGGCTTATATTCACCCCGGCAATAAGCTGGCTACCATCGTTGGCTTCAATAAAGCCGATGTGGAGGATCAAATGGCCAAAGATGTGGCCATGCAGGTGGCTGCTATGGCACCGATAGCTGTCGATCGCGATTCTGTACCTCAGGATATTATCGACAAGGAGCTTGAGATTGGTAAAGAGATGGCACGTAATGAAGGCAAACCCGAGGAAATGCTTGATCGTATTGCCCAGGGACGTCTTGGAAAATTCTTCAAAGAAAGTACCCTTCTGGAGCAGGCTTTTGTTAAAGATAATAAATTGTCTATTAAGCAGTATCTTCAAGGGGCCGACAAGGAACTAACAGTGACCGGTTTCAAGCGGTATTCACTGAATAATTAACAATTTTCGAGTTAATACACAGGATATGATAAAGGACTGTACCATGAGGGCAGTCCTTTTTTAATGCCTCTGCAGAAATCTGTCTACTGACCATTTTCCTCCTCCGTAAATAAGTAAATAAACCGACAGCAATAACATGGCAAAGTCGGTTCGGGCAGCATGTGCCATACGCCAGAAACTTTCTTCAGTGAGTATCGGAATTTTTGTTGTCACAATTGCCGTAATCATTATTATCAAAAGAGGGATGACTGTCAACCGCACAATTGTTCCTGTAAGAACAAACACACCACAAACAATTTCGAAAACAGCCACAAAGGAAGCAAGAAACTCCGGGTTTTCGAAACCAATCTTATCAAACCGCGCTGCACCCGTAATTTCGGGGAAGATTAACTTCTGTATACCTTCGGAAAGAAAAACCAACCCGACGATGATTCTCGGAATTAGTGAACGGTTATCTTCTTTAGTACTGATAAGTGACCGAAACATTTGGTTTCATTTTATTCTATGAGTGCGGTATAAAAAGCATATTTTTGTCAAAATCAAGGCGTTTTAAATTTTTGTACCGGAGTTAACTTGTTGTTAATGAGGATGCAAAAATTTAAATCAACACAGAGTTTGGCAACAAAGATGCTTTTTAGACCGGACTCATTCTATGGTTTATGAAATAGCAAGCTGTTTTTAAACCCTTGTAAATTATTCGTAATTTTGGCAATTGTCTAGTAATTTTTCCTTGATTGGTTAAGGATTAATTTTGGGGTTATAAATAGTGCGTGTCTATAAAATCGCAAAAATTTTCACAATATGTGTGTCTTGTCAGAAAGTGCCGGTTGCAAGGCTTGCGAATTCCGAAAATACGGATTTTACTCATCGTAAATGAGTAATTTTCGGACGAGCTTAACACCGCAAATGGTACTTTATGGACAGACACTAAATATATTAAATCTCTGACTTCGGTCTTTCAAAACAGGCATATTCCTGTTCCCCAAAATTACAATATCAGTTATCCGGATGCAACTTAAAAGCTAAAAATCTAAGAATCTGTTATATGCAATACAAACGAATTTTACTAAAACTGTCGGGCGAATCCCTCATGGGAGTTCAGGGGCACGGCATCGATGCCCAACGGCTTGACGATTATGCTTCTCAAATTGGAGAAATAGTTGAAAACGGTGTTCAGGTTGCCATTGTCATTGGAGGTGGCAATATTTTTCGCGGTTTGAGTGGTGCAGCCGAAGGATTCGATCGCTATAAGGGCGATCAGATGGGGATGCTTGCCACCGTTATAAACAGCCTGGCTCTGGCTTCGGCTTTACAGAACAAAGGTGTTCGTTCACGGGTAATGACAGCTATTCGTATGGAACCTGTCGGGGAGCTTTATTCACAGCCCAAAGCGGTTGAAGCCCTTGAGGCAGGGGAAGTGGTGATCATTTCAGGCGGAACGGGAAACCCCTATTTTACAACGGATACGGCTTCAGCACTAAGAGGGATTGAGACAGGGGCGAATGTGATGCTGAAAGGAACCCGTGTTGACGGCGTTTATTCGGCTGATCCTGAAAAAGACCCGACAGCCGTAAAATTCGATTCCATTTCGTTTGACGAAGTTTACAAGAAGGGATTGAAAGTGATGGACCTTACAGCTACAACCCTGTGCAAGGAGAATGGTCTTCCTGTATTGGTTTTTAATATGGATAAAAAAGGCAATCTCATGAAGGTGCTGAAGGGAGAGAAAACAGGAACACTCGTTCATTAGTTCAGGCTCTTTGCTTTTTGAGGATATTTAAAGCTTCTTCACGAATATCAGGCGGTAATTTTATGCGGCGTGCCATCAGACTTTTCAGCCAGACACCCACTTCTTGAGGGTGCATAGTGATGAGGACCTCTCGAAATTGTTCAGCTTCTTCGGGAGTATATGTGGCAGGGTCTTTGTCGCGAAATACATCCAGTTCTTCGTCGTCGAAGTAAATGATTTTTTCCGGTGGATGTGCCATAAGGCCATCTTTTTCGCATACTTCATGGGCGCCACAACAGTCGGCCGCCGGGGGTTCAACCTTTGTATCGGTGCCTGGCTTCCGGGACGATGAAAGTCTTGTGGCAATCATTGCTGTGATTAATGCAGCCAATATAGCGATCACTAAAATCCACATGGTGCAAAAATAGGGAAAAAGATTTTCCTACTGTGCAAAAGTGCGTTAAACCATGTATAATAGTGGCATTTTACACACAAACACAAAATAGAGATATATTTATGGCCGGAGAACAACTAATGGGAAAAGAAGATTTGCACTTTTTGGGCATAAAGGTTGTATATAAAGATTTGATCGACAATGGGTATGAAGTTCTGAATGTGAGAAAGGAACCAGATATCGACCCTCAGATACTTGCCCGACGAAACGGCAATTTGTTGTTCATTGTGGTTCGCACAGCTACCTTCCCTGATATGGGGGTATTGACACCCCGCGTTGCGGCACGTGTTAGTATGCATGCCCGAAAACACAGGGCATTGTGTTATTTTGCAAGCGTGGGCATTGCCAACGCGAACGGGGATACCGATGAAGAAATGGGAAAACCGGAAATTGACGGAGAATATTACATCAATTATAAGGGCCTGCAGCCTTTTCCACAATAGCGAAGCAGTATGATGCAACCTTTCGATTTCAGACGATTCTGGCTTAAATACGGGAATTTTATTCTTATTGGTTTGTTTTTCCTGTTTGTTGTGAGTTATTGCAACCAACAGGCAAAATTTTCGACACAGCAATCAGGTTCCAAAGAAACGGTCTCTGAAAAGGTAGAAAAAAGAGAAGACAATGGACCATATCTGAAAAGCTACGAAGAATTGATGCGTGAACGTAAGCCTGACCAAACACGCAGGCCGGGCGGTTTCATTACGCTGTTGTTGCTTCTGGCATTGGGTGCCGGTATTGTTTGGGTGGCAAGACAGCCGTGGTGGAGGAGTCTGGTTCAGTCATTGTTTCCGGGACATGTGAAGATGAAAGTGGTCAGGATGAAAGATAAGGTAACAGGCCGGAAATTGTTGCGAATATCCGTGGAAAACAGAACTTCTGAGGGACTTACATTTCTTGCTCCTATGATCCTTTTCAGCAAATGGGGGAATGAACGGCGGTTTCGTCTGAAGAGCAGCAACCAGGAAGATATGTTTCCTTTAACCTTGACGCCGGGAACCGGTCACAAAGTGGTTATCGATTTGGACCAGTTTTATGAGAAAATTCCTGATCTTAAGGGAACGGCTCGTGTTGGTGCTTATATTGAAACTACAGATGGGAAGCAATACAAAAAATTTGCTTTATCTCCCTGGCTGGACATTTTTTTGAAATAAAGTTGAAGTTATTCCTGAAAGAAGTATTTTTGGATGAGGTGCGGTACAGGAATTTTACGAAAATAGTGAAGTGAAATGAAGAATTTCTGGAAAAGATACAGCAGAAAAAAGCGTTGGTGGACCATTGTTCTCGACTTTCTGTTCATGGCGTTTGTTATTGCCATGTTGTTTCCCGGCACACGTAAGCCGGTGTCGGCTTTTTTAATCCGGCAGACACTGTTTTCTCCTTCCGAAACCGATAAGGTAGTCTTTCTTTCTGAAAATGACTGGCAATTATCTTTGAAGAGAACCGGGGAACCAAAAGAACTGAGTCTGGAAAATTTTAAAGGCAAACCATTGTTTGTCAATTTCTGGGCTACCTGGTGTCCACCCTGTGTGGCCGAGATGCCCTCTATACAGAGGCTCTATGATGAATACAAAGATGAGGTGGCTTTTATACTGATCAGCAATGAGGATGCAGGTGTGATTAGTAAATTTATTGAAAAGAATGAGTATACCATGCCGGTTTATTCACTTCTGAGCAATGTTCCGGCAGTTTTCGAAACCTCTACAATTCCTTCTACATATCTGGTGGCTCCTTCGGGCCGCTTGCTTATCAGTAAAACGGGTGCTGCTAAATGGGACGCTCCCAAAATTAAGAAAATGCTGGATCAACTATTGCAGTAGTCCGACAGAATAAGCCTAAACGGCCCAGACCCGTTATAGGTATTGTAAAAATATTGTAAAAAAACTCACAAAAAATATTATCGGGATTTTGTTCTTTTTGGCATTGCCCCAAAAAGAACCCCAAAAGTCTGATCCGCTTAAACCTACCTCCCCGCAAAAGCCAAAATTTCCGGCCCTTGCGCAAGGCCAAGAACGTGGCCCGTTTTGGCTTCCCGCCATCCTCCGGCCAGGAAAGTGGACAGACCACCGCGCCTTTTAAATAGTTGGTTCATCACAAAACTGGTAATTAGTTGTTCACAAAATCAACGACACAAAACACAATTCTTTCATAATAAAAACTTTGCGTCATTGCGTTTAGGCTCTTTTTAACTGACTAATGTAATTGGTGTCTGTCCATAAAGTACCATTTGCTGCGTTACGCTCGCCGCCAAAATACTCATTTACTATGGTAAACTCCGTTTTTGGCTGCTTCGCAAGCCTTGTAACTGGCACTTTCTGAACAGACACACGTATTGTGGAAATTATTGCGAGTTTATAGACGAGCACTAATTAAAACCGGTACCTAAGTGCAAGTGCCAAACCAAAACCAAAGGCATCATCCGGAGTATCCGAAAGTGAAAATTCCGGCCTTGTATCAATGGATATCTGAAGCGGAACTTCCGAAAAGTTATATTCAATGCCTGCATTAAGTGCCGCAGTGAGGTAAATACCGCTGTCGTCGGAGTGGTCGTCAGCCCAGCTGCCCAGTCCCGGCCCAACACCAAGATACCAGAAGAAGCCGCTCTCAATTGGCATTACCCATTGATAAATCCCGGTTAATTTCCAGTAACTGTAATCCCCCCTTCCACCAAAACCAAGATCAAGTTCGGCACGGTTGCTATTAAAAGGTGTCTGGAATGATATTTCTGCATCATGTCCTATTCCGCCTCCAAAGCGCAATCCGATGGCATGATCTCCACGCTGAGCTTCGCTGATTGAGGGTATTGCCAGGAAGACGGCTACAATTAGAATTGTAATTTTCTTCATTTTATTGAAAGTTTTAGTTTTCGTTATCAACAATGACAAAATTAATAATGTTTACCGAATGCAGGTCAATTAAACGTTTTTACAAAAGGTGTGCCGGAAACCATTTGCACGACGACATTTTTGTTTTAACATTCTTTGTGACAGAAAAATAAAACCTGGTATATAGATTGACGTATATTTTAACCTGCTTTATTCATAAGTTTTCGTCATGAGATGTTCAAATATCAAAAAACGCAAGCAACCGCAGACAAATTTGATGCAGGAAATAGTGAACTATTATCAAATCAAATTTGATGAGGAT
>NZ_AHZV01000059.1 GCF_000250735.1 Anaerophaga thermohalophila str. Valhall
TTCTTTGGCTTCTTCATTACTTTTTGGGAGAGCAAAGGCATCCATTATTTTGTTAAACGCAGCAGTATCTTCATCTACAAGATTGAGGAGTTCCTGTTGTATCTCTATCCCTTTTTCAGCCTCGGTTGAAAATTCTTCCCATCGGTTGTCCCATCCTCGCTTGTGAGAAGACAAGTTCGCGACCATGGTTCCCAGTGCTGCACCCAGAGCCCCTACATAAGCAGCAACAGAACCGCCTCCCGGGGCTGGTGATTCAGAAGCTGTCTCGTCGGCAAACGATTTCAGACTTCTGTCGATAAGCTTTTTCTGATTTTTGTCCCTCAGTATGTACTCAATGATTTTCTTGTCGGGTTCGAAGGGATAAAGTTCATCCAGCCCCATAGATTTTACAGCAATGCGAACCAGTTCTTCCTCGGGCAGTCCGACTGAGCGTCGCTGTTTTTTCAGAAAGTATTTTCCCGCATCAATCATGGCTTTCAGCGGCACAACTCCCACCAGTTCGGAGCCTGTAACTCGAAGTCCTCTGGCAGCAGCTCTTTCGCAGGTTACATCAAAAGCCTTGTGAAGAGGTGTTACCGATATGTCCGTCAGGTTCATTGATATTTGTGCTATTCCATACTCTTCAATAAACCAGCCAATTCCTTTTACCGATTTGAGCAATCCGGGTTCATAAACTTTATTTCCCTTTTCATCGGTCACAATTTTTCCTGTAATCGGATCACCTTCACGCTTTACGCGGCCTCTTTCACGAACATCAAAAGCAACCGAGTTCGCACGGCGCACAGAGGTGGTATTCAGATTGACATTATAGGCAATCAGAAAATTGCGTGCACCTACTGCGGTAGCACCAGTTTCGGCAGTTTTGTGATTCCATACCGAAGGGCCGAAATCGGGTTTCCATTCGGGGGTGGATATTCTTTTTTCCAAAGCTTCATATTCTCCTTCTCTGCAACTGGCCAGGTTTTTTCTTTTTTCTTCAAACGCCGCAAATTCGTAACAATAAACAGGTATTTCCAGTTCTTCTCCTATTCTTCGTCCAAGTTCTCTTGCCAGTTCTGCCGTTTCTTCCATTGATATTCCCGAAACGGGCACCAGAGGGCACACATCAGTCGCCCCGAAACGTGGGTGGGCACCTTTGTGTTTTCGCATATCAATCAATCCGGCCGCCTTTTTTACTGCTTTGAAAGCTGCTTCAACAACCGGTTGAGGTGGCCCAACAAAAGTAACCACTGTCCGGTTGGTTGCTTTACCCGGGTCAACATCAATCAGCCTGACTTCTTTTACCGATTCAATTTCATCCGTGATTTGCCGGATGATGCTTGTATCTCTTCCTTCGCTAAAGTTGGGGACACATTCTATGAGTTGTTGCATAATGTTTGTGTGTTTGAATATCAAATTCTGAGACCACTTCCTAACCTGATATATACGGATCATTTATAATCCAGGGATGTAACTGTCTGATTTTATTTGGTTCTATTGTATTATTCCGTTGAGTATGACTTTTTCCACTTTGTTTTCTCCGTATGCATAAGGGATGTATTCAATCGAGGGTATCGGTTTTGTAATGATGACATTGGCTGTTTTACCCGGTGTAATGCTTCCCAGTTCATTTTGAACACCCATCGCCCAGGCGCCGTTAATAGTAACCGCATTGATGGTTTCTTGGGGCAACATTTTATACAGAATACTGCCCATAGAAATAATCAATTGCATATTCCCTGATGGAGAGGATCCCGGATTGAAATCGGTGGCAAGCGTAAGCGGAAGACCTGAATCTATTATTTTTCGTGCCGGAGCATATTTCAGATTCAGGAAAAAGGCAGCGCCCGGCAGAATAACAGGCATGGTGTCTGACTTCAGTAAGGCGTTTATTTCTTCCTCTCCGGTGAATTCAAGATGGTCGACAGATAATGCTTTGTGCTTAACGCCAGTCTGAACACCGCCGGAGAAGTCCAGCTCATTAGCGTGTATTTTTGGCTTAAGACCAAAAACGGCTGCCGCTTCAAGAATTCTGTCTGTCTGCTTTGTTGTGAAAAACCCCCGGTCGCAAAAGACATCCACAAAATCAGCCAGTTGTTCCGATGCAACAGCCGGCAACATTTCATTAATAATCAGGTCTACATATTTGTCGGGATTATTTTTGAATTCGGGTGGAATGGCATGGGCTCCCAGAAATGTTGAACGGATGGTTACCGGACTTACGGTTTTCAGTTGTTTGATGACACGCAGCATTTTCAGCTCTGTTGCTGTAGTCAAACCGTATCCGCTTTTTATTTCAACAGCGCCCGTACCCCATTGTACCATTTCCTGCAGGCGTTGCATAGCGCTTTGAAAAAGTTCTTCTTCACTCGCCTGTTGCATTTTTTTTGCTGAGTTGAGAATGCCGCCGCCACGTTTGGCAATCTCTTCATAACTGAGCCCTTTGATTTTATCGATGTATTCAATTTCCCGCGAGCGGGGAAAAACCAGATGGGTGTGGGAATCGCACCAGGCAGGCAGTACAAACCGGTCATGTGCATCGATAACCTTTATGTTTTCGGCCGCTGGCATCTTTATCATTGGGCCAAAGTCTGCTATACTCCCGTTCTCAATCAAAAGAAATGCGTTTTCAATGACCGGAAGATATTGCATGGCTTTTCCGGAAACTTTTTCAGGAAATGTCCGGTGGGCTGAAACGAGCTGCTTTATGTTTTTAATAAGAAGTGAGTTCACAATAGACTGTTGACTTTTTAACCTGTTTTATATCAATGATTTTTCGACATGAGATGTCAAATATCAAAATAATCTGATCAACCACAGACATATTAAAGCATGCTAAATAGTGTCTGTCCATAAAGTACCATTTGCTGTATTACGCTCGCCGCCCAAATACTCATTTACGTGTAGTAAACTCCGTTTTTTGCGACTTCGCAAGCCTTGCAACCCGCACTTTCTGAACAGACACACATATTGTAAAAATCTTTGCGTGTTTATAGACCCGCACTAATTAGGGACTGTTCGGGAATAATAATTTTGTATGCGAGTTCCAGCCGATTTTAATAATCAAATCCTTCACGGATAAAACGAACAATTTACTTCCTTACAATGGTTTGTTCTCTGTCCGGGCCGACAGAGACGATCGTAACAGGCACTTCGAGTTCATCCTCGATGAATTTAATGTAATTCTTCAATTCCTTTGGAAAATCTTTTTCTGATTTGACATTGGTTAAATCGCAATGCCAACCGGGCATTTCTTTGTAGACAGGTTCAAGATTTTCAGGTATTTCGAACGGAAATTCGCTAATGATGCCTTCGTCTGTTTTGTAAGCTGTTGCAATTTTTATGGTTTCGAAGCAACCCAATACATCTCCTTTGGTCATTATCAGCTGGGTAACACCATTGATCATTACACTGTATTTGAGTGCTACCAGATCGAGCCAGCCACAACGGCGTGGACGTCCTGTTGTACTTCCGAATTCATTTCCGTTTTCACGCATTTTTTCTCCGTCTTCATCAAACAGTTCGGTTGGGAAGGGGCCTGAACCAACTCTTGTGCAGTAGGCTTTAAAGATACCGTATACTTCGCCAATGTTTCGCGGAGAGATTCCCATTCCTATGCAAGCGCCTGCACATACAGTGTTAGACGAGGTAACATAGGGATAAGAACCAAAATCTATATCCAGAAGTGTTCCCTGTGCACCTTCGGCAAGGATGGACTGTCCGCCTCTCAGGTAACGATTCAGTTCATGTTCACTATCGATGAGTGTAAATTGTTTCAGTGTTTCTATCCCCTCTTTCAGACCTTTTTCGTATTCCTCCATATTGTAATCGAAACCGTACATGTCGATCAGTTTCATGTGTTTCTCCTTAAGAGAAGCATATTTTTCATCGAAACCTGATAAAATATCACCTACCCTGATGCCGTTTCGCCCTGTTTTGTCCATATAAGTGGGCCCAATTCCTTTTAGTGTAGAGCCAATCTTGGTTTTGCCTTTGGCTGCTTCCGAAGCAGCATCCAGGATACGGTGTGTCGGCAGAATAAGATGGGCCTTTTTTGAGATGAAAAGATTGTTTGACAGATCGATACCCTGCTTTTTTAAACCATCAATTTCTTCTTTAAAAATGATGGGGTCCAGGACAACACCATTGCCGATTACATTGATTTTATCTCCCTGAAAAATGCCGGAAGGAATATTGTGGAGAACAAATTTTTTACCTTCAAATTCCAAAGTATGGCCGGCATTCGGACCACCCTGGAAACGGGTAATAACATCGTATTCGGGAGTCAGAACGTCAACCACCTTTCCTTTTCCTTCATCGCCCCATTGCAGGCCTAAAAGAACATCAACACTCATTATGTAATATTTTGATTTTTATGATTTAATATTGGAGCAGCCTTAATGTTTGGTTTTTTAACTTTAAAGCAATAAAAATCGGAAGGCCTACCAATGTGGTTGACATTCCGATGCGTAAAATTAAATAAATAAAACGGTAAAACCTGAATTTGTCTTAATTAATTCATCTATTTTATGATTTTGAGCATTTTAACCCCGGTTTTTCTTTTCGTTTTTAGTTGTCTTATCGCGGCATTCTTTGCAAAGGCCGTATACATAAAGCGAATGTTGCGAAACGGTGAATTCCAGATTTTTTGAGGCATTGTCCAGCACAATTTGAATGCTTGGGTCGCAAAACTCTGTTACTTTTCCACAGTTGGTACAGATCAGATGGTCGTGTTGCTTTGATTCAAAAGCTTTTTCGAACTGGGCGATATTCTTCCCAAATTGATGTTTGATTACCAGTTTACAGTCGAGTAATAAATCAATGGTATTGTAAAGAGTTGCCCTGCTTACCCTGTAGTTTTTGTTTTTCATGAAAATATAGAGCGACTCTATGTCGAAATGGCCGTCGCGAGAATATATCTCATCAAGAATGGCGTACCTTTCGGGGGTCTTACGATGGCCATTCTTCTGAAGATATTCCGTGAATATTTGTTTGACCGTTTCTTTGTTTGAAGGCCTGTTCATAACTCGATCCAATTAAAATATAACAAAATGAACCTTTTACGTGCAAAGATAAAAATTTTATTTAGAATAAAACCAAATTGAATTAAGGAGACTGGTGGATGTGTTGAAGGGGTTGCTTGTTAATTAAGGAAATCTTCATTGTTCCATCTCAAAATGACATTAGTGTCTTACCCCTGATATTCGTGTTTTTTTGGCAAAATTAATGCTCTGTCACCGCTCCGCGGTTTTAGTATTGTCAATCCTATAACAGCAGTTAATAGCCGCGGAGCGGCGTCAGAACGGTAGAATTATGTAATAAGAAAAACAAAAAGCTGCGGAGCTGCGACAGATAATGTATAAATTTGTTTGGTTCTGGCTTGTCCAGGTTAGGGGAGGTGTCATTCTGCGCGAAGTGGTTAGACAATAGTGGTTAGTTAAAAGTGGTTAGTTAAAAGTGGTTAGACAATAGTCTATAGTGGTTAAGTTGTTCAATTTTTTAGCTTGTTAACAACATTACCCTGTTGGTGCAGATTTCTTTACAGAGTAAAGCAACTGATATGACCGGAAAATCATGGGTTAAAAAAACACGAATATCAGGCGTAAGACACTATGTTTTCTCAGAACAAGCCTAGAAAAAAAAACATAGAGGGGATTTAGTCAAATTAAACAACATGTTGGTTAAGTTTCTGAGCTAAGCGCCTAACCATCTAATTGATAATGATAAAATCTGTGTCAATCTGTGATATCTGTGTTGCACACTTAACCTTAACCTTAACCTCAATCTCAACCTCAGTCTCAATTGATCACTGAAATCACTTCTCAGTTCCCGTGTATTCTTTCCTGGCGGGTAACATTATGCACCCCCTTTATTTTCATGAGATTGAAGATAAGGTTATTAAGGTCTTCGGTGTTATGAATGTATAAGTAAATTGTACCTTCGAAGATGCCATCATGGCTTTCCACATGAATAGAGCGCATGTTAACAGTCTGGTCTTCTGAGATTACTTTAGTTATTTTGCTCACTATTCCAATCTGGTCAATGCCTGAAAGGTTTATTACGGCAAGAAATGAGAGTATTTTATGCGATTCCCATTCGGCCGAGACAATACGATTTCCCTGGCTGGACATCAGACGGATTGCCACGGGGCATTTACGGCTGTGAAGGATCAGTTTATCATTTTCGTCGAGGTATCCGACTACGTCGTCACCAGGAATGGGATTACAGCACGGTGCGATGGTATAATCTTCGGTTTCTTCCATATCATCCGACACTACCATCTGCGTTTTTTTACCGTCTTTACCGGTTTTCTTTTTGACCATTTTATTCTTTCCGAAAGATAACCGCCAGTACCGTACCCATTTGTTGGCTGTTTTGTCACTTAATATTTTATTCAGGTTGTCGAGATTGATGGTGCCTCTTCCTATTTTAAAATAGAGTTCTTCTTTACTTGGAAGGTTGTAATACTTCTGAAGTTTTTTCAGGATTTTAGCATTCGTGGTCAGTTTCTTTTCATTAAGTGCCTCTTCAAGTTTTTTTTCACCTTGCCGGATGATGACCTTTCGTTCTTTTTTAAAGGCATCCTTGATTCGGGTTTTGGCTTTGGCTGTTGTAACAAAGTTAATCCATTCATATTTTGGAGTTTGTTTTTCGGAGGTAAGGATTTCCACCTGGTCGCCACTTTTGAGTTCATAGCTCAGGGGGACAAGCTTATAGTTGACTTTTGCGCCAATACATTTGTAACCCAGTTCGGTGTGTATTTCAAAAGCCAGATCGAGGGCTGTGGAACCTTTGGGCATGACTTTTACATCACCTTTCGGGGTAAATATCATGATCTCCTGGCTAAAAAGATTCAGTTTAAAATCATCAAGAAATTCAAGGGAATCGGAATCGGGATTGTCCAAAACTTCTCTTATTCTTTGCAGCCAGTTGTCCAGTTCCGATTCTTTATCGTTCGAGCCTTTATATTTCCAGTGAGCAGCAAAGCCTTTTTCCGCGATTTCATCCATCCGTTCGGTACGAACCTGAATTTCAATCCAGTTGCCTTCCGGCCCCATAACGGTTGCGTGCAATGCTTCGTATCCGTTTGCTTTCGGGGTGCTCACCCAGTCTCGCAAACGGTCGGGTTTGGGTTTGTAAATGTCGGTTATGAGTGAATATATGGTCCAGCACTGTGCTTTTTCGGGGATTCCGGGTTTGGGTTTGAAAACGATCCGGATGGCGAGCAGGTCATAGACTTCCTCAAAAGGAATCTGCTTTTTCTGCATTTTTCGCCAGATGGAGTAGATAGACTTGGGTCTTCCTTTTATATCAAATTCATATCCTTCACTGGAAAGCCGTTCTATGATAGGCAAAGAGAAACGAGTAATTAAGTGTTTGGTTTTGTTTTGATAATCAGTTAGTTTGGATGATATTTCATGATAAATTTTCGGATGCTCATATTTGAGCGCAAGGTCTTCGAGTTCCGATTTTATGGAATAAAGGCCAAGGCGATGGGCCAATGGAGCGTAAAGATACAGCGTTTCGCCTGCTATTTTTAGTCGTTTGTGCTCGGGCATGGAGTCGAGCGTTCGCATATTGTGAAGACGATCGGCCAGTTTTATCAGGATGACCCTGATATCTTCTACCATGGTGAGTAAAAGTTTTCTGAAATTTTCGGCCTGTTTTGATCGTGTCTGGTCGAAAACGCCTTCGAGTTTGGTTAAACCGTCGACAATTCCGGCCACCTTTTCACCAAAGATACCTTCAATATCATCGAGGGTATAATCGGTGTCTTCCACGACATCATGAAGCAATGCAGCAGCGACTCCTTTTGCTCCAAGACCGATTTCGTCGGCAACTATACGGGCCACTGCCAGCGGGTGCAGGATATACAACTCCCCTGATTTCCTTCTTACACCTTTGTGAGCTTCGTTTGCCAGATCGAAGGCTTTTTGAATAAGCTTACGTCCTTCTGCGGTCTGGCAGCGGGGGCAAAGCTCAAGGAGTTCATTGAAATATTGTTTGACTTCCTGTTCTTCAGAAATTTTCACCGTTTCACTCATACTATATTTCTCCCGATCGGGCCTAATTTAATTAATAAAATGGAAAAAACGTAATTAATTAGTGTCTGTCCATAAAGCGCCATTTACTGTGTTACGCTCGTCCGAAAATTACTCATTTACGATGGGTAAACTCCGTATTTTCGGACTTCGCAAGCCTTGTAAATGACACTTTCTGAACAGACACATATATTGTGAAAATTTTTTTAGAGTTTATAGACAGGCACTAATTAGCGGGGATTTTCAGCAAGGGCAAAAAGTGCAATTGAAGCGCGTCCGGAATGCTTAAACTCCTGCAACAACCACCCAAAAATCATTTGGATCAAGATATTTTTGTGCCATTTCACGAATGTCATTGGTTGAAACATTACGAACATAGTCAATCATGTTCTGATAAAATCCGAAATCCATTTCGTATTCTTTTAATGTGCGGTAAATATCGGCAGTGGAAAAGGGACCGTCGAAATTACGGAGCAATTCTCCCATCATATAGTTTCGTACCATCTCAAGTTCATTATCGGGGACTTTTTCCTCGCGCAGTTTTCTGAATTCATCAAATATGGCATTAATGGCGTCGTCTCTTCGTTCTCCGGCAACTTCACTGCTGATTCCCCATACCCCGCTGTGTTTAAGTGGCATAACAAAGGAGCCTATTCCGTATGTCAGGCCTTTTTCTTCACGCACTGTTGTCATCAGGCGCGAACCGAAATAACCACCCAGAATGGTATTTAATACCTGTAGAGGAATGAAATCGGGATGATGATTGTTAAAAAGCGGACGCCCAATGCGCACAGCAGATTGCATTGCGCCTTCTTTTCGGATTATTCTCATTTTTTCATCAGAAGGAGAAAGAGGCGGTATTGTAGATTCGTCCTCAGGAATACATCTTGGTGTTTGCCCGAAATATCTGTTAAGAAGTTCTCTGAGGTTGTCTCCCGGCTGTCCGGCAACATATATTTTTGCCATTTCCGGGCGGTAATGATTATGGTGAAATGATTTTACCTGTTCTATATCAATTATTTCGAAGTGTTTTTTTTGCAATTGCCGCCCGTAAGGGTGGTCAGGCCCGAAGATGGTTTCTCCGAACAGACGGGTGGCCATGGTTTTTACTTTTTCACTTTCGAAAACGAATTCTTCAAACTTTTTGTGCAGGTAAATTTCATATTCATTTTTGGGAAATGCAGGTTTGGTAATTATTTCATGAACCAGATTCAACATTTCGGAAAGACAGCTTGTCAGACAAAGGAAGGTAATAATGGTGTGGTGATGATAAGTTTGAGTATTGAGATATGCACCGTGAAAATCTATTGTTTCAGAAATTTGCTGAGATGATTTATCCTTAGTGCCTTCCTGCATGAGGTTGGCCGTTGTCGATGCCACCAGGGGGATACCGGCCTGTATGGCACCGGCAGGAAATTCTATGTCGATTTTTGTAACATCCTGACTCCCTGCTTTTATTATAGAAACCGGTACACCATTGTCAAGTTTAAATTCCTGTACGGGTAAAAAGTCAATTTTTTCGATGGTCTTAAATTCGGGCGACGCATTTATGTTTTTAGTCATCTTTCCTTTCTTGTTTTTTGGTTCTGGCTTGTTGAGGTTAGGTGTTTGTTTATTATTTATGAGCCCGGTTTAAAAAGCATCTTTGTTGCCAAACTCTGTGTTGTTTTAAAATTTTGCATCCTCATTAACAACGAGTTAACTCCGGTATAAAAATTTAAAACGCCTTGATTTTGACAAAAATATGCTTTTTATACCGCACTCATTCATGACAAACTGAAAAATTCGTTTCAATAAAATTTTTCACTTCTGCCTTCTTCCTGTCAAACTTCTGCTATTCGGTTACTTTAATCTAAGGTGTTTTCAGTAAGGTAATACAATGTAGAACAGTTATCGGGATTGAAAATTTTTCCGGCCAGTTCTTTTATTTCTGTTTTGGTCACGGCTTTGTATCGCTCCGGTTCGAGATTTATTTCATCGGCCATCCCCATTAATTCGAACTGTGCTAAGTTAACCGCTTTGTTTAGATAGTGTATTTCGCCAAACACAAGATTCGAGATAACCTTGTTTTTCACCTTTTGCAGTTCATAGTCGGTAGGCCCTTCGCCGGCGAGTTTTTCCAATTCTTTCCGGATGCTTTGCTCAGCGGTGTCCATTTTAACCCCGGGCATAAGTCTTCCGGTGACAGTAAAAAGGCCGGGGTCGCGATCGCCGCCGATGTATGCATTGACATCGGAGAAGAGTCGCTTCTCTTTAATCAGGGACTGAAACAAACGTGCCGACGGGCCGTTCGAGAGTATGTCCGACAACAGATCATTGGCATAAAAATCCGGATCGGTTCTGCGTCCGTTATGAAAAACCATCTGGATAAAAGGAGCGGGAACATTTCGTTTTACCTCGCGGTAACGCGATTCTGTTTGAGGCGGTTCTTCAGGTAAATTCCTTTCAGGCACCTCTCTCGGGGGAACCGGCCCGAACCATTTTTCGGCAAGACGGAAAACATCATCCGGTTCAACATTACCTGCCACAGAAAGTACTGCATTGTTGGGGGCGTAGTGTTTAAAGAAAAAGGTTTTAACGTCGTCAAGTGTTGCATTTTCTATGTGTGAAATATCTTTTCCGATGGTAGGCCACCGGTAAGGATGAATCTTGTATGCCAGGTCGCGGATAAGTAAAGGAATATCGCCATAAGGCTGATTAAGATAGCGCTGTTTGAACTCTTCGATAACTACTTTTCGCTGAACATCCAGGCTTTTTTCAGAAAAATCCAGCTCTGTCATGCGGTCTGCTTCGAGCCAGAATGCTGTTTCTATATTAGCAGCAGGAACCGCAACATAATAGTTTGTGAAATCGTTGCTGGTCCACGCATTATTTTCTCCTCCTACATGTTGCACCGGGGCATCATAAGAAGGGATTTTTTTTGTTCCTCCAAACATCAGGTGCTCAAACAGATGAGCAAATCCTGTTCGGTCGGGATGTTCATCACGTGCACCGACATCATATAGCACATTAACTGCAACCATAGGAGTGCTTTTGTCGGGATGAACAATTATTCTGAGTCCGTTTTTTAATTGGTGTTTATAGTAATCTATCATTAGATTGTTAGTATTGTTAGTATTGTTAGATTGTTAGTATTGTTACGGTTGTTAGAATTGTTAAGTTGTTAATATTGTTAGAATTGTTAGGTTGTTTGTTGTTAGATGAGGTAATAAAACTTATAATATTAAATAACTAATCACTTAACATCAACAATCCTAACAACATTAACATTTCTAACAATCTAATGACCTGTTAAGGCAATCCTTGCCATGCTCGTTTCATTCAAAAGTTCTTTCATAATCTGTTCTACAGGTTTTATTTCGTCAATCAGCGCAACCACCTGGCCAATTTCAAGTTCACCTTCTTCCAGATCACCTTCAAAAATACCTTTTTTGGCGCGTCCTTTTCCCAAAAGTTTTTTGAGCTCATCTGCCGTGGCTCCCTGTAATTGTGCCTGTTCTACTAATTTATAGAAATGATTTTTCAGCAGTCGTACGGGAGCAAGTTGCTTAAGAGTAAGCATGGTATCTCCTTCCCTGGCTTTAATCGCATATTCCTTGAATGCCCGGTGTGCAGAGGATTCTTCCGACAGGGCGAAAAGCGAACCAATTTGAACACCATCGGCACCAAGAGCCTGGGCTGCTAATATATGGCGTCCGCTTCCTACGCCTCCTGCGGCAATTAAAGGCAATTGAGTAGCTTTTCGTACAAGAGGGATAAGTGTGAAAGTTGTTGTCTCTTCTCTTCCCTCGTGGCCTCCGGCTTCAAATCCTTCTGCAACAATGGCATCCACTCCGGCATCTTCACATTTTTGGGCAAGCCGGGAGTTGGCAATAACATGAGCAACTTTTATTCCCCTCGACTTGAGGAAGGGCGTCCACCTGGCAGGACTGCCGGCTGAAGTGAACACAATTTTCACCTCTTCTTCAGCGATCACTTGCATCAGGGCTTCTATGTCAGGATATAACAAAGGAACATTAACTCCCCAGGGTTTTTGGGTGGCCTGTTTCATTTTTCGAATGTGTTCGCGCAATACCCCGGGGTACATGCTGCCTGCCCCCAGGAGGCCCAGACCACCGTTATTGCTGACGGCCGATGCCAGTCGCCATCCACTGCACCAAACCATACCGCCCTGAATGATGGGGTATTGTATGCCAAATAGCTTTGTTACCGGGTTGTCGGGAAATAATGTTTGCATATTTTTTCTGTTTTACATTACAAAAAACCTGCTGACTTTGGCAATTCAAAGATCAACAGGTTTGGTGTGTGTTATGTTGATTGATGCTTACAGACCCAGTATTTCAGGCCCTTGCTCAAAAACAATATCGACGGGGATTCCGGCTTCATTAATGCGATCCAGATCTTGTTGCAGGCGGGTATTGATGATACCCAGTTGGTCAACCATTTTTTTGGCTTTTTCGTAATCTCCGTTTCCCTGTAAAACAAGTATTTCCTCGGAAAGCTGGTTCATGGCTTCTTTCATTCTTGCAAAATCCACGTGGTAAGTTCCTGTTTCAGGATTTCTTGTAAAAGCTTCTTTCTCGAGGAAGTAGTTGAAACGTATCATATTGGCTTTTCCGTGAGCGCTGGCTGCACCAAAACGGACCGACCTGAAAATGCCAGCCATAAAGGTAACATAATTTGTCATCAGGTCTTTGTTTTTAAGTTCCCCTGTTTCTGCCAAATGTGTTACAATATAAAGTCCGAGTATGTCGGCTTTCCCTTCTTCAATGGCCGAAGCGGTTTCTTTCAGAGCTTCACGTACAGTCCCTTTTCCGTTAATGGTGTTTTTGATGCCCAGGCCGTGGGCTACTTCGTGAAACATGGTGTTTTCAAAAAAAGCATCAAAGTCGATATACTGGTGCTGTGACGGGTCTATCAATATCTTGCTGATCGGGACGAGTATGTTTTCGAATTTTGCTTTCATGCTGTTTTTGAGCTGGAGTTTACGACTTCCCTTTTTCATTTGTACATCCGGGTCGTTCGGAAGATTGATGGCAATGGTTTTACTGGCCGCATTGCAATCGCCGGCATAGTAGACAGCATCATAAACGTTTAGATCGGAGTCGCTTCCGGGCGTTTCGCTTTTATATTCAGGCTCTACGGGTAACGCTTGTTGAATTTGCGGCAACAATTCGGCAAAGCGGTTCAGACGTTCCGACCAGACAGTGTCTTTAATAAGTATGTATGCTTCAAAAGCTGCTTTAGCACCCATGAGTTTGTCTTCATAGGTTTCGATCGGCCCAACAACAAAATCGATAATGTTTTTTTTCATATCCATCCAGGCCATATCGCTTTTGAAATAGTCGTTGCTGAGAAATGCTTTTGCCCGTTCTTTGAGGTATCTCTTAAATCCCTGGTCTTCGGCCATTTCTGAAGCACGCATAAGAAGTTCAGAGGCCCGTGACAATTCCTCCTCCCATTTACGGCTGTAAGGAACAACGATCAAATCTCCTTCCCGGTCGCGCTCAATGACTGTGTAGAGGCTGTTTTTATCGTGGTTCGACAACTGGCGGAATTCGTTCATTGACATATCTTCGGGATAAAACCCGCTACCTGCAGGTTTCGGGCCAATACCCTTGATGAACGGCTCGTTGTCGCGGAGTCTGTCCCATGGACCGTAATTGATTTCGGCGTAACGCCTCAGATGGTTATTCTTAATGTTACCCAGCAGTTGCTCCTTATCGCCCCATGCCTGTTGCCAAAAGAGGTTATCCATGATGTCAGCTACTTCGAATAGCAGGGGAAGCATCTCTTTTTGAGAAGGGGATAATGCCGACAGATCGGTTGTCAATCTGAATGACTGATAAGCTTCAACTCTATCTTTAATGTCTTTAACAGAGGCTTCGTATTTTGGAGAGGATGGTTGACATGCGGCAATTATTATAACAACAGCAACAAAAGCGGTAAACCGTTTCATAGATGAGTTTTTTAAGAGTTGTGCAATGCGAGCTCAAATGTAGGAAATTTTTTTAATATTTCACCTTTACCTCGTTTTCATTTAGCAGTTGTCTCAGCCGTTCTATTTGTTGCTGTTTGTTTACTTCTCTCAGGTTTTGTGCTGTTTTGGTAAAATATTGATGTTGTTTGATAAAATCGAGCTGCATCTGATTCCAGTCCTGCCATGACCCCACCATTTGGCGTTCTTTTAGTTCTCTGTAAAGTGTGTTTGAAACGGGGATGAAATCTGTACGTCCCAGATAATCCAGATCCGAATCGCACATTACCTCTTCCATCTTATCTTTTGGTTGAGGCGGAAGTTTGGTGGCCATGATCAACCGACAGATTGTGTCGATCCTGCTTTGAGGAATATTGTAACGGGGCAGTATCTGGCGGGCCATTAAAACGCCCTGGTGTTCATGATAACGATAATCGACTATATGGCCGGCATCATGAAACAAAGCGGCAATTTTTAGTGTAAGAATCTCTTCTTCACAGAGTCCTTCGGCCCATCCGATTAGTTCCACTTCGGTAATTACATCAACCGTGTGTTTTACATTGTGATAATACAAATTGGAAGGGAGGTTTTTCTCAAGAAGGTCTAATATGTTCTCCTGAATATCCATGAACTGTATTTGTCCGTATCGAACATCAAAAGTTTCGTTACTTTCGAAGACATTATCTGCGATATGCAGATCGTCTTTCAACCCGTTAACCAGATACATGTTCATTAGGCCTTTATATTTTACGGGCATACTTCCCAGATGTGAGATGTTGAAAAACTCTTTGACCAGTTCATAGGTCATTTCCGACATGTTTATTTGTCCCGGCGGACAGCTTTCTCCAAGCCGGCAGACAACATTGACGTTATCGCCGCTAATTGAATAAGGGGTATATTGTTTGCATGGGTCTACAGCGAGAACCGGGCCTGTGTGAATGCCCATTTTTACCTTCCAGACAGGCTCTGTTTTTTGTTGTTGGTAAATGTTAAGTATGGCACTATGCATGCGTGTCGAAGCCATTGTGATGTCTATTGGATTTGTCCTGTATTCATTAGACAGTCCTGCTGCATAAATAATATTATCTCCGAAACTTTTGATTTTGGTTAGTTTGAAATCTTCGGCAATTTTATCAATGGTGATATATATTTCATCAAGAATATCAATGAGGTCTGATTGATTAGCCATTCTGGGGAGGTCTTCAAAACCACAGATTGAGATATATAAAAGCGACACTGTTTTCAGATGCTCAACCTTTTTTTGTGTCTTTTTACCGGGAAAGTCGCTTACAACAGGGCCGCTGATGTCAGAAAAGCGTTCAAGAAGCTTATTATATTTCTCATTCTGTTTCTGAATGAGAGAATACCGCCCTACAAGGTTTTGAAGCTGGGCATTTAGTTCTTTATTACGATTGGCCAGGTTCTGGATTCGTTGAATATATTGATTTATGTTGTCCATGGAAATAACTTATATCAAATAAATTCTTTACGTAATAGAACATTAAAAGTCGGTTTCTGTTTGATGAGTTATTCATTTTTCCTGATATATATCCAATGTTATTGTGGTGAATTATATATCATATTGTAAATCAGCGAAACATTTTCATCAATGTTATTGGTTGCATCGATCCAATGAATTTTGTGTCCTTTGCGTTCCATTCCCCTGAACCAGGTCATTTGCCTTTTGGCAAATTGATGAATGGCAATGTTCAAACGTTCAAACATATCTTCGTAAGTTGTTTTGCCAATAACATAAAGGGTGACATACTTATATTCCAGTCCGTAATACAACAAATCTTCAGGACTGATACCTTCATCAATGAGCTGTTTTACTTCGTCGATCATTCCTTCGTTGAGCCTTTCTTTAAGGCGCTTCGTTATTTTATGCCGTCGCATATCCCGGTCGATTTCCACACCCACAATAAGCGGGCTGACCCTGGGCAGCTTTACCTCAATTTCAGGATGGTTTTGATAATAAGTTTCAATCTCTATGCTTCGGATGGCTCTTTTCTTCGTATCAGTATCGGTGGTGTTATGAAGTTTTTTGAATCCTCTTAAGATGCGAGTGAGTTCTTCCAGAGATTTGTCCTGAAGGCGTTGTCTTAATTGAGGATTCGGGGGGACATGCACCATTTTGTATTGGTCAAGTACGGCCTGAATATATAATCCTGTGCCTCCGCACATCACAGGGAATTTTTTGCGTTTTTTTATCTCTTCAAAGACCTTGAAAAAGTCGGTTTGATATTCGTAAACATTATATTTATAACCGGGTTCCCTGATGTCGATGAGATGGTAAGGAATTTTTTCGCCGTTGATGATATAATCATCATAATCTTTGCCGGTACCTAAATCCATTTTTTTATAAATCTGCCGGCTGTCTGCACTGATGATTTCGCCATTGATGCGATGAGCCAGGTGTGCAGCAAGACGTGTTTTTCCACTGGCAGTAGGTCCTGTAATAACAATCAGATTATATGGTGTTTGTGGTACTGTCATTTAAAAATCTAACGTTTTGTTATTATCTCAAAGTTAACAAAAAGTTGTCAGGAATTGAGTTCCTGCCCCCTAAATTCTCACAATCTTAGGTCAATAGGTTAATAGGTCAATAGGTTAGTAGGTCAATAGGTTAGTAGGTGATTAGGCCGGTAGGTGATTATACGGATTTTCACTGATTTCATCCGTATAAAATTTAGTTATTAAGGTCGGATGGAACTCGCGATTTCTTTATACATGCCCTTTTGTGGCAGGTTTCTTTGTAAAAAAAGCGGCAGAGCCGAAGGAGAAATCAAAGCTCCATGCTCGTTTCATCAGTATTAAATTAGACTAAGTTATTGGTCTAATGAAATTTACATGCAAAAATTTATACATTTTTTCACTGCT
>NZ_AHZV01000058.1 GCF_000250735.1 Anaerophaga thermohalophila str. Valhall
TTTAAAACGCTTTGATTTTGACAAAAATATGCTTTTTATACCACACTCATCTGTAAAAATCAGCCTTAATTTGCTGATTTGTAGTAATTCATTGAACCGTACAAGTTACGAAAAAATAGTTGAAGGAATTGCTATTGAAGGACGTGGTTTTTTTGAATGGCTCAATTTTGGTGGTGAAGCAACTGTTTTACTTGATTTTTGTATTTATAACAGGGCCTGATTTTCCGTTTTTCCCGTCGAAGTGGAATAGCCAGCCGCTGGATTTGTGCCAGAATAAAATTCTGGTTTTTTTGTTCCTGATGTTGTTAACTTGTTTGATCAGTTCATCCGGATTGGTTTCCACATCGGAGAGCAGCAGATGGGTCGGTTTATTCTTTTTGTGCTTGTATGAGGTGCAGATAAACCTGAATTTTTTCATGGTTTGCAGTTCAGAAATGCTACTGGTGCAGTAATTCGAATCGATGTAAAAGGTAGAAGGCATACGGTGGTGAAATTGTCTTTTGAAAAAATGCCTTAACGAAGAAAGAAAGGCAGTTGACTGGATAAAGGTTGTGATGGCCATTTTTTGAAGACGGGCATGCGATTGTTCAAAATATTTCAGATAAAAGAGTTTCATTGAACCGTAAAAATAAGAGACATATTTTTTCGATTGTCTGGTTGAAAGCCCTTTAAAATGAATGATTTCGATGTCGGGATTGTACCAGAGTTGGTAGTCTGCTTTTGATATCCGAATGGAAATATCAATATCTTCTGCAAAAAGAAAAAACCGTGGATCGAATCCGCCTGTCTTTTCCATGGCTTCCCGTGTAACAACCATGAACGCACCCGAGAGAACATCCACTTTTGCTGTTGTGTCATCTGCAACGTGTCTGGCATGATAGTTAAATTTTAAATTTTGGGAAGGAATGATCTTTTGAAAGCCCGAAAATTTGAGAAATGATGCAAGAGGATACGGGAAATTTCTTTTCGATTCGGGCAGAAAACAGCCTTTGCCATCTGTCATTTTGGCCCCCATGGCTCCTGTTTCCGGATATTCTCTGAAGAATGAGAATATTTTTTTTTCAATATTTAAGGGTACAATAGTGTCCGGATTCAGAAACAGGATGTATTTGCCTCGTGCAATAGAGAAACCCTTGTTACAGGCTTTGCCAAAGCCTTCATTTTGGTTTCTGATTATTTTTACAAAGGGATAGTTTTGAGCCAGTTGTTCGAGGTAACGATCGTAACCGGCATTGTCAACAATGATTACTTCCGATTCTTTAAGATTGTTTTGTTCCAACGACCATAAACATAAAATATTCAGAGGCGTGGCATGGTAAGAAACGATAATGACAGACAATTTGGGCGCCGTATATGATGCTTCCATATCATTTACTTAATTTATTGGTCTAATGAACCTTGTATGTAAGATTTATACATGTTATTAGTGTGGTAACCTGTTTATACATTTAGACTGTTAGAGTTGTTATGGTTGTTAGAATTGTTAAGATGTTAGAATTGTTAGGGATTGTTCAGAAACTGAGTGGGATTGTTCAGAAAACTGGGTCAATTATCAATGGCCAATGACCACTAATCACTAACCACTAATCACTAACCACTAAAAACTAATCACTAAAAACTAACCACTAAAAACTAATCACTAACCACTAACCACTAATCACTATTGTGGCAAGCCTATCTGTGCTCGTTTCAAAAGTCTTTGCAGAAAAGAGATTTAATAAATCCACAGAAAGTTCTTTTCTCAGCTTTTTTGTATTGTGAAAGAAACAGCTCTCTTTCGCTTTCGGGAACATCCTGGCTGAGCATCTGATAAATCTCTCCCCATCCCGGGAAACCGCCTATGTTTCTGTCGTCAATATATACGTCTGCATTTATCTTACGGCTAACTGTTTCGTCAAATTCTTCTTCAGGAAAATTTTTGTTGACAGCATAAAATTCTATCCCGTGTTTTGCACAGAATTCGACGGCTTCGTCAAGTTCTTTTCCGGCCCTGAATGTCCAAAGAATTAAGAGATGTCCCTGCTTTTGCAAGGCCTTCAAAGTTTCGAATGCAAACAGCTTTTCTTTCCCGATTTTCGGATACCTGTGTTCTACAATAGTGCCGTCAAAATCAACTGCTATAACCATTTGTTTTTATTCTGAATTATCGTTTTCATCGAAATTTTCCGGTTCAATTTCGTTGCTGATACTATGAAGGGTAGGGCGGTTGATCAGATAGGCTAAAAATAATAACGCAAAAACATAAATAAAAGTGTTGTCGGCGGTAAGCATATAACCTATTAATCCCAGAACCGCCAGAGCTTCGAGCGTTACGATTTTGATGAAAAAGCTGCTTTTATATTGCATCAGCTTTTCGTCGAAGGAAAGTTCCTGATTCAGATGTTTTATTTTTTTTGTGTGAAAAAAATAACTGGCAGGAATACCGCCCAATGATAATATCAGTATCACTGCCTTGAAGTTTTCTTTCTGAGCTAGTGTCCATTCAATAACGGCCCCCATCTCTTTTACCACCAGCAGGGCAATTATCATCATTACCACCATAGCGGCGAGAATGGTCCAAAAAAGAAACTTGATCTGTCTTAAAATTTTGTTTGTGTTCATCAAAAACGTTTTAAAGTGCATTTTTATCAAAGGGAAGACGGTCTACCAGTGATCGTCCCAGGGTCACTTCGTCGGCATATTCCAGTTCGTCGCCGATAGCAACCCCTCGTGCAATAGTGGTAAATTTTACAGGATAGGATTGAAATTTTCTGTAGAGATAGAAGTTGGTTGTATCACCTTCCATTGTAGTACTTAAGGCAAAAATGATTTCTTTGATCTCACCTTTTCTGAGCTTTTCTTCCAGGGGAGCAATGGTAAGGTCGTCAGGTCCCGTTCCGTCCATCGGGGAAATTAATCCCCCCAAAACATGATAAATGCCCTGGTATTGATGTGTGTTTTCAATGGCCATCACATCCCTTACATTCTCTACTATACATACCAATGAATGGTCTCGCCGCGGATTAGAGCAAATAGAACAGGTATCGCTATCGGAAATGTTGTAACAATTCTTGCAGTATTTTATTTCATCGCGAAGTGTGGTAATGGCATTGGCAAAGCTATCGACCGATTCTTTGTCCTGTTTCAGAATATGAAGTGCCAGCCTCAGGGCGGTTTTTCTGCCTATACCCGGTAGCTTTGAGAATTCATTAACAGCGTTTTCAAGTATCTTAGAGGGGAATTGTAATTCTGACATCGGTCTTATTTTTGTGAGTCAAAGTTAATAAAAAATGGGGCCACCAAATCCCCCAAAGGAGGACTTTTAGTCCGGGGCACTCTTGTTACTGGTTGCTTGTTACTGGTTGCTTGCTGGTTCGCTCGGCTCTGCCGCTTGCCTTGCAAGAATTCGTCAATTCGTCAATTCGTCAACTGGTTAATTGGAGGTTGCTGACTTTTTCAGCAACCTCTGTTTCAAATTTATTTTCCATTGTTCTTTTTGGCATTGCCCCAAAAAGAACCAAAAAGGTCTGGTCCGCTTAAACCTGGCTCCCCGCGAAAGCCAAAATTTCCGGCCATTGCGCAAGTCCATGAACGTCGCCCGTGTTGGCTT
>NZ_AHZV01000057.1 GCF_000250735.1 Anaerophaga thermohalophila str. Valhall
TCGCATATTGTAAAAATTTTTGCGAGTTTATAGACACGCACTAATTAGTGTCTGTCCATAAAGTACCATTTGCTGTGTTACGCTCGCCGCCAAAATTCTCATTTACGATTAGTAAACTGCGTTTTTGGCGGTTTCGCAAGCCTTGCAGCCGGCACTTTCTGAACAGACACACATATTGTAAAAACTTTTGCGAGTTTATTAACGCGCACTTATTAATTTCGACAAATGTAATTTTTCTTTTTGGGTAAACGTGTTACTCCCAAAAATTATACCATTATTATGCGAAAAGTTTTGGTAGTTGAAGATGACCGGTTTATTTCTGCTATATTTTCTTTGTTTTTAAAAGACCTGGGATTTGAAATTATCGGTAGATGTAAGACTGGGCATGAAGCTTTGGAAGAATCAAAGATTCATAAACCCGATATAGTTTTGATGGACATCCATTTGGAGGGTGATGTTGATGGTATAGAGGCTGCCGAAACCATCCAGCGGGAGTGTGAGATTCCGGTTATTTTTGTGTCAAGCGACACAAGCACAGAGGTGGTGGAGAGAGCTGTTATTTCGAACTCTTACGGCTACCTGGTGAAGCCCATTACAAAGAAAGAACTCGGAATAACCATGGATTTGGCCTATTATAAACATAAGGCCGACCTGGATCAGAAACGCCGGGAACAGAGTTTCAGAAATTACATTTCCAAAGCCCCGATTGCTATTACTATTGTTCAGAAAGGGATTATTCGTTATTTAAATAATCTTGCACTCGATCTTTTCAAAACTCATTACATGGAAGATATTGTGGGGACAGCCATGATCGATTTTGTGGATGATGAATTTGTGCCCATATTGGAGAGTATATTTGCCGATGAAAAGAGTGAAAATATTAAGCCGTTCCATTTAGAAATCAATACATTTCACCACAAACCGTTAAAAGTAGTGGTTCATGCCTCACTGATTACATTTAACGGTGCTCCTGCTTTTCAGATGGTATTGGTTGAAGTTTCAAGCTATCTGGCCCGGATCGATGAATTGAAAAAATGGCGCGAGGCTGCCTTGTCAGGAAAGGGAGCTATTTTGCTTATTAATAATCTGTTTGAGGTAAAAGATTATAATCCTGCTTTTCAGGAGTATGTCTCTCCGGCCTTTGATATGCGTGGACATTCGGTCTTCACTTTACGCCCCTGGATGAATATTGACCGGGGAACACTTGCCAATATATTCAACCGGAAAAATGACACACCTTCCGAATTGATGATCGAAACCACTTCTCATCATCTTAAGTGTTTGGGATATATTTTAAGCAATGGAGAGGGAGTACCTGAAGAAATTCTTGTGGTATTGAATGATGCTGTCGAAAAATAATTGTGTTAATGCTACGTTGACATTTCTTTCAATAAATCGCTTAGAGCCTGTATGTCTTTAACTTTTTTGATGGTTAAGATCAGCCTCTCACTTTTTTGCTTCATCTGAACATCTTTTGGATGCCGCTGAACCCAATTCAGAATTTTTCCGAAACATTCGGTCTGGTAAAAGCGTGATTCGGGGTTGCCAATAAAATAGAGGCGGGCAGAATGGTTTTTCAGGTAAACTTTTTCAATGCCCATGGTTTTGGCTTTTATTCTCAATCTCACTATGTCGAGCAGTGCCATGGTAGGTTCGGGTATTTGACCAAAACGGTCTTTGAGTTTAAACTCAAAGCTTTTGATGCCTTCTTCCTCGGTTATGTTGTCCAGTTCCCTGTAAAGGTCCATGCGTTCTGCTATGTTGGTAACATAATCATCAGGAATTCTGACCTCTTCGTCGGTTTCAATCTGGCAGTCGTTGACGAATATTTTTTTGTCTTCTTCTCCCGGTTTTGGTTCTTCTGTGAAAAGGTCGGGAAACTCATCTTCTCTGAGTTCCAGCATCGCTTCCTGAAGTATTCTCTGATAGGTTTCGTAGCCAATGTCGGCAATGTATCCGCTTTGTTCGGCTCCCAGCAGATTGCCTGCTCCTCTGATGTCCAGGTCCTGCATGGCTATATTAAAACCACTGCCCAGTTCGGAGAATTCCTCAATGATTCGCAACCGTCTCCTTGCATCCTGGGTAAGTGTGTTCAGTGGCGGGGCCAGAAGGTAACAAAAGGCTTTTTTGTTCGACCGGCCTACCCTTCCTCTTAGCTGATGAAGATCACTCAGGCCAAAATGATGTGCATTGTTTATTATAATGGTGTTGGCATTAGGAATGTCAAGTCCCGATTCTATAATAGTAGTGGCTATCAGAACATCATATTCGCCTTCAATAAAATCGAGCATGATGCGCTCCAGTTTTTGTCCCTCCATCTGACCGTGTGCCACGACGGTTCTGACATCGGGAAGCCACCGGTTGACAGCTTTTTCCAATTCATAAATGTTTTGCACCCTGTTGTTGATAAAGAAAACCTGCCCGTTGCGTTCTACTTCATAGGTAATGGCTTCTTTAATGATTGCTTCGTTGAATACATGAAGTTCTGTAATAATCGGGTGCCTGTTAGGCGGGGGTGTATTCAGGATGGATAAATCCCTTGCTCCCATCAACGAAAACTGAAGGGTTCGCGGAATTGGTGTTGCTGTAAGCGTTAGCGTATCTACGTTAATTTTCAGGCGTTTTAGTTTTTCTTTTACCGACACGCCGAATCTTTGTTCCTCATCAATGATCAGGAGGCCGAGGTCTTTAAAGGTAACATCTTTGCCCACCAGACGATGTGTCCCGATAACGATATCGACTTTCCCTTCTTTCAGGTCGTTGATTACTTCTTTCGTTTTTGATGTTTTGCGTAGGCGGCTCACATATTCTACACGGCAGGGAAAATCAGCGAGCCGGTCCTTGAATGTGTGATAGTGCTGAAGTGCAAGAATGGTGGTGGGCACTAACACTGCAACCTGTTTATTGTCACTTACGGCTTTAAAAGCAGCCCTTATTGCCAGTTCCGTTTTCCCGAAGCCCACATCGCCACAAACGAGCCTGTCCATGGGTGTTTTTTCTTCCATGTCATTTTTTATGGCCTGGGTAGATTTGTTTTGATCTGGTGTATCCTCAAAAATAAATGAAGCTTCCAATTCTTTCTGCATAAAGGAGTCTGCCGAAAAGGCATAGCCCGGCTGGGCTTTTCGTGCTGCATAAAGGGCAATAAGTTCACGGGCAATATCTTTTACCTTCTTTTTGGTCTTTTCTTTGGTGCGTTGCCATGCACCGGTTCCAAGCTTGTTTATGCGCGGAGGCTCTCCGTCCTTTCCCTTAAACTTACTGATGCGGTGGAGCGAATGTATATTAACGAGAATAACATCATTGTCTTTATAGATAAGTTTGATGGCTTCCTGCTTTTGGCCGTTTACGTCGGTAGTAACCAATCCGCCGAATTTCCCTATTCCATGATCTATGTGCACTACGTAATCGCCGGGGTTGAGCCGCGAAAGTTCTTTGATGGAGAGTGACTGTCGGGCTGCCTTAGCTTTGTCGGTTCGTAGTGAAAATTTATGATAACGGTCGAAAATCTGATGATCGGTATAAACACATATTTTTAACTGATTATCAATAAATCCGCTGTGAAGTGTGTGATCAATTTCTTTATAGTTCAAATGTTTTCCCCGATCGTCAAATATCTGTCGAAGACGTTCAAGCTGGCGCGGATTGTCTGACAGAATATACACCTGGTATTTTTCGTTCAGCTTGCTTTGTATATCGTTTTCGAGCAGTTCAAAGTTTTTCTTAAAAACAGGCTGAGGTGAGGTTTCAAACCGGATTGAGCGCGTCTTATCGTGCGGAGTGGTGTTGTCCCTGATTATTTTGGGCCACAACGCAAAAGCTTCTTCCAGTTTTTCCGGGTTCACCAGGTTTTCTGCTGATGGGATTTCCTGTGATTCAGGGGGGGTGTCAGTGTTTTCGTTTTTTCTGATAACTTTCCGGAATATTTCTTTTGCTTTCCCTGTAATTTGAGCGGGCTGCTCCATCCATATCCGGGTTTGTTGATCAAGAAAATCGGGAAGTGGAATGTAATTACCGGATTTTTCCTTTATTCCCGATAAGTTGGGGAAAATGGCGATAGACTCGAGGGATTTTTTTGACAGTTGGTTTTCTATATCGAAAGTTCGGATGCTCTCCACCTCATCGCCAAAAAAATCAATCCGTACCGGGTCTTCATTTGAAAAAGAATACACATCAACTATGGAGCCACGCAAAGAGTATTGACCCGGTTCATAAACGAAGTCAACGCGCTGGAAATTTATTTCCTGCAGGAAATCAGCAACAAAGGTCATGTCGAGTTGGTCACCCGTTTGGATAGTCATCGACTGTCCGCTCATTTCCTGCTTCGAAGGGACAGGCTCCAGGAGTGCTTCGGTATGGGTTACAACAAAGCAACTGCCTGATGAATTCCGGAGTTGTTCCAGGGCTTCGGTGCGGAGGATAATGTTATTGCTGTCGGGCTGACCGAATTCAGGGGAACGTTTGTAACTCGAAGGCAGAAAAAAGACTGAAGATTCTCCTCTCAATTGCACCAGATCATGGTAGAAATAAGCGGCATCTTCTTTATCGTAAAGCACAAACAGATGCTTAAACTGCCCTGCACTTACAGCACCGGCCAATGCAAAAGATGAGCCGGAGAGTCCTTTCAGATATATGTTTTCTTTTGGTTCTTTGAGCCACCCGGTAAGTTCTTTCAGTCCCGGATGGTTGTTGAAAATATTTATTAGCGTGCTTAACTCCACTTGTAAAAATTTTTGCAAAAGTAGTGGTTTTTGAGAAAAAGGGCGGACGGGAAGTAAGAAATAAAGCTATATATTATTTTGAGAATATGTGCGTTTTGTCTGTTTTTATTTCACGCCAGGGAAGCAAAATAAAAGGGACACTAAAATCGCAAAGAGAAGATTTGATGCATGAAACCGGCCCTTATTACTCCCCGATAAATCGGGGCTGGTTATTCATCGCTTAGCACATTCCTGCATCAAATTTGTCTGCGGTTGCTTGCGTTTTTTGATATTTGGACATCTCATGACGAAAACTTATGAATAAAGCAGGCTAAAAATCTATCGATCTATTGTTAAAAGGTTATTTTTGTCATGTCCGAGGCGCAGGAAATTAAAAAATAAACAGAACACAAAATGCAAGTATCCAAATTTGGAGGGGCATCGGTTAAAGATGCAGACTCTGTACGTAATTTACTGAAAATAGTTGAACAACTGGACCGGCCCCATGTGGTGGTTGTGTCGGCTATGGGAAAGACCACCAATTCGCTGGAGGCTTTGGCGGAGAGTTATTTTTCGGAGAAGCCCGATGAAATGAAGGAGCGGTTTCGTTTGGTAAAAACATATCATGAAGAAATTGCCGGCAATTTGTTTGGTAGTCTTGATGTTCCCGATCTGATTCCTTTTTATGACTGTTTGCAATCTTTAGAACGAAGGTTAGACCAGATACCATCCATGCATTTCGATTACGAGTATGACCAGATTGTTTCGTATGGTGAGCTGCTTTCTACTTTGATTATCAGCGCATATCTCAATCATTCGGGTGTTCAGAATACCTGGGTGGATATTCGGCAGGTATTGAAAACCGATGACATTTACCGTGCTGCGAACGTCAATTGGGATCTGACATCGAGACTGATGCTTGAGGCGTTTACATTTGAAGGAACCAGTCTGTATCTTACTCAGGGTTTCCTGGGAGGGACTATCAGTAACATTTCAACTACACTTGGCCGTGAGGGGTCTGACTATACTGCCGCAATAATCGGTAATGTTATGGATGCGGGGAAAGTGACGGTTTGGAAAGATGTTCCCGGGATATTGAATGCCGATCCGCGAATTTTTCCGGATGCACAAAAAATTGATGCGCTTTCGTATGCCGAAACCATCGAGCTTTCTTACTACGGGGCACAGGTTATCCACCCGAAAACCTTAAAGCCTCTTCAAAACAAGAAAATTCCGTTGTTCGTTAAGTCGTTTCTAAACCCTCAGGACGAAGGAACAATCATCAGCGGAGAAAATCCGTCACATTTGCCTCCGATTTACATTCTCAAGCGCAATCAGGTTTTTTTGACGCTTTCTCCCCGCGATTATTCGTTTATTACCGAAAACTACCTTGGGCGCATCTTGTCAATTTTTGGTCAATACAGAGTCGGCATCAATCTTTTACAGACTTCGGCACTCAATTTTACTGCATGCGTGGATAATAGAAAAGAGCTGAAGTCGCTGCTGGAAAATTTTATGGAAACCATGGTGGTCAGGTATAATGAAAATGTTGACTTGTTGACCATCAGACATTATACCCAGGAAGTTATTGAAGAAAAGCTAAACGGTTACACTGTCATCGATTCACAAATCACGAGGAAAAATGCTCGCTTCGTTATTTACGAAGCTTCATAACGTCATCTGATTTGATTAGCCTGGCACCTTCTTTTTCCATATCCTCAAATGCTTTGGATGTGTCATGGGGTTTAAGATTAACGCCCCTGGTTGCATCGGTCACCAGATAGGTTTCATATCCCAGGTCCAGTGCATCTTTCACCGTGAAGTAAACACATACATCCGCGGCAAGCCCTGTCACAAACAGACGTTTCACCCCTTTTTTCTGCAGGTAATCATGAAGTTCGGTTTGTATTCGATGCCCATTGTCGAAAAAGGCGCTGTAGGAATCTACTTTGGGGTCTGTTCCTTTGAAGACGACTTTTTGTATCATGCTTTGGTTCAGCAGGGGGGAAAGTTCGGCTCCCGGACTTCCCTGCACGCAGTGATCTGGCCATAAAATTTGCTCCAGACCCTGCAGGTCAATAACATCGCCGGGTTTATGACCTTTGTGATTTGATGCGAAACTTCCGTGGTTGGCCGGATGCCAGTCTCTGGTGGCAACGATAAGCCCAAATCCGGTCTGAAGTGTATTAATGACGGGAATTATTTTATCGCCTTCCGTTACCTCCAGTGAGCCACCCGGAAGAAAATCGTTTTGTACGTCAACTATTAATAAAGCATCCATAATGGAAAATTTTTGCAAATAATTGGTAATTAATCGTTTATGAAACCAACAAAGAAGTTTACAACTCTCTTATAGTAAGAACTTTGCGCCATTTTGTCTATGCCTGCCATCTTAAATGTACACCCCCCTCGGAGGCGATGTTGTCTTAATCAATACTCCGTTAAACTTTTACAAATACCTGGTAATTAATTGTTTGCACAATCAATGATGCAAATCACAACTCTCTCATAATAAAAACTTTGCGTCATTGCGTCATTGCGTCTCTGCGTTTAGGCTTTTTTTAACTGACTATTGCTTTATGCAAACAATAAATCATAACGCCATTTCCCCTTTCATCAGCGTCGTGCCTCTTCTTTATGTTTTAAAATAAGATCAAGTCTTCGTTTGAAAAGGCTCTCCTCCAATCCGACAGGATACCGGTGTGGATTGATGAAACGTTTTATCGTCTTATCTAACAAACTAAGTTGTTCCGATGTTCGTTTTTGAAGGTGGTGAATGGTTTCGTTTTTATAAACGCACTTTCCCTTTCTGAATACCGGTTTCAAAAGGTCTTCACACTCCAGGTCTTCTTTGTTAAGGATTTTTGAGCGTGTGGGATCGGCCGGGTCTATAATTCTTACTGCACCGGAAAGATCTGTTCGTTCATCAAAAATCATGTCGCCCACCATCTGTCCTTCTTTGAAGAACCTTTTGACCTGCTGTAATCCGGGGATATTGATCTTTACAGATTGTTCGGAAAGTTTGATGCGGTCTTCCCATTGCCCGTCTTTCTTTTCGAGGGCCGATAACTTATAAACCCCGCCTAATGCAGGTTGATCAAAGGCAGTAATGAGTTTTGTTCCTATACCCCAGCTGTCGATTTCAGCGTCTTGTTGTTTCAGACTGGCAACAAGATGTTCGTCCAAATCATTACTGGCCACGATTTTCACATGCGAAAGACCGGCTTCATTGAGTTTCTTTCTGGCCAGTTGGCTGAAGTAGGCAAGGTCGCCTGAGTCTAAGCGAATACCGTTTATTTTATGACCTCTGGCTTCTGCTTTTTTTGTTGACAGCGATTGCATTATCAATGCCTTTAGGAGTATTGTAAGTATCAACCAGGAAGATGGTATTGTTGGGCAATGTGTTTGCAAAAGCTTCGAAAGCTTCTGTTTCACTGTCAAATGCCTGTACCCAGCTGTGTGCATGGGTTCCCAGGACAGGAATTCCAAATTTTTTCCCGGCCAGTACATTGGATGTACCGGCACATCCGCCAATAAATGCTGCGCGTGTAGCTGCAAGCGATCCATCCACTCCCTGGGCTCTTCTTAATCCGAATTCCATAACGGGATCACCTTTTGCTGCAATTGTTATGCGTGCTGCCTTAGTGGCTATCAGCGTTTGGAAATTGATAAAATTGAGCAGTGCCGATTCGATTAACTGACATTGCAGTAGTGGTCCTTTTACGCGAATAAGGGGCTCGTGGGGAAAAACAATAGTTCCTTCCGGAATAGCATCCACATCACATTCAAATGGCATATTCCGAAGATAGTCCAGAAATCCCTGATCGAATAAAGGCTTCTGGTCGTTCCCCTTTAATTCTGCCAGATAAGAGAGGTCTGAATCTGTGAATATGAAATTCTTCAAAAAATCCATAACATAATCCAATCCGCAGTTCACGGCAAATCCTCCTTCGAAAGGATTGTTTCGAAAAAACAGGTTGAACACGGCCTGCTGCCTGTGCATCTTGTTCTTCCAAAAACCATAAGCCATGGTTATTTCGTAGAGATCGGTAAGCAGTGCCAATGAATTCTTATATGTGGTTTGTAAGTTATTCATTCGTATATATTCTCCATGCTACCATCCTGCCCCTTTACCTTTCCATCTTTCCTCCAGGCTCCATGCCCCATGCCCTGTCTTCTGCCTTCTGCCTGTCAAACTTCTGCCTGTTGGTTACTTTTATCTGAAAATCTAATGATCTATTGTGGCAACCATTGCCATGTTCATTTCATTTTTGCTTTAATTGTCAAATTTCACTACAAAACCCGCTTTATAAGCCTGAAAGACACCCTTACTGTCATACACCGGCCATGCCAGAAGTACCGATTGTACTTCTTTTGTCATTCTGTTGTTAATGGTATCGAGGTACCATGCCTCTTCAAATTGAAGTTGCGATACTTTGTTGCGTTCAAATTCACCGGAAGCTTCCATCTCTTTTATCTCTTCCGGGCTAAATGGTTCGTCGGTATAATAATCGAAGGCTTTGGCATTTCCCTGATATACGGCTTCAAAGAGCATATTGACCATGCGTTTGCGTTGAAGTCTTCTTAATCTGATATCCGCCCATTTGTCGGTAGTATCCGGGTTAATAATATCTACCGGGTACAGAATAGTGTCTGCAATCTGAATGCCTGTGATATGTTCTTCGGGGGAAGCTTGTTTCCCACCTTCATGCTTACAGGCAATAAAAGCTGTTACTGTCAGCAGAACGGATAAGATTGCCAATTGTTTATGCCTCATATTACTTTACTTTTTTACCGTATGAACTGTAAAGACATACTTTCTGGTTCTGTGGCAAACTGACCTTTTTCGTAAATAATCAGGCCGTTAATTATAGTATGAGTAACTTTGTGAGAAAATGTTATTCCCGAAAACGGACTCCATTTACATTTATAATGAACCGATTCGTCACTGATGGTATTCATTTGCTCCGGTGCAATCAGAGCGAGATCGGCATAATAACCTTCTTTTACAAACCCTCTTCTGTCGATATTGAACATTCTTGCCGGGGCATGACACATTTTTTCCACCACAAGTTCTTTCGGGAAAATGCCCTGTTCGGCCATTTCGAGCATGGCAATCAGGGAGTGTTCCACCAGTGGCCCACCGGATGGGGCATTGAAATAGTTGTTGTTTTTTTCGTCGAGTGTATGGGGGGCGTGGTCGGTAGCAACAACATCAAGCAGGTTGTTTTTTAAGCCCTCGCGAAGCGCATCCCGGTCTTTTTTGGTTTTTACAGCAGGATTCCATTTTATCCTGGAGCCATATTTGTCGTAATCTTCATCGCAAAACCATAGATGATGAACGCAAACTTCCGCAGTGATGGTTTTTTCTTCCAGTGGTTTTCCGGAGAATAGAGATAGTTCACGTCCCGTAGAGATATGCAAAATATGCAGCCGGGAGTTATATTTTGAAGCCAGTTCCACTGCCAGTGATGATGAGCGATAACAGGCTTCCGGGCTTCTGATTTCGGGATGATAACGGAATGGCATCTCATCTCCGTATTGCTGACGGTAACGGTTGGTATTATTCCGTATTGTTTGCTCATCTTCACAGTGAGTTGCAATAAGTAAAGGAACTTCTTTGAAAATGTTCCTGAGAGTTTCGGGATCGTCAACAAGCATGTTCCCTGTTGATGAGCCCATAAAAACCTTAATTCCGCATACATTATGGGGATCGGCTTTTAAAAGTTCATCCAGATTGTTGTTGGTGGCTCCCAGGTAGAAGGAATAATTAGCATACGACTTCCTTTTGGCAATCTCAAATTTCTGCCTGAGTGCTTCAATGGTGGTTGTCTGAGGCCTGGTGTTGGGCATCTCCATGAATGATGTTACGCCTCCTGCCACCGCAGCTTTCGAGTCGTTTTCAATGTCTGCTTTATGGGTCAGTCCGGGCTCCCGAAAATGTACCTGATCATCAATTACCCCTGGAATAAGATATTGTCCTGTAGCATCAATTATGGTATCGGCATCAGGCAATTCGTCGTTCGGGCTAAAAATTTTATCTATGAAGCGGTCTTTTATAAGCACACTTCCTTCGAAAGATTTACCTTCATTAATTATGGTTGCATTTTTTATCAGGATCTTCATACTCGCTATTTTTCAATGTAAAACCACTCCGCTCAACTCGCTCAAATATCTGTTATCTATGGTATCGATAAAGTAACAAACAACGACATGACCTGTTGATTTACACCTCGTATTGTTTAAAAAAACTGCTTATTTTCATTTTGATGACGCCCCAAAACGCTTCACTGAAAATGCCTCCGCTCATTTTGGAAGAACCCTGTTGCCGATCGGTAAAAATAATGGGAACCTCTATGATCTTGAAACCGTATTTCCAGGTTGAAAATTTCATTTCTATCTGAAACCCATATCCTTTCAGATTTATTTTATCCAGCTTGATGGTTTCCAGCACCTTTCGGTGATAGCATTTAAAGCCGGCTGTTGTATCCATAATTTTCATTCCTGTCACGAGCCTTACATACACCGAGGCAAAATATGACATCAAAACCCTTCCTATTGGCCAGTTTACCACATTAACCCCCGATTTGTACCGGGAACCTATAGCCAGGTGGGCACCTTCATTCACACAGGTGTAATACAGTCTGTTCAGGTCTTTAGGGTCGTGAGAAAAGTCAGCATCCATTTCACAAATATAATCATAGCCTTTTTCAAGCGCCCATTTGAAACCGGTAATATAGGCTGTTCCAAGTCCAAGCTTGCCTTCCCTTTCTATGATGTGCAGACGTTCAGGATATTCTTTTTGCATGTTTTTTACGATGGTTGCTGTACCGTCTGGCGAGCCATCGTCAATAATTAGTATTTCGAATGTCACAGGTTGAGAAAAAACTGCTTTAATGATGGATTCAATGTTCTCCTTTTCATTATAGGTTGGTATTATTACCAGGTTTTTGGTCTTTGTCATCTATTTGTTTCTTTATTTGGTCAATGGAATGATAACGTTTTTGATAGTTTTGTTAAAATTTTTAATGGTCTTGAAATTAGTTGTTTATATATTGAATGTAGCTTGATTAAATGCAGGTTTTCAGTTTACAATACTCCGTTAAGTTTTTGCAGATGTCTGGTTAAGGTAGAGACGCCCAATTTGGACGTATCTACCTCTCATAATAAAGACTTTGCGTCATTGCGTCTCTGCGTTTAGGCTTTTTTAACTGACTATTGATAGTTACGAAGTTACAAAAATTGCCGGATTTCTATTGTATGATATTTTTTTATTAAACGTTTTGTATTGTTCTTCAGTCTATTGACATTTTTTCACAAAAAACAGGCTGTTGTATTTTGGAAAAACGGCCCAAAAGCCATTATCTTTGCAGCCGCTTTAGAAAAGGCTGAAAGCATGAGCCAGCAAGGGGGGAGAGGAAGAAAGTGCAAAAGGAGAAAAATAATTTTGTAC
>NZ_AHZV01000056.1 GCF_000250735.1 Anaerophaga thermohalophila str. Valhall
ATGCTGAAGTTCCGGTGGTTTATGCTGAGGTTCCGGTGGTTTATGCTGAGGTTCCAATGGCTTATGCAAGACCCTCCGGGAACACCGGCATAACAAAAATATCCCCTGCCGGCTTACAGAATCACCGGGCAGGGGATATGACGGTATTTGTCTTCTATACCATTGAGTCAGTCCCGAAAGATACTTTCAGGAGTGGAACTTTATCCTTTGCAAGCCTAACGCAACAAATAATATTTTACAATACCCCGTTAAACTTTTGCAGATGTCTGGTAAGATAAAGATGCCCAATTTGGGCGTTTCTACCTCTCATAATAAAAACTTTGCGTCATTGCGTCTCTGCGTTTAAGCTTTTTTAGCTGATTATTGCCTTTATGGACATACACTAATTAGTGTCTGTCCATAAAGTACCATTTGCTGTGTTACGCTCGCCGCCAAAATCCTCATTTACGAAAAGTAAACTCCGGTTTTGGCGGCTTCGCAAGCCTTGCAACTGGTACTTTCTGAACAGACACACATCTAGTAAAAATTTTTGCGAGTTTATAGACACGCACTAATTAATGACTGCCCTAATTTCCTTAAACAAATCATCATTTTCTTTGATCTTCTGATCGTTTCCGTAAACACAGATAATGTTTTGGGCCATCACATCCGATATCATTTTTGCAAAGCCACGAATGTCTTCAGCTGTGGTATTGAGAATAGCATTACGCTCGGCCTCCATTTCGGCCCTGGTTGTGTTGGTAAAATAATTGTTCATGGCCATATATCCCCGCATTGACGGGGTTGTCGGGCCATCAATATTGGAAATGGTTCCGATAATATAGCGTGTCATTTCGGTTGTGTCAGCATCGAAACTTGTCAGAAATTCTTCAGCTGCATCATAATTCTCCAATGTTTCAGCGAGATTTGGATCGCGATACGATGCAAAAAAAGCATTTCCATTGGGTGAAATATTGGCCCATCCGCCATAAGCGCCACCCATAACACGGATTTTATTCTGGAGATAGTCACGTGACAAGATTTGATTCAGAACCTGCATTTTTCCGTCCCATTCGTATCCGAGTTTTTTGTAGTCGTACCCTTTTATCACGTATTGAACCATCGACGAGGAGGTCAGTCCCTCATTTTTAGGCTCAAAGTCAAAATCCCATTTGCTGAATTCTGTTGCTGTGTCCGGCAAGCGACTGATAAAGTTATCGAAAGCCTGTTCAAATGTGGAATAGTTTTCATCGGAACAGGTAATACCTGCAACCAGGTTTTGTTTGTTGAGCAACAAACCGGCTGTCTTTTCAAGTTTTTCAATCAGTTCATCACTTTTTGAATCAAAATTTTCTGATATATCTGTAATAAAATCGTAATAAGTTAACCCGCCGGTAAGTTCATTAAACATTCCCTCGTTACTGAAGTATGAGTTGAGCCGGGTTATGGCATATCCTATACCGTAGTTTTTGACCTGGGATTCAATCTGAGATTGATGACGAAGCAAAACTTCCTTCAGGCGTTCCTTATCGTTCAATTTTGAGTAATTCAGAATCTCATCCACAAGTTCGAACAACTTTTTGGTTTTATCTAAAGTTGCTTTGGCGGTAATTCGGAATTTCGGGATCAGCTTTTGATCGGAGTGGTCTTCCAGATAAGTGGTTACATAAGTATAAAAGCCGCCGGTATGAATGTTTAATGCATTGTTGAGTTCGCCATACGAATAATTCTCGGTGTTCATTTTGCCAAGCACTTCGGCCAGCAGGTTACCGTAAGGAATCAACTCTTTTGGGAGGGCACGAGCATCGAAAAACAGGCTGGTATAAACAATGTTGTTGGTAAAATCCTCGTAATGAAGAACAGGGATATCGTTGATGCTTTTTTCAGAAGCTTCATACCATTGAACCTCCCGGCTGATATCTGAGAGCGATAGCATAGGAATGGTTGCTAAAGCTTCGGGCGAATCTTCCTTTTTCTGATATTCTTTCAACTCCCGGGTTTCTTTTACCAGTTGTTCCAGTTCTTCCTGACTGAGAGAAGCTTTATATTCGGCCAGTTTTTGTCTGGTTTTTTCGGCAACTTTGCTTTCCAGTCCTGGTTCCGGTTTTAATACCATCAACAGAGCATGAGGATTGTCAATTAATTGTTCCTGCACAATGTTTTCAAGCATTTTGTTCTCAATGCCTTCTTTTATTGCTGCCAGAGGTTTTTCAAACTCAAGGCCGGAATAGGGGTCATCGCCAAAAAAACATGCTGTTTTTGAGAGAGAAAAGATACATTAACCCCTTTTGCGGGCTGTCGCCTTCCCGTAACCGGAACTCCATTCTGTTGACGATGCCTTCAACGGTTTCCCGGTCTAAACCCTCTTCAACAACTTTATTCAATGTTTGGAATACAACTTCCTTAAATCTTTCCTTGTCTTCGGGATTGGCATTTTGCACCGTTATCTGCAGAACATTCTGTTTATCTGTACTTACCCGGGCAGCAACATCTTTGCCTATGCCTGCTTCCTGAAGTGCCAGACGCAATGGTGCCGATTCGTGGTTGACCAGTGCGTCGCTCAGAATGTCGAGCGCCATCACCAATTCCCGGTCAGTATTGAGGCCGGTAACAAAACTGTAGCTCAAAAAGGTTTTGTCTCTTGTGTCGGCACCTTCCGCTATACTGTAGCTTTCTTCAGCCTGTTTTCTTTCTGCAAATGGCTCCTGGAGTGGTATCTCAATGTTATTATCCGACTTTTCGTAGTTTGAGAAATATTCTCTGTCCAGAAACTCTAATTCTTCATCCAGGTCTGCATCGCCGTACAACAACACAAAACTGTTGGACGGATGGTAATAGGTTTTGTGGAATGCTTTGAAATATTCGTAAGTAAGGTCAGGAATAGCAGATGGATGGCCTCCCGAAGATACCCCGTAGGTGTTGTCGGGGAAAAGTATTTTATCGATGTGGTAACTTAATTGTCTGTCGGGACTCGAAAAAGCACCTTTCATTTCGTTGTACACAACACCTTTGTAAACAATGTCACCATTCACGCTGTCGAGTTCGTAATGCCAACCCTCCTGTTTCATTATTCTGGGATCGGAGTGAAGCAAAGGATTGAATACGGCATCCATATATACGTGCATCAGATTAAAATAATCCTTGTTGTTCATGCTGGCAACAGGATAAGTAGTAAAATCGGAACCGGTCATCGCGTTCAGGAAGGTGTTCAGTGACCCTTTTGCCAGGAGGTCGAACGGACTTTTTACAGGGAAGTTTTCCGACCCGTTCAATACCGAATGCTCAATAATGTGAGGTGTTCCGTAGTCGTGCGCCGGAATTGTTTTGAATGTTACCGCAAAAAGTTTGTTGGCATCATCGGCAGCAATTTTCATTAATCTGGCACCGCTTTTTTCATGTTCAAAATATAAACAATTGGCATTCACTTCCTCGACAAACCTGTTTTCGATAAGTCTGAAGCCATTGTAAATTTTTCCTTCTTTGTAGGCAGGGTCGTCGGAACATGCCCACAACATGGAAATCATAATGGTGATTATCACCAATAAAAATTTGTTTTTCATCTTGTGAGATTTAAATTGATAAATAAAAAAATGTGGCTTGTAGATTTTAGAAATCCCTGATATTCAGGTGTTCTTGAAATGGGATATCAAAACAATAAAAATAATAAATTTCTATAAATTTGTTCAATAGTTTAATCAAAGAGTTTGCTCCTTAAATGAGACTTTTAGGAAGGGATACATCAAATAATGATTAAACCAAAGTCGGTTTTCTTTGTTGACAAATGGTACGAATTTTTATCCGGCGCACCTCTGATTCGCCACAAGCGTTCAAATAATTCTGTTTATGACCAAAAAAGCTGTTCTTCTTGCCAATCTTGGATCGCCCGACTCCACTGTTGTAAGCGATGTGCGAAGATATTTGCGGGAGTTTTTAATGGACGGACGGGTAATCGACATTCCTTTATTACCCCGGTGGTTATTGGTAAATGGCATAATTGCCCCGTTCCGTGCGCCGCGTAGCGCTAAGAAATACAAAAGCATCTGGACGGAAGAAGGTTCTCCGTTAATTGTGTTGACACAAAAGCTGGTTGGCAAAGTTACCGCTGAAACCAAACTACCGGTGTATATGTGCATGCGGTATGGGAATCCATCGCCTCAATGGGCTTTGAATAAGATTCGTGAAGAACATCCCGGGATCGATGAAGTGGTATTGTTTCCGCTTTATCCGCATTATGCAATGAGTAGTTACGAAACGGCAGTGGAGCATGTGAAAAAATCATGGGAGAGGGGTAATTATTCGTTCAATCTTAAAGTTATTGAACCCTATTACAATCATCCTTCCTATATTCAGTCGTTGAGTCATTCAATAAGGCCGTTTACCGGTGAGAAATATGATCATATTCTGTTTAGTTATCATGGTGTTCCTGAGCGACATATTCTGAAGCGTGATCCTACCGGAAATCATTGTCTTAAAAAGGACGATTGTTGTCGTCAACCGTCCGAAGCGCATAGGTTCTGCTACCGGCATCAGGTGTTCGAAACCACTCGTCTGGTTGCAGAAAATCTGAATCTTCCCTCTGAAAAATACAGTATATCATTTCAATCGCGTCTTGGCAGCGATAAGTGGTTGGGGCCTGCAACCAGCGATGTACTGGCACAACTTCCCGAAGAGGGCATAAAGAACCTTTTGGTGGTTACTCCTGCTTTTGTAAGCGATTGCCTGGAGACCCTTGAGGAAATTCGCATAGAAGGCAGGGCTACATTTTTGAAAGCCGGGGGAGAAACATTCCGGCACATTCCCTGCCTTAATCTGAACGACGACTGGGTGAAAACTATTGCTGAGTTAGTATAGTTTCTTCCTTTTGCAAGGCTTCTTCATCTTCTTCGCGGGAGAGGAGCTCTGCCCATTCCCATTGATTTACCTTAGGTAATTGGTTGATATCCTGCTCTTCGTCTTTGTAAAAAGAGAGCAATTCAGACAATTCTTCACTATGAATATGCATCCGTTCAGCTTCAGCATTCAACGCTTCTGCCATTTGTGAAGTGTTTTGGGTTTCTGTGTTCAGGTGTTGTATGGCACCCGATATCTGACTCATTTCGGCAGATTGCTGCAAAATCATTTCGACCTGGTTTTGGAGTACCTCCGTGTTGTAACTGATTATCTCTTTGATGCTGTCGAGATTTTGAATGGCTTCATCCGAGCTTTCCCTTCCTTTTCCTGAAATACTATTTAGTTCTTCCGAAGCTGCTTTGACTCTTTCGGCCAGTTCGCGCATAGACCTGGCGATGGCAGCAAAACCTCTGTTGTCAGCATTATTGTCGCGCGAAGCTTCTATTGATGCGTTGAGTGAAAGAATATAAGTTTGTGATGCCAGTTCTGAAATTATGTTAGAACGATCAATGATTGACTGCATGAGCCCGATGGCTTCTTTATTTTGATTAATGTATTGGTCGACCTCTGTTTTTGCCGTTTTTAGTTTTGTTGTAGCGCTTTGGGTTTGAGCACTGCTGTTTTCTGTGAGTGCTTGAATTTCTTCGACAGAAGCTGTAATTTCTTCAGCTGAAGATGCCTGGGATGCAGTATATTGCATGAGGTTTTCGGCCCGTTTTTTTAACCGCTGCATCAGGTCATTCAATGAATTACCAAGTCCGGTTAAAGCTTTTATCATGGTTTTTGTTTGCTCCTGTTGTGATTTCATCGAACGCATAAGAAGCCCAATTTCATCCTTTCTGTCGGAATCAGGGATAGAAATCAGAACCCCGTTTCCCTGTAATTCTGCAAGGTTTGTCAATTCAAGAAGCGGATCGGAAAGAGAACGGCTGATGCGCCAGGACAGAATTACCCCCGCAATGAGCGATAGTGACAAGCTCCACCACCATGTATTGCGGGCATTAGCAGCATGTTGTAAATTGTTTTGTGCGCTTCTGATGAGATAATCTTCTTGCTTTTCGGCCATGTCCATGGTTAATGACAGGCCTCTTTCCAGAAAATCATGATTATTAAGCTGGCTGTAGATTTTCCAGTTGCTTTTCAGAGTATCCAAAGCCGATTTGCATATTTTGTTTTGTTCCAGTATCTCATTGAGTGTAACAATATCATATTGTTTGGTGGTCATGGGCAATATGGTATGGACATTCCTTCGTATGATTTCAAAAGATGGAGACAGATTGTTCAACAATTCCGGATCATTTTTAAAATTGGTTTCACCCACGGTTATTTTCAGATTTTCGACGGTGTTGACGATTTCATTCATCAGGTCTATTTTATCGGCGCGTCGTTTAATAATGTATTTGGGAGCACCCTTATCTACATCTTTTTTGAGCTTTTGGTATTGAAGGTGAAGATAATTATCTGATAACTTCTGAAGTTTTTGCTGGGCCGAATCAAGAAGTTCATAAGAATGTTCTACAGCCAAAGCTGACTTGAACGACTTTTCAGCCTGTGATTTAAAAAGGGCTAATTCATCCTGAATAGTTTGCCAGCCCGACGATTTTTGTTCTGAAGTGATGGATTGAAGTATCTTTTCTGCTTCTTTGATGTGGTGGTTGGCCATAATGAAAAATTGTTCCTGTTTCAGGGATGAAAAACTTCGAAGGTTAAAAACAGCCTGTTGCCAATGATTTTGTAATTTATAGGTTTTCGACAGTGCAGGGATGTTTTCGTGATAAAGCGCTCGTGATGATTTGTTTATTGCAAATAATCCGGTCAACAGAATACTGCCGAAGATCATGGTAACCATAAGAACAATTCCAAAGCCAAGAAATAGTTTGTGCTTGATTTTTAAAGATTGCCAGTTCATAGGTAATTTGGGTTTTTGTATTATTACTCACACAAAACTAAACCCTTTCCCTTTTTCGGATGTTAATTAAACATTATTGAAATATTTTGTATTGGGTTCAAATTTTTCAAAATAGTATCTATGAGCGTATTAATTGATCAAAACTCGAAAATCATTGTACAGGGCTTTACCGGTAAAGAAGGAACGTTTCATGCCGGCCAGATGATAGAATACGGCACACCGGTTGTTGGAGGTGTTACTCCTGGAAAAGGAGGAACCATACATCTTGGATTGCCTGTTTTTAATACTGTTGCCGATGCTGTTGAAGCCACCGAAGCCGACACATCGGTTATTTTTGTGCCGCCCCGTTTTGCTGCCGATGCCATAATGGAAGCCGCCGATGCCGGTATTCAGCTGATTGTTGCAATCAGTGAGGGGATACCCACTTCCGACATGATTAAAGTAAAGCATTATCTGGCATCGCGAAAAAGCAGATTGATTGGCCCCAACTGTCCCGGAGTAATCTCACCCGGGAAGGCCAAAGCAGGAATTATGCCCGGATTTATACACAAAGAAGGAAGCATAGGTGTTGTAAGTCGCTCCGGCACGTTAACATACGAGGCTGTTGACCAGCTGACCAAGCTGGGGTTGGGACAGAGCACCTGTATCGGTATTGGTGGCGACCCCGTTATTGGTACTTCCACTCTTGAAGCCGTTCAATTGCTGATGGCGGACAATGATACCGAAGGCATTGTAATCATTGGTGAAATAGGCGGTGATATGGAAACTGAAGCAGCCAGGTGGATCAAAGACCATGGCTCGAAACCTGTAGTTGGGTTTATTGCCGGACAAACTGCGCCCAAAGGTCGTAGAATGGGGCATGCCGGGGCCATTATTGGCGGAAAAGACGATACTGCTGCTGCAAAAATGAAAGTAATGCATGAGTGTGGTATCCATGTGGTTGAATCGCCTGCCGAAATTGGTGCCACTATGAAGCGTGCATTGAAATAATTTTTTATTTCACCCGATATCCGCGAGGTAATCTCCTCAGAGTGGTTAACAATTTATAGTCTTTGCTCCCTTAGGGTGATAATGTTTTGCGGCTTTTGCATGGAAAATTTTACCGGCATCTCAAAATAATATGTAGCTCCTCCCATTTCAACCTCAGCCTCAACCTCAACCTTTGCCTCAACCTTGCCTCAACCTTTGCCTCAGTCCTTTGCCTCAGCCTTAACCTCAATCCGGGTTTCGTGTTTCGTGTTTTGTCAATTGGTTA
>NZ_AHZV01000055.1 GCF_000250735.1 Anaerophaga thermohalophila str. Valhall
AGACAGGCACTATATTAGTGTCTGTCTTAAAAGTGCCATTTGTGCAAGCGTAACAAAGCAAATGGTTCTTTACCGACAGACACTAATAGCTGTTTTGAACAGGATAAACGCAAAGAGCTAGTGGTCACCTTTCCTTGCCTTATCTTTGGAAAGCCTGAACCATTAATGGATTTCCTTTATATTTGGCTTTTCTGAAGGCTTTTACCAGTTCTTGTTTATAATGCCAGTCTGCTTCAAAAATGGTGTGTTTTGACTGAATGTCTATTCTTCCTATTCGTATTTTGTATTCAGGTGTATGTCTGTTGATAATGTTTATCAGTAAGTCGGGCCGCATGTTGTTTTTCCGACCCAGGTTGATGGAAAACCTTGAAAAGCGGCTTCCTTTTTCGGTGTCTTTTCTTTTTCTTCCTTTTCTTTCCTGGCTCCCACGTTCAAATGTAACATTTAAATCAGGGGCGTTTTTATAATCCTCGTAAATGTGAGAAAATTCTTTTGCCACTATTCCTTTAATTAAGTCTTCTTTTGACAGATGGCTCAGTTTTTCTTCTATTAGTGCCGGAAGTTCTTCCAATGCCGGGGTATGAACATCCATCGATTCGAGTGAACCAATGTAGTTGGCGAGTCTTGTCTGAAAGACATCCATCCCCTTCGGTACTGGTTTTTGGGCAAAGGTTTTTTTAATTTGCCGTTCCAGCATTTTTATTTTTTTTAATTCTCCATTAGTTATAATGGCTACAGAAATGCCTGATTTTCCTGCCCTTCCTGTTCTGCCGCTCCTGTGGACATAGTTTTCGGGATCGTCGGGCAAATGATAATGTATGACGTGTGTCAAATCGGTTACATCCAGGCCTCTGGCGGCAACATCTGTGGCTACCAGTATCTGAAGATGTTTTTTTCTTGAAGCGTCCCATCACCTGATCACGTTGTCCCTGCGATAGTTCACCATGTAGCGAATCTGCATTATATCCGTCCGCAATTAGCTTATTGGCAATATCTTTTGTTTCCTGTCTTGTTCTGCAGAAAACGATACTGTAAATGTCCGGATGCATATCGGCAAATCTCCTCAAAGCTTGATATATTGTAGATGGTGATGTTACCATGTATTGATGCTCAATGTTGCTGGCGGTCTCATTACGCGAAGTGACACTGATTTTGTGGGGTGTCTGCATGTACCTGCCGGTAATGGATTCAATGTCGGGGGGCATAGTGGCCGAAAAAAGCAATGTTTGTTTCATCGCCGGTGTCTGGGCCAGTATGGCATCCATTTCCTCTTTGAAACCCATTTTAAGCATTTCGTCTGCTTCGTCGAGCACCAGAAAACGAACCGATGAGAGATCGAGTTTTCCACGATTTATGAGGTCGTTCACTCGTCCCGGTGTTCCAACAACCATTTGACATCCCCTCTTAAGCGCTCCGGTCTGTTTATATAGAGGTTCTCCACCGTAAACAGCCACTACCGTAACCGGGAGATTTGAGCTGTATCTTTCTATATCAGCCGTTATTTGAAGGCATAATTCTCTTGTGGGACAAAGAACAATGCTTTGGATTTCCTTTCGTGCTGGTTCGATCTTATGAAGTATAGGGAGCCCGAAAGCAGCGGTTTTGCCAGTCCCTGTCTGGGCCAAAGCCACTAAATCATTGTCGGAGTCCAATATAAAAGGTATTGTTTCTGATTGAATGGGTGTGGGCGTCTCAAATCCCATTTTTACTAACGATTCGAGAATTTCGGGACGAAGCCCGGTTTCAATAAAATTTTGCATAGAGTAATTTTAGAAAATGACTTAATTGTGTACATATGGTACGTTAATCAAATAACACCAACGGCTTCTTCAATGAAGAACTATCAGATGTCTCAAAGTGTTTGTAAGTCTCTTTTGTAGAATGAAGATTTGACCTGAAACCAAAAAAGAAACGTGTCCACTCTTACGGTATCACGTTATGCAACCTCGCCATCTTTTTTGGTTGAACTGAACGTGAAGTCTTAATGAATTTTATTCGTTGCGGAATGATAATCTGTTCCTATGTCGGATTTTTCCGTTAATTCGCGTGCAAATGTAGTGTCTTAAATTGAATTCGCTGCTGTTTGTGCAGATAATTAATGAAGTTTAACTAAAACTCGATAATTGGATGGGGTTTCGTACAATAATTATTTGGTAAATCATACAACTAACCGGCTTTATTCAAAATATTTCGTGAAATTTATAATTCCGCACCTTTTTCTGGTTATTACAAAAAATACAAACGGCCCGTTTTTGGGGGTCGTAAGTGTAAACAAAATTTACGCCTGAATCCATTACCGCCTTCACGGCTATATCGCTCTGTTTGAAAAGAACGGAACCTTTAGATTTTTTTTGGGTTAGAGCAAATATTATCAAATTAAAAATTTTTAGGGCTTAATTTCCAATTTGAGTTTCCCGCAGAGCATTCAGGATTTTGCAGGTAATAAATGTTTTGCTCATTATGACTAAAATCGCCATTAATGAAAATCGTTGAATACCAACAATATAATTAATCCGTAATTTATATTTTTGAATTTTTCTGAAAAAATTTGATGATTTGTTGAATGGATATAATTGAAAAAAATTATATTTGCACAGTTTACATACCAGAACAGAATGGCTGAAGATATTGAAAATAAAGTATTTAGCTTTGCATTAAGTAAATCTTCCAATGTCCCGAAATTCAGGCAATTGGTTGAATCGGTAAATAATGCGATTTCTGAGAAGCGTTTGAACATTGGAGATCATCTGCCGTCGGTTAATCAGGTTTGCAAAGATTATCAGCTTTCTCGTGATACAGTCTTCAAAGCCTATTCTTTATTAAAAGAGCAGGGGGTTATTGAATCTGTTCCTAACAAAGGGTATTTTATTGCCAAAGAGATTCGAAGGGTATTTTTGTTTCTGGATACTTTTAAAGCTTATAAAGAGGTTTTATACGATTCATTTTTTAAAAATCTGCCCGAAAATGTTATCGCTGATGTTCATTTCCATCATTACAATCCCGATGTATTTCGAAAACAAGTTGAGGAGAGCATTGGCAAATATGCAAAATATGTGATCATGCCGTTTGATCATCCTTCGATGCCCGATACGCTTGGATTATTGCCTGAGGACAAGTTGCTTCTTATCGATTGGAATATTTATGCTACGGAGACGAGTAACGTATTGTATCAGGATTTTGGGAAGCCGGTAATGGATGAACTTGAAAAAATTCTTCATCTGGTCAGAAAGTATAAGAAATTTGTATTTGTCTACCCCGAATATACAAATCATCCCTACGATTCTGTTGAATATTTTAAAAAGTTTTGCAGGAAACACCACATCAAATATGATGTGTTAAAAGACAGTAGCTTGTTTGAAATTGAAAAAGGTGTTGCTTATCTTAGCGTAAGTGATCGTATTCTGGGCAGGTTTTTGGAACAGACACGCGAAAAACAGCTTGAACCCGGTGAAGATGTCGGATTTATTTCTTACAATGAAACTCCGATGAAAAAATTTATCTATAAGGGCATCACCGTTCTTTCAACAGATTTCAGAATGTTGGGCATGAAAGCTGCCGAATTTGTTGCTAACGATACTTCAATGCGCATTTGTGTACCGACAACAATCCGGGTTCGTGAATCACTTTAAGAAGGTAGAATGTGAGAATTTGAATATTTAAAAATTTAACAATTACTAACCAGAACAGAACAGAGTAACAAATGAAGTACACACTGGGTTTTGACATAGGGAGCTCATCTGTAAAAGTGAGTTTACTCGACATAGAGCTGGGTACTTGTGCTGCATCGGCATTTTTTCCTAAAAAGGAAATGACCATCTCTGCACCACAGCCCGAATGGGCGGAACAGTCGCCGGAAGACTGGTGGATCAATCTGAAAAGTGCTTTAAAGGAAGTTTTAGCCGAATCTAAAGTTAAATCGACTGATATTAAAGCCATTGGCATCACTTACCAAATGCACGGGCTGGTAGCTCTGGATAAGAATGGCCAGGTTGTCAGACCTTCGATAATATGGTGCGATAGCCGTGCTGTTCCATACGGGCGTAAGGCTTTTCACAAACTTGGCGAAGAATGGTCGCTTAGCCATTTGCTTAATTCTCCGGGAAATTTTACTGCGGCAAAGTTGGCCTGGGTTAAGGAAAACGAACCCGAAACCTATCAGCGTATTGATAAAATAATGCTTCCGGGCGATTATATTGCCTATCGTCTTACTGGTGAAAAGAATACTACTTTGTCAGGATTGTCAGAGGGTATATTTATTGATTTTCAGAGTGACGATATTTCCGGGAAATTGCTTGATTTTTTCGGGTTTTCAAAATCACTTATTCCTGATCGTGTGGAAACCTTTGCTCCTCAGGGACATCTTAGAAGTGATGTAGCAAAAGAACTCGGACTTGATGAAGGAATTCCTGTTTCTTACAGAGCCGGTGATCAGCCGAACAATGCATTTTCGCTTAACGTTTTGAACCCCGGAGAGGTTGCAGCTACCGCGGGAACTTCAGGGGTTGTATATGGTGTAAGTGATCAGTTGGCACCTGATCCCAAATCCAGGGTAAATACTTTTGCTCATGTTAACCACTCCCGTGAGCAGCGGCGACTTGGTATTTTGCTGTGTATCAATGGAACGGGAATTTTGAATGCCTGGCTGAGGCACAATACCGCCAAAGACCTGGACTATCCGGAAATAAACGACATAGCATTGTCGGCTCCTGTCGGGGCTGAAGGACTTCGCTTTTTTCCTTTTGGCAATGGCGCCGAGCGTGTCCTGGAAGATGCAAACCCGGGGGCCACATTAAGCGGTCTTAATTTTAATATTCATAAGCAAAACCATTTGTTAAGAGCCGGACAGGAAGGTATTGCTTTTAGCTTCAGGTATGGAATGGACATCATGCAGAATATGGGGGTAAATACCAGAGTGATTCGTGCGGGAAAAGCCAATATGTTCCTAAGCCCCTTATTCCGCCAAACCCTTGCTAATCTCACCGGGGCAACCATAGAACTTTATGATACAGACGGTTCGTTGGGTGCTGCGCGCGGAGCTGCTCTCGGTGCCGGAATATGGAGAACACCAGAAGAGGCGTTCCGAAACTTGAAAAAACTGGAAATTATTCAGCCCGATAATGAAAAGGATATTATTAATGAACATTATAAAGACTGGAAACTAAAATTAAATAAACTATTAAAATAGAAGAAAATGGATGTATTAATAGGAAAAAAGGAGTATTTCCCCGAAATAGGGAAAATTGAGTTTGAGGGTAAGGATTCTAAGAATCCTCTGGCTTTTAAATGGTATAATGAAGATGAAGTGGTGGCCGGAAAAACCATGAAGGAACATTTCAGGTTTGCACTATCATACTGGCATTCGCTCACTGGTGAAGGAGGTGACCCTTTTGGGCCAGGAACCAAAAGTTTTCCATGGGATGAGTCGCAGGATGTGATGGAACGCAACAAAAACCGGATGGATGCTGCTTTTGAGTTTATGACTAAGGTTGGCATTCCTTTTTGGTGCTTTCATGATATTGATGTAGCTGAAGATGGCGGGGTAGGTGAGATTGAAGAGCGTTTACAAAAAATGGTTGAATATGCCAAAGAAAAACAAAAAGCTTCTGGTATCAAACTTTTATGGGGTACGGCAAATGTTTTCAGTAACCCAAGATATATGAACGGTGCTGCTACAAATCCCGACTTTACAGCTGTAGCACATGCAGGCACTCAGATAAAGAATGCCATTGATGCAACGATTGAGTTGGGAGGAGCAAACTATGTATTCTGGGGTGGTCGCGAAGGTTACATGTCATTGCTTAATACCAATACCAAACGCGAAAAAGAACATTTGGCCCGGATGCTCACCATGGCGCGTGATTATGGCCGTAAAAATGGTTTCAAAGGTACTTTCCTGATTGAACCCAAGCCAATGGAACCTACCAAGCATCAGTATGATTTTGATGCTGAAACTGTTATTGGTTTCCTGCGTCACTATGGGTTGGATAAAGACTTCAAACTGAATATCGAAGTTAACCACGCTACTCTTGCTCAACACACTTTCCAGCATGAGTTGCAAATGGCCGCGGATGCCGGTTTGCTCGGCAGTATTGATGCCAACCGGGGTGACTACCAGAATGGATGGGACACGGATCAGTTTCCGATAAATATTTATGAAACCATTGAGGCCATGCTGGTTATTCTGGAGGCCGGTGGATTTACAACCGGTGGTGTGAATTTTGATGCCAAATTGCGCAGGAATTCAACCGATCTCGAAGATCTTTTTATTGCACACATTTCCGCAATGGATGTTTTCGCACGTGCACTGAAAGCTGCTGATCGTATTTTAACTGAGTCGGATTACAAGAAAATGCGTGCCGACAGATATGCTTCTTTTGACTCAGGGAAAGGCGCTGATTTCGAGAAAGGTAATCTGACACTTGAAGATTTGCGCAAGATTGCTCTCGAAACCGGCGAGCCTGCTCAAATAAGCGGTAAACAAGAGCTTTATGAACAACTTATAAATTTGTATTTCTAAAATTTGTTTTTGCTTGTTTTACAAGGAAGCGACATGCGGAAGTTTCCACTGTCGCTTCCTTTTTTGAAATATTGATGAGCCCGGTCTAAAAAGCATCTTTGTTGCCAAACTCTGTGTTGTTTTAAATTTATGCATCCTCATAAACAACGAGTTAACTCCGGTACAAAAATTTAAAACACCTTGATTCTGAAAAAATATGCTTTTTATACCGCACTCATTGATGTTAAAAGAATATTTGGCTTTGAAAAAATTGTAGTTTCGTTTTTATTGGATAAATGAGTGTGGCAATAAAGATGCTTTTTAGACCGGACCTATAAATAAATCCACGAAACGAGCATGACAGGGATTGCCATAATAGATTATCAGATTTTTAGAAATAAAATAAAAGTTACCAACAGGCAGAAGTTTGGCTGGCAGAAGGCAGAAGACAGGGCATGGATCATGGGGCATGGAGCCTGGAGGAAAGGTGGAAAGGTGATAGGGTAAAAGGGCAGGATGGTAGCACGGAGAATAAGGCGGGAAATATTACTCCAATAAATCAGACAAACTAATAGACTCAAGAAACGAGCATGGTAAAGATTGCCATAATAGATTGTTAGATGTTAGTTTGTTAAATTGTTAGATGATGTAATAACTTATAACATTTTAGCATCTAAACAACATTAACAACTCTAACAGCCGTAATAACTTATTCAATATAAGATGAAATAAACACAGATAGGTTTACCCCAACAGGGATATGTAAATAGTACATGCGATTTCCAATAAGCCCTGAAAATTAATTTTATACTAAATCAAAATCAAAATATTAGTTCAATGGATGGACAAAACAAATCTTATGTAATCGCCATTACTCTGGTGGCAACACTGGGAGGACTGCTTTTCGGGTATGATACTGCTGTTATTTCCGGAGCTGAAAAATCGGTTCAGGCATATCTTATCGATAGTCAGGGACTTAGTTCTATAATTCATGGAATTACTACCTCCAGTGCTCTTATTGGCTGTATAATAGGAGGCCTTATTTCCGGGTTGCTGGCCACCAGATTCGGAAGGAAAAAATCGTTGCAATTTGCGGCTATTCTTTTTTTCATTTCTGCACTTGGTTCAGGTTATCCCGAATTTTTATTTTTCAAAGTTGGCGAACCAACCATCGGCTTGCTGCTGATGTTTAATTTTTACCGGGTTATTGGCGGAGTTGGAGTTGGCCTTGCCTCTGCTCTCAGTCCCATGTATATTGGTGAGGTTGCGCCTGCGAATATTCGGGGGCGGTTGGTTTCCCTAAACCAGTTTGCCATTATTTTTGGAATGTTGGTTGTATATTTTGTGAATTGGGGGATTGCTCACGGGCAACCACTGGAATGGATTAACGAAATAGGATGGCGACGAATGTTTGTATCCGAAACTATTCCGGCTGGTCTTTTTGGTCTGCTTTTGTTTCTTGTTCCGGAAACCCCACGTTATCTTGCATTAAAAGGGCAGGAAGAAAAAGCCTTTCAGATTCTTACCAAAATTAACGGTAGAGATCGTGCTCAGGCTGTTTTACAGGATATCAAAGAAAGCCTCAGACATCACACCTCCGGGAAGTTGTTCTCTTTCGGGAAAACAGTGATAATTATCGGTATTTTGTTGTCTGTTTTTCAACAATTTGTGGGGATTAATGTGGCGCTTTATTATGCCCCGCGTATTTTTGAAAGTATGGGGGCTGCCAAGGATGCTTCAATGCTTCAGACAGTGATCATGGGGCTTGTAAATGTCATTTTCACTGTTGTTGCAATATTTACGGTTGACAATTGGGGGCGAAAACCGCTTTTAATTGTAGGCTCTGCCGGTATGGCGCTTGGCATGTTTGCCATTGCCGGACTTGCTTTTTTCGATATTATCGGGATCAGTACTTTGGTGTTCATGATTGTTTATACTGCTTCGTTCATGATGTCATGGGGGCCGATTACCTGGGTGCTCATATCAGAAATTTTCCCGAATAAAATACGTGGCAAAGCCGTTGCGATCGCTGTTGCAGCACAGTGGACAGCCAACTATCTTGTATCTTCAACCTATCCTGCGATGATGGAGTTCAGCAGTGCAATGACGTATAGCATTTATGGAATTATGAGTGTATTGTCACTTCTTTTTGTCTGGAAATTTGTCCCTGAAACTAAAGGCCGTACCCTGGAAGATATGGAGGCACTTTGGGAAAAGAAAAAGTGAGTTATTTCAGGAAACACTAAAGAACCGGCAGGAAGGTTAATTCTTGCCGGTTTTTTATTCCGGCAGATGGATGTTGCTGAGTTCAGCCGAATGACAATGGGGACAGTTTTTTAATGGAGTGGGGGCAGTGGTAAGTCTGGAGCATTTTTTGCATCGGGCCCAGTAATTTTCTGAGATATATGTACCACCTTCGATGATAATTGCTTTACCCTCGACAAGGGCTCTGGCAATAGCTTTTCTGGCTTTTTTGTATACACGTGTAAAAGTGGGGCGGGAAATGTTCATGCGGGCTGCCGCTTCTTCCTGGTTCATATTTTCGTAATCTATGAGACGAATCGATTCATACTCTTCAAACAAAAGAACCACTTTGTCAATATTGCGCATTTTTACCCCTACCGGTTTAAAGCCATCCACAATTGGAGGGTATTCTATTCTTCTATGTCTGCGTTGATTAGGCATTTCTATGAAACTAAAATTGTCTTTCTTCGTAAATTTTTTGACTATCAGAGGCAAATATAGATAAAATCGCACGAAATGGGAACAGGATGTGAACCATTGCTCTTTTGAGAAATAAATGATTATTTTTGTAGATACAAAAGTCAGTTAAAAAAAGCCTAAACGCAGAGACTTAATGAAGCAAAGTTGTTGTTATGAGAGAGTTGTGTTTTGTGTTATTAATGATGAAAACAATTAATAACCAGGAATCTGTAAAAATTTAACGGACTGTTATTAACAATGGACAAAAGGCAACAGATGCAAAACGGTAAGAGTTTATATAGCGAAGCTGAGACAAGACAGTGCAGAATGGCTTTTCCCGGAACACTAAACGCAAACGAAATTCTTTTTGGGGGAGAGTTGATGAAATGGATGGATGAAGTTGCTTTTATATGTGCTACCCGGGCTACACGTCAGAAAATGTTCACTGCTTCTGTGGAGAAAGTGAATTTTTTTTCTCAGATTAATGAAAACGCTGTAGTGGAGTTGGTTGCGAATGTAAAAAATGCCGGTCCTGTTAAACTCGAAGTGAGTGTTGATGTTTTTTCCGAGCCGCTCTATAAAAATGAAAGGACACTTGCAGCACAAGCTATTTTTACCATGACAGCTCTTAATGAACGCAATAAAGTAACCCGGCTCTCTTTTCCTCATCTTACAAATTCTTATAAGTAAAAAAAGTGCAAAAAAATTTGGATTTTAA
>NZ_AHZV01000054.1 GCF_000250735.1 Anaerophaga thermohalophila str. Valhall
GATCCTGCCTCTGCTACCATAACCATTGAAGATGATGAGAATCCACCTCATGTTTCGCTTTCCGCACAACCGCTGTCTATTTCTGAAAACGGCGGGACAACCAACATAACGGCCACCCTTAACAGGCGAACCATTGAACCGGTTGTGGTCACCCTATCCGTCAGCAATGGTTCCACTGAAAATGAAGATTATCAACTGGAATCTGATGATATCACTATACCGGCAGGAAGTCTGTCGGGTGAAACAACCCTTGAAGCCATTGATGACAATATTTATGAGGACAGTGAAAGTCTGACGCTATCAATATCCTCAGTTTCGGGTGGAGATGCTTATGAAAACGGCATCCAAAATGTTACTATTTTTATTTTGGATGATGAACAGCCTCCTTTGGTAACATTGTCAGCATCCCCGGAGAGCATTGCAGAAGACGGAACAAGCACCATAACCGCCTCGTTAAGCAACGCTACCGAGCAAACAGTTATTGTTTTGCTTGAAGCCACCAATATAACCACTGAAGATAATGACTACAATCTGACATCCACATCGATCTCTATTTCACCTGGAAGCACAACAGGTTCTACCACTCTCGATGCCATTGCCGACAATATTTATGAAGGAGATGAGGTTCTCGAGATTGCTATTTCTCAGGTGGCTGGTGGTTCTGCCTCAACAGCGGGCATCCAGGAAGCTGCCATAACGATTGAAGATGCACAAACCGAACCGGTGGTTAACCTTCAGTTAACCGGTTCCCCATTTACGGAAGACGGTGGTTCTGCTATTATCAGTGTCGGGTTGAATCATGCATCCACCCGCGAAGTTAGTGTTGAGTTGGAATATTCGGGCACAGCTGCCGGCAACGACTATTCAGGTCGAATTAATTCAGTCACCATTCCATCTGGCCAATTGGAAGAGACCATCACTTTGACCGGAACAGATGATTTTGAAGCCGAAGGAGACGAAACGATAACCGTCTCCATCTCGTCCGCTTCAGATGCTACCATCGGAGAACAGGAGGAAGTAACGGCCATAGTGCTGGACGACGACATCGCGGGGATAAAGCCAATAATTTCCGATGCCGGTACTACTACTTCAGAATCAGGAACCTCTGATAATATTTCTATCCTTTTAAATACACAGCCAGCTACTAATGTTGTCATCGAAATTACAGGACTCGACACATCCGAGGGAACACTCAACTCCAATCGGTTAACCTTTACCCCGGAAAACTGGGATGAACCGCAAATAATAACAGTTACAGGTATAGACGACAATGAAGTCGACGGGGACATCTCTTATACCCTGGCATTCTCTGTGGTTAACGAGAGTTCAGATGAAGCCTACCATAATCTTTCTGTTCCTGTTGAGGTAACAAATACAGACAATGATTCAGCCGGCTTTGATGTTACAATTACCAATTCAGAAACCATTACCTCTGAGTCAGGCACCACAGATGTCTTTTCAATTGTGCTAAAAAGCCAGCCATTCTCCGATGTGGTCTTTGAAATTACCGGACTCGATACTTCAGAAGGGATCCTCAGCACTGATGAGATCATCTTTACTCCCGACAACTGGAACCAGCAACAAACAATCGTCATTACCGGAGAGGATGATGATGAGGTAGATGGCGATATCAGCTATACTTTAACCGTGGCCGTTGTTAACGAAAGCTCGGATGAAAATTATCACGGCCAGAGTACAACTATCCCGGTCACCAATACGGATAATGACTCTGCAGGATTGATAACAATTCCGGAAAGCCTTTCGTTGGAAACCTCCGAAAGCGGAACTTCAGATAACTTTTCACTTCAATTATCCAGTAGACCAGCCTCCACGGTAATAATCAGGGCATCAGGGATAGATGAGACAGAAGGAACCCTAAATAACGATGAATTCATTTTTACGCCCGAAAACTGGAACCAACCGCAAACAGTAACAGTAACCGGTGTGGATGATGACGAAGCAGACGGTGACATTCAATTTAGCATTGAATTTATGGTGGACGCATCTGCTTCGGACCAAAACTATCATGATTTGTCATTTACAGCCGAAGTAACCAACCTTGATAACGACCAGACCAACCAGCCTCCGAATCCGGAGGACGACGAGTTTGAGGCCGAACAGGACCTGGTATTTAATGGTAGCTCTTTGCTGGATAACGATACAGACCCTGATGGTCACGAATTAAGCATCAACACGGTACCCGTTTCATTTCCGGAGAACGGAACCGTAGAAATAAATCCCGACGGAACTTTTACCTATACACCAAATCAGGCTTTTTTTGGAACAGACAGTTTCGAATATGAAATATGTGATAACGGTACTCCGCAACTTTGCTCGAACGCAACTGTTACAATTACCGTTGTCGAAATTGATGATCATGATGGAGACGGTATTCCCACAGAAGTGGAAGGTTACGGAGATTCTGACGGGGACGGCACCCCCGATTACCTGGATCCAGATCCCTGCTTTGAGGTTGTCGAAGGTTTTTCGCCAAATGATGATGATATTAATGAAAAACTAATCATTCCATGGGTAAAAAGGGATGAAAATGATAATTTCAGCTTCATCGTTTTCAATCGTTGGGGCAATACAGTTTACAAACAAGACGAATTTACAGGTGAATGGGACGGAACATCCAACGCCGGCATCACTATTGGAAAAAAGTTGCCATCCGGCACCTATTATTACGTCATCACCATCAGAGATATCAATAAAAAGGTAAGCGGATATTTCTATATTGTTCGATAACAAATGTTGTAACATTATACTAATGAAGATATCAGCGCATATAAAAACATACATCTCATTCGCATTAATGCTGGTTGGGTTTTTGTTCTCTCAAAAAACTTTTTCGCAGCAGGAACCGAGGTATACACAGTACATGCATAATATTATTACAATCAATCCTGCTTATACCGGAACGCGCGACGCCTTAAGCATGATATTGCTTTCCAGACTTCAGTGGGTAGGCCTTGACGGGGCACCAAGAACCCACAACTTTGCCGCCCATACTCCCCTGAGAGATCATACCATGGGATTAGGACTTTCGCTGGTCTCCGACGAATATGGCCCTGTTAACAATTTATTTCTGAATTTCAGCTACGCTTATCGTGTAAACATTACGGAAAAAACAATACTTTCCCTGGGACTAAACGGAGGCCTGTACAACTATCATGTAGGTTTAAGCAGTTTGAATGTTGATGAAACGGACCCTTCGTTCAGTAAAGACCTGGAACAAAAATTTATTCCCAATGCCGGTTTCGGGCTTTATCTCTACTCCCCGAAATATTATGCAGGCGTATCGTTCCCCCGCTTATTTCAAACAGAACTGGGGGATAATGACTCTCCGGGAGAGCAGATGCACACACTGCAACGACACTTTTTTGTAATGGCAGGATACGATATCGACGTAGGATCACAAATGGTACTTAAACCCTCATTCATAACAAGGGTTGTTGAAGGTGCCCCTTTCTCTGCCGATATTACAGCCCGCCTTCTTCTCCGTGAAACTTATGAGGCAGGCTTCTCTTACCGACCGGGTGAGAGTCTTTCCCTTCTGGCCGGGATGCACATAAACCCGCAACTCCTTATTGGATATGCTTACGATTTTTCCAATGCCGATATGAGACCTTTCAACAACGGCAGCCATGAAATTGTTGTTAGTTATGAATTCGGGAAGACAACAAAAGAAAAAGTAGTCTCTCCCCGTAATTTTTGACTTTGCCTGGTCACAATAGTCCGTTAAAAAAATCCTAATCGCAAAGTAATTCTGCGCTAAAGCTACAGAGTCTGAATGTATCCTTCGCCAAAGCTGCGGAAACTGAAAGACACAAAGTTTTTATTATGAGCGATTTGTGATTTACTTCTTTGATTTCATAAACAATTAACTACCAATTGTTTGTAAAAGTTTAAAGGGGTATTGTGTTCAGACTTATAAAAAATGACTATTTTGTGCATAAAAACTATGGTTAATGACATTGAAACCGTTAATACTTCTGGCTTCACTTCTTTTTACTGCTGCAATGTGCGTGGGTATTGCCCAAAACCAGGAAGCAGAACTAAGTCGCTCTGCATATAAGCGACTGCAGAAAGCAAAGACGGCTTTTGATGAAATGGATTATTCGACCGCCATTCAACTCTACCGGGACGCAAACAGGAAAGAGGAAATTCCCGATTCATCGAAAATCAGACTCGCCAGAGCATATATCGAAACCAATGATCACAACAGGGCAGAAGCCGTTTATAAGGAAGTCGGCCTCGACAATCTCAGCGGAGATGATTTGTATTACTTTTCACAAACACTCAGGTACAATGGTAAATATATAGAGGCAGGTCAGGCCATAAAAAAGTTCATTGAGGAAAATCCCGATGACCAGAGAGCCAAACTCTGGGAGAATAAAGATAACCTTGCACAACAACTACTTCAGGAAAAAAATATACAGTTTCCGAAGTAAATTTTAACAGCCGGTATTCCGATTTTTCGCCACTCATTCAAAACGGAATCATGTATTTTACCTCATCCCGTCCGGCCGGAGCTGTTTTTAAAAACAACGAAGGAGGGTCATTCCTGAACATTTTCCGTGCCGAACAATACGGAAACTCGTTTGTGTCACCTGAAATTTATACCACTGATTTTAAAACACGATATAATGACGGTCCTGTATCTTTTAATATTCATGGAACAGAGATATTCATTACCCGCAACATATTTCACTCACTCATTAAGAAGAAAGGAGATAACGGTTTCAACAGGCTCAGCATAGTATATTCCAGAAGAAAACCCGATGGAAGCTGGACCACACCGGAGGAGCTGCCCTTTAACGACCCCTCCTATTCCTGCGCCCATGCCTTTTTGACAGAAGACGGTAACAGACTCTGGTTTGTATCCGATATGCCCGGTGGCTACGGTGGAACAGATATTTACTACGTTGAAAGACAAAATCAGAGATGGGGACAACCCGTCAATGCCGGTGATAAAATTAACACACCCGGAGATGAGATGTTTCCTTTCGTTGACAGTAACGGTATTCTCTATTTCTCCTCCGACGGACACCCCGGACTTGGTGGACTTGACTTATTCGTTGCCAAAAAAATTGACGGGGAATACGCGGTGAAAAACATGGGATACCCAATTAACTCATCAAAAGACGATTTCTCCATTTTTATCGAACCCGGTGGGAGTAAAGGCTATTTTGCCTCTAACCGTCCGGGAGGAACAGGCAGCGATGATATCTATAAGTTTGAAATTTTGCACCCGGTAACCTTCGAAAAACCACAAAGAACATTCCCGGGTATGGTCATTGATAAAAACACCAGAGAACCTGTTTCGGGTGCAATTTTAGGAGTACTCGACAATGAAGGAAACTATATTCAGGATATTACAACCGGTCGCGACGGATCGTTTTCCTTATCCGATACCATCTCGAAAGAGATTACAATAATCGCCGCCGAAGAACATTTTTATCCTTTCGAAGAATCATTCTCTCTCAGCGATTATGAAGACACTTTAATGGTTGCCCTTAACCCCAAGCCGGTGTACGGAGTTAAAGGGATTCTCACAAGAGCTTCCGGCAACATTCCGGTTCCATCTGTTTCCTTGTTCATTCATTCACCCGATTCGAAAACAGATACCACGCGTACAGAAAATGACGGCTCCTTCAAAGTAAAACTGAATCCTTATTCGAATTATTACCTGGTCTTCTATAAACCGGGATATTTCCCCTCCGGCCTTTCCTATTCCACATCCGGAAGAGACACCGGTTATGTCGACCTTAATCAATTGACCGGTCTTGACTTAGAGCCTGCATTAACCGGAAAATCATATCTGCTGAATATTTCTTATGAGCAAAACAGCCTGGACACAGCCAACGGTTCTCAACTCCTGCTGGATGCTGTTTCAAAATTGTTGAAAGACAATGAGTCATGGACTATAGAGATCGGTGTACACACCAGTTCAAGGGGAGATGCTGAAACCAATCTCCATAATTCCAGACAAAGGGCACAATCTGTGGCTGCTTATCTGGAAAATGCAGGAATTGATTCGTCACGCATTTCTGCAAAAGGATTTGGAGAACAACAGCTAATAAACGACTGTGCCGACGGAGTCCCTTGTACAGATGAAGAACATGAAGAAAATGAACGTACTGAAATTACAATTCTGAACAGGTAACCCACGTATAACAAACGAACTACTGCATGACCCTTACAATAAAAACATTATCATTCAAACACAGAATTATTATGGAAAATTTACTTACTACTGAATTTTGGTCAAGAGCACTTACCAATGCAATAGACTGGGCTATAAAAGATCTGCCCGGGATAATAATCATTCTTATCGCATTAATTATTATGCTCCGGGTCGTAAAGTTCTCTATTAACCGGCTCAAAAGGATTCTGGTAAAACGGGCAGAAGGTGACGAAACAGTAGATACCGGCGAAGCTGAAAAACGAATCAATACCCTTACAGGTATTGTCCTTGGAGCCGTACGAATAGTATTATATACTGTTTTTATAATAATGCTGCTCAGTAAATTCGGCATTGACGTTGCGCCCCTCCTGGCCAGTGCCGGTATTCTTGGACTGGCAGTTGGCTTTGGAGCACAGGAACTGGTGCGTGATTACATATCCGGGTTTTTCATGCTTCTCGAAGACCAGATCAGAACCGGCGATGTTGCTATAATTAACGGAACCGGAGGACTTGTTGAAAAAATTGAACTGCGAACAATTACTCTCCGCGACTTTAACGGAGTGGTTCACATATTTCAGAATGGTAAGATAAATACCTTATCGAATATGACCAAAGAATGGTCGGCCATGGTTTTTGATATAGGTGTTGCTTATAAAGAAGATGTAGACCAGGTCATGGAAATCATGAAGCAGGTTGGTGATGAACTTCAAAACGACCCCTATTTCGGCCCAAAAATCATAGAACCAATAGAAATACTTGGACTTGATCAATTTGGCGACAGTGCTCTCATCATTAAAGCAAGACTAAAAACCAAACCCATCATGCAATGGGAAACAGGCAGGGAATATCGTAGAAGACTGAAAATTGCCTTCGATAAAAGCAATATTGAAATTCCTTTCCCACATACTACTGTTTACTGGGGAGAAGAAATAAATCCTCTAAAACTTAATATCACTAAAGAAAATGAGGCCTGATCAAAAGAAAGAAACCTGCTGAAGCTTCAATTACGAAGTCATGTAAATAGCGCAACATATTCTTTAGAAACAGAGTCTTCCAGAACCAGGAAGACTCTGTTTCTTTTCCTGCAAAGTCTGCTTCCTCTCTTGAAAACTCTATTGCCACAAACCGCCATTTGCCGGGAATGTCTTTAACCAAAAAAATATTTGATCAGCACCTCAAAAAAAATTAAGCCGGACAGAATCTCTTTTTTAATACAGGATTTGCTGAACAACGCTTAAATAATTAATAATAAATTATTTACGTTGCATTGCCCCATTAAAGGTGCAAGGTTTTTCATGCAAATCTTTAAAAATGTTTACACCTGTAAATCAATAGATCATGAGATTTTTAGATATAAGTAATCGACAGGCAGAAGTTTGCCAGGCAGAAGGCAGAAGTGTTAAATTTTGCAGATAAGAATTTTACCGTTAGTACCGAAAATTGGCCTGATAAGCAAAAATCCAACTCCGCAAAACAAATGATTGATATAAAGTATTTTGTAATTTGAGTTAGATATAAGATGTAAGATGATTTTTACAACATTAATATACTGCATTTAAATAAACAAACTTCTTTAGATACAAACAATTGACCTACAGCGTATTGCAAAATTTAACGAAGGATTGTGTAAATGTTAATTGTCAACATATCACTGTTCAAAAGAATGTCGTAATAATGAACGACTTTAACAATTTAAAAGGCGCTGTGGTCTGTCCGCTTTCCGGGCCGGCGGATGGCGTGAAGCCAAAATGGGCGACGTTTATTGCCTTGCGCAATGGCCGGAAATTTTGGCTTTCGCGGGGAGCCAGGTTTAAGCGGACCAGACCTTTTTGGTTCTTTTTGGGGCAATGCCAAAAAGAACAATGGAAAATAAGTTTGAAACAGGCTGCTGACTTTTTCAGAAGCCTCTAACCTGCATTATTCATAAATTATCTATTACGATGCTCAACTATCGGCAAAACACAAGCGTCCTCATCAAATTTGATTTGAAAATAGTTCACTATTTCCTGCATCAAATTTGTATGCGGTTGCTTGCGTTTTTTGATATTTGAACATCTCATGACGAAAACTTATGAATAAAGCAGGTTAATGTAATTTCCGAA
>NZ_AHZV01000053.1 GCF_000250735.1 Anaerophaga thermohalophila str. Valhall
TCGTAATAGATAATTTATGAATAATTCAGGTCAGGTAACAGATGTTTAATTTCCTCTACAAAATCAATGATTTCTGATTCTTTTGTATCAAAAGAGGTCATCCACCGCACCTCATTTTTTGACTCGTTCCAAATGTAAAAAAAGTACTTTTTCTGCAACGGTTCAATAATATGCCTGGGAACAATCGCAAAAACACCATTCACCTGTACTTTCTGAGTAATTTGAACAGCATCAACCGGTTTCAGCCGGTCGGCAAGTAATTTTGCCATGCTATTGGCATGCTCAGCGTTCTTACGCCACAATTCGTCTTTCAGGAAAGCTTCAAACTGGGCTGCAATAAAACGCATTTTAGAATGTAGCTGGGTTGTCTGTTTGCGAACATATTTTGCATTGACAGCAAGATCAGGATTTAAAAACACAACCGCTTCACCAAACATAAGTCCATTCTTTGTACCTCCAAACGAAAGAACATCAACGCCAACATCGGTAGTCATTTCACGAAAACTGCAGCCAAGTGAGGCAGCTGCATTAGAAATACGGGCACCATCCATGTGCAGGAAAAGACCTTTACTATGAACAAAATCTGCCAATTCTGTTAATTCGTCAATAGAATACAGCGTTCCAAGTTCAGTGGCCTGAGCAATAGAGACAACAGCGGGTTGTGCATGATGTTCAAACCCGAAACCATGCAGATGCTTTTCCACGAGAGCGGGAGTAAGTTTACCGTCAGGAGTTTCCAGTGTCAGCATCTTGCATCCGGTGTGCTTTTCGGGAGCACCGCATTCATCCACATGTATATGGGCTGTTTCGGAACTGATAATGGCATTGAAGGGCCGGGTAGCAGTTTGTAATGCAATAACATTGGCGCCGGTACCATTATATACAAAAAAAACTTTGGCCGTCTGACCAAAGATACTTTGAAAAAGCTTTTCGGTGCGGGCGGTAACAGGGTCACCGCCATAACCTGTTGCATGTTCTTTATTAACTTCCTCTAATGCTTTCATTATCTCAGGATGAACCCCTGAATTATTGTCGCTGGCAAATCCTTTCATTAGTATAAAATTTATTCTTTAAGGCCTAATGGAACCTGCATTCAAGAACTTATCCATATTCTTATTATGGCAAGCTTTGCCTGGCTCGTTTCATCAGTATAAAATTAGTCTGAATTATTGGTCAACATGCAAAGCGGCCTCAACCTGTCACCAACAACCCTTTACTGGTTCGCTCTTATCGCCGTGCATGAAAAACCAGCAACGGAGTAGTTGAATGGAATAACATTTTCTTCCCGATGCTGGGGTTAAACAGGCGGGCAAAGATGTTGCGCCGGTGAGTGGTAAGGCTGATAATGTCAATATTTTTGGCCCGGACATAGCTTTCCATACCGACCCAAAAATCCTCGTTCTGAATAAGGTCAAAATCTATTTGGGTATTTGGAAACTTATCCTCCACATATTTTTTCAGGCCTTCCATTTTCACCTTGTCCCACTTATGGGAAGATTTTTCGCACACATGTGCAAAGGTAATAGAAACATCCAAAGGTTTAACGAGTTTTTCAAGTTTATCGAGAGCAACAAAATCAGACTCTTCAAAATTGGTGGCGTAGAGAACTTTTTTCATATTATCGATTCCCTTATATTCGAAATCTTCAGGAACAGCCAAAACAGGAACGCGGGCACCTTCCATAACCTCGGCTGTAACAGAACCAATCAAATCCGATGCCTTACGGTCTTTTCCCCTCGTTCCCATTATAATTACCGTAGGTTCGTACTCATCACTAAAGTGGATAATTTCATCCTCAGCCACGCCACGAAGCAATTTTGTACGGATGTGTAATTTTTCAAGTCCTTTATCTTTTTTTCGTTGCTTCAAATGCCCCATGAAGCCATTCATATCTTCTTTGGCTTTTTCTTCCAGATCGATCAGCATTTCATCAATACTTGTATCATACACATAAGCTTCGGCAAACGGGAGGGTATTAATGACCGGATTGTAAAAAACGTGCAAAACGGTTATTTCAGCATCAAGCCTGGCTGCCCAGTCCATAGCCATATCAGCCGCTTTGGATGAATAATCACTAAAATCGACAGGCAATAGAATGCGGTGTCTGGAAGGTCTTCCCCGTTTCTTTTCTTCGGCCTTCAAAAGTTCGGGTCTTTCAACTTCCTCCATGATTTTCACTGCCTTTTCCAGATCCTGCTCACGGATTCGAATCTTCACGCCGTCTGAAATGGATCCCTGAATCAGATTGACATTCTCCAGGAAACATTCAATTCCTTCGCTTTCGAGCAAAGAACGTATGATTTCAGCATGCTCATACGAACGTGTTGCGAGAGTAATTATTTTATCTTCTGCCATAGCTTTAAATTTTTAGGATTTCTGAATTAAGTGCCTGTTCAGAAAGTGTCATTTACAAGGCTTGCGAAGTCCGAAAATACGGAGTTTAATCATCGTAAATGAATAATTTTCGGACGAGCGTAACACAGTAAATGACACTTTCTGGACAGACACACAAAAGTTAGTGTGTGATAAATAATTGTTTACACAATCAACAACACATAAATCTCTCATAATAAAAACTTTGCGTCATTACGTCTCTGCCTTTAGGCTTTTTTAACTGATAATTGAAAATATAAATTTTAACACTGCT
>NZ_AHZV01000052.1 GCF_000250735.1 Anaerophaga thermohalophila str. Valhall
CACAGATTGTAAAAATTTTTTGCAAGTTTATAGACACGCACTAATTAGTGTCTGTCCATAAAGTACCATTTGCTGTGTTACGCTCTCATAATAAAATCTTTGCTCATCGCTTCTCTGCGTTTAGGCTTCTTTTAACTGACTATTGACTTTAAAGACACCCATGTTGTAAAAATTTTTCAAAAATAACGATTGCTAAATTTCCCGGCAATCCCAACTTTTGGGGATTTTTTTGTCCGGGTAATTATTGTGCGCAAAAATGACAGCCTGGGTTACAGAAAAATGACGAAAAGGCAGAAGAGAAGAAATTAAACATTATGGAAACCTTTTAGTTCTAATTTGGTAAGATAATTGAAAAGAATAGTTTGTAAGATGTTTAGATATTGCATGTATTTTTGATTCGCTGCATCTAAACAGATAAAAGATTTTGACAGCAAGTATTTGAATTACAATTTGTTGCAAAATCTTTAACGAAGTGTTGTGGAAAGTATTTTAACGGAGGAGCGCAATGGATTTTTCAGGAACATTTGAAGACTTTCAAAAGGTTGTCAGAGAGAACGGGGGTGATATCCAGGTAATGGAACGCGAGGTATCTCTGGATACCCAGATGGCATACATGCGGATGTCAAAAGAAGTGAAAAGCAATTTGCGACCCGATATAGTGATGGCCGGCAAATATGAACTTTGGGACGAAAATTCTTCTCCCGGCAGCAAACGAAGGCGGCTTGCTGCACTAGCTTCGATAGGAAGTCCGGATGCCATCCGTATTTTACAGAATTATCAGAAACAACCCGATATGGGGCTGGAAGACTGGACATATCTTGCACTTCAGGAGTGTAAGCTGGTATTTCAGGCATCCATGCTTGACCATCCTCCTATGTTTATTTCCACCGGTTTAGGCGGACACGGGCAAAAACTCCGTTTTTTTGGTGCTTTCTTTTCCCGTGACGGAGGGGCTTTTGACGAAACCAGGCAGCGTGTCATTTCAGGTGAGGTAGAGTATATGTTTGAAAAATTTGAAGGGAAACTGGAGTTTATTGCTTTTTCGGGGCAGTTCGTGACGTTTTGGGGCCTTGTTCCTATTGATGTCCCATTGAATGACAGAGTGAAAGCTGCTATTGAGGAATCCAATCTTCTGGGAGGAGGATTGCGAAACGATTTTGTTCTTACCAATGTTAAAAAACTGACTTTTTACGAATTGGGAGAAATATTAAAGAAAATTGAAAGCCGGAACCTGGGAAATTCTGCTAATCAAAGTTTTTTTCAATAAAGATGTATTAGTTCTCTTCAACAAAAAACGGGGATGCCTTAAGGCCTTCCCCGTTTTTTGTTATGAATGAATCAACAATCGGAAGACGTCACCTATTGATTCAGGTCTTCAAAGTCAACATTGGTGTATTCAGCCGTTGAAAGGGATTCTTCTGAAGTTTCTTTTGATTCGGTTTGAGTGGATTCATTGCCGTTATATGCCCCTTGTTCGGCTTGAATAAAGTCAATGGCCTCTTTCAGACCATTTGCAAATTTCTCAAAATCTTCCTTGTAAAGAAAGAGTTTGTGTTTTTCAAAACGAAAACGACCGTCTTCTTCATAGCGCTTTTTACTCTCGGTAATGGTCAGGTAATAGTCATTTTTCCGTGTAGCCTTAACATCAAAAAAATAAGTCCGCTTTCCGGCTCTTACCGCTTTTGAAAAGATGTCGTCCCTTTCATTTTGCTTTTTGTCAATTCCATCTTTTTTGTCAAATCCTTCCATCTTTAAATAAATTTTTTTGAGTAAGAAAACATTGTGTTTCTCCCGGTCAAAAATGGCAATAATTTTTTAAAATAACCAAAGATTGTTTACAAAATTATTCTAAATTTCAAACTCTTTAACGGCGAAAGTCGGTTTTATCGTGTAATAAGTGCGTGTCTGGCAGACTCAGGAATAATTTTATAGATTGCTTTCTTGCGTAAAATAAAAAAAGACCTACTTTTGTCCTGAAAAATTATCTGAAGTAAATAAAAGTTCTTTAACGAATGCTTAGTAGAAGATTGCTCCGTGTGAAAGTGATGCAAACTGTTTACGGTCATTTCAGGGGGGGTGACTCATCCCTCCAGCAGGCCGAAAAGGAATTGTTTCACAGTATTTCTAAATCTCACGAACTTTATCATTTGCTTTTATTGTTGATTCTGGATGTGCGTGATCTTGCCGAAAAGCGCATCGAGATCGGGTTGAATAAGAAAAGACCTACTTACGAGGATCTTCATCCCAACCGGAAATTTATTAACAACAAGGTTATTCAACAACTACGGGAGAACAAACAGCTTTTAAAATATGTTGAAACCACCGGTTTGTCATGGAAAAATAATGAACAATATATAAAGGATGTCTATAAACATATCCTTGATTCTGACTTGTATCAACATTACATGCTATCCGACGATGATTCGTATGAGGCCGACCGGAAATTTGTTGCTAAGCTTTATGAAAAGGTAATTGGGCAATATCTTCCATTATATGCTTTATTTAAGGAGGAATCCATTTTCTGGAACGACGAAGCCGAATTTGTGGTGAGTATTGTGGTCAAAACGCTTAAAGAGTTTAAAGAAGAAAATGGGGAGGAACAAGCTTTGCAAAAGGAATTCAAAGACGAAGAAGACCGTGAATTTGTAAAAACCCTCTTTCGTAAAACCATTTTAAATAATCAGGATTATCAGGCTCTGATTAGAAAATTTTCGCGTAATTGGGACCTCGAAAGGGTCGCCTACCTTGATATCGTATTGATGCAGATTGCCATTGCCGAGTTTTTGGAATTTCCTAAAATTCCTGTTAAAGTAACATTAAACGAATATATTGAGATAGCAAAGCATTATTCTACTCCAAAAAGCGGAACTTTCATTAACGGTATTCTCGATAAGGTGATCACGCATTTGAAAAAAGAAAATCAGCTGGAAAAAGTTGTTGATAGGGAATAGATTATCAATGAGTTAAAGTAGTTATGGTAACCAGATTTTCTTCGATTAATAAAGTTATCATTTTTCTTATCGTGGGAGCATTCTCCTTTACTTTGGGGTGCGGCACTCCTCATCAGAAAAGCCGGAACGATAAAAAAATCACTGATCACGGTATTACCGGCAATGATTCTATAGATGTAGAGCCTGTTTTCGCAGTTACTGAGCATGATTTCGGAACCATACAACCCGGAGATGAAGTAGGCGCTCGTTTCGGATTTGAGAATAAGGGGTCGACTTCTTTGATAATTGAGAGAGTTGCAACAGGATGTGGTTGTACTGTGGCAAAATATACAGAAAAACCCGTCAAGCCTGGTGAATCAGGATTCGTTGAAGTTATTTTTGACTCCCGGGGTAAACGTGGTGCTCAGTTTCAACAAGTAAGTGTGTATTTTCAGGGAACCAAAAAACCGGTAAGGTTATCTTTGATTGCTCAAGTCACTAAAAAATAGTTATATTGCGACCTCTAATTCGAATAAAATTTTTGAACTAAAATTGGAATAGATTATGATGAGCTTATTTTTACAGGCTACAGGTGGCGAGAGCCCTGGTATGCTGATGCAATTATTACCATTTATCCTGATTATTGTGGTGTTTTATTTTTTTATGATTCGCCCTCAGGTTAAACGGCAAAAGGAACTTAGAAAATATCGCGAAAACCTGAAGAAGGGAGATAAGGTGGTTACTACCGGCGGTATTTATGGCAGAGTAACCGAAGTTAAAGACAGTTACGTTGTTGTTGAGATTGCCAGCGACGTTAATATTAAGGTTGATAAAGCAGGTATTATTATGGACATGTCGGATGCGGTTAAAAAATAAGAACCATAGACATCTACCATTGTTCAATAAAATTTTGTAATAGCCGGCCAATGATTATTTTTGTAAATCATTGGCCTTTTTTGTAAATGCGAACAAAAATTTCAGTGACTGTCAGTAAATAGTGCGTGTATATAAACTCACAAAAATTTTCACAATATGTGTGTCTGTTCAGAGAGTGCCGGTTGCAAGCGTAACAAAGCAAATGGAACTTTATGGACAGACATTAAATGGTGCTATTTGATTTTATTTAAATGGGGAATAATGCAGTTAATATAAAGTACCTGAAAATTTTAGGTTGGATACGCGACTGGTTTAACCGGCTCCGGCAGGACAAGAATGTTGTGGTTTTTCTCGTTTTCCTGGTTATTGCCACCGGGTTTTGGTTTCTTAACGCTTTACGCAAAGAATACACAGCAACACTTAGTTACCCCGTGAAATTTGTGAATATTCCGGAAGACAAGATGCTTCCTGACGATTTCAAAAGTCGCATCGAAGTTAAAGTACGCGCTGTGGGTTTTGTTATTCTGCGTTATCAGCTGAGTAATACTTTTCTTCCTCTTACATTTAATGTTTCTGAAATGCAACCATTGAAAACTGAGGCAGGAGAAGGGGTATATACTCTCACATCCGGAGAACACAACAAAATTGTAGGGCAGCTTTCACAAGGGATGGAACTGATTGATGTTAATCCTGATACGTTGTTTGTGCCGCTTGCCGAAAAGAGTAGTAAACGTGTTCCCGTGAGGGTTTCTGCAGATATTGGGTTCGAAAAGCAATATCTTCAGGCGGGGCCAATTTTGGTGCAACCCGACTCGGTAATGATATCCGGCCCTAAACAAGTGATCGATACGGTAAAATATATTGAAACCCGTGAACTCCAACTTGAGGGTCTGGCCGACTCAATCTCTACCGTCATTCCCCTGATTATTCCCTCTCAGGTTAAGGCTTCCGAAAAAAGAGTAACAGCAATCGTTCCGGTTGAACCATTTACAGAACTCAATTTGCGAATACCTTTGCGGGTTTACGGACTCCCCGACAGCTTGCGCATTAAAACATTTCCTTCTGAAATTCAGGTTTCGTTCCGTGTCGGGATGAGCAAATACGGTACAATCGATGAATCCCAGTTTCATGCTGTTGTTGATGCATCACCTGTGTTACGGGAAGACAGGCCCGACCGTTTGAAAGTGCGCCTGGATAAAGCGCCATCAAATGTCGAATCACTGAGCTTTTCTCCTATTTTTGTGGAGTATTTACTTGAAAAAACTCGTTAGTCTTGTTGAAAGTTGGTATAACCGGGGGTATTGGAAGTGGTAAAACAACGGTTTGTAAAATATTTGAATCGTTGGGAATCCCTGTTTATTATGCTGACAATGAGGCCAAAAGATTAATTGAGGAGCATCCCCGGTTAGTCTCCGGCTATAAAAAATTGTTTGGTGATGAGGTTTATCGAAACGGAAAGTTAAACAAGCAGCTTGTTGCAAAAGTAATTTTCGAAGACAATAAATTGCTGAATAAAGTTAACGCTCTTGTACATCCTGTTGTACGTGAGGATTTTATTGGCTGGGTAAATAAACAGCGTGCACCTTATGTTCTTGAAGAAGCTGCTGTTTTGCTTGAAAGCGGAGGACATCACTTTCTGGATAAAGTTATATTGGTTACTGCCCCTGAGACGGTTCGTATTGCAAGGGTTATCAAACGCGATGGGGTGGCATCGGAAGAAGTATTAAAACGCATTCGCAATCAGTGGCCGGACGAGAAACGACATCGTTTTTGCGATTACGAGATTCTGGCAGATGAAAAACATCTGGTGGTTCCTCAGATTTTGAAAATTCATTCTGAATTACTGAAATAATGGGAATAGTAGGTTCATTAATAGGCTTTGGTATCGGCTGGTGGGTGTTGGGCCCTGTTGGCGCCTTAATTGGTATGTTCCTGGGGGGACAGGCCGAGGAAATGGCTGTTGGTGATAATAAAAAGCAGGGTATGCCCTATGGTTCGCCTCGCGATGGGTTTGTCGTTTCATTGCTGGTATTGATGGCAGCAGTTATGAAATCCGATGGCAAAATTTTACGTTCTGAGCTCGATTATGCCAGAAATTATCTGCGCAACTATTTAGGAGAAGAGAAAGCCAGAGAGGCTTTAATTGTTCTTCGTGATTTGATAAAAAAGCAGATTCCGCTTTCCGATGTTTGTCACCAAATCAGAATTAATTTAAACTATGACAGCCGGATTCAGCTTCTACATCTCTTATTTGGTTTGGCAAGAGCTGATGGGCAATTGAGTTCGGTCGAGATTGGTACCATCGATCGTATTGCCGGTTTGCTTGGGATTTCCCGTTCAGATTATCAGGCTGTTCTGAATATGTTTTTTGATAACCTGGAAGCTCACTATAAAATTCTTGAGATTTCTCCTTCTGCTACTGATGAAGAAGTAAAAAAGGCCTACCGGAAAATGGCTCTCAGGTTTCATCCCGACAAAGTCAGTCACCTGGGGCCCGAGTTTCAAAAGGCTGCCAATGAGAAGTTTGCCAGGGTTAATGATGCCTATAACAAAATTAAAAAAGAGAGGGGACTTAATTAGTTTTCAACTTATACGACATTTTATACATGACACGACATTAAGCGTTTGATTTGAAATTTACGCGAGGGTATTTTTGCCAGTATTATCTGTTGTAGTAAACTTTTAAATCATTGTTTAATAGTGGTTTATTTCGGTTTCTAAAGTTCCTTCACTTCGATCCTGGCAAAAATAGCTCTTGTAGGAGCAAACTAATAGATGTTTATATTATTTTTGTTGCTGCAAATTAAAATTGTAAAAAAATGTTGAAAGGAATTCTCGCCATTTCCGGGAAACCCGGTCTTTTTAAATTGATCACGAATGCTAAGAACAGTATTATCGTGGAATCTTTACTTGATGGCAAGCGCATGCCGGCTTACACTTCCTCCAAAATCAGCTCTCTCGAAGATATCTCCATTTTCACTCTGGATGGAGATGTTAAGTTGGCAGATGTTTTTGCTGCTATCTTTGAAAAAGATTTGAAGGTTGAACCTAAAAAGGCCTCTTCAAATGAACTGAAAAATGCTTTCAAAGAAGCTTTACCCGATTATGATGAAGAGAGGGTTTATGTTTCAGACATTAAGAAAGTGTTTTCGTGGTATAATATATTGAAGGAAAAAGAGATTATTACTCCCGAAAGCATTGAAGAAATGAAGAAGACAGATGAAGAGGCCGATGAAAAAAGCGAAAAGGCTTAAAATTTTTCGAACTGATTAGCTGAATGTTATAAAATTTTCAAATTTTAGTTCAAA
>NZ_AHZV01000051.1 GCF_000250735.1 Anaerophaga thermohalophila str. Valhall
TTTTTGTACCGGAGTTAACTCGTTGTTAATGAGGATGCAAAAATTTAAAACAACACAGAGTTTGGCAACAAAGATGCTTTTTAGACCGGGCTCACAGATATAACAACCATTACCGGTCACAAACAATTTCTTGGCAATGAGAACTTTTACAATTTTTTCAGCAATAACGTTACTTACTGTTTTGCTTTCGCAGTCACTAACAGCTCAGTCTCCACGAAAAATAATCCGGGAAGCCGAAAAGCTCATCGATCTGGAACTATACGATGACGCCGTTTCGATGCTTATTCCCCTCACCCAAAAAGAACATCCTGAGGCTTTGCTTCTTAAAGGTTTTGCGTTAATGGCACAGGAAAACCATCAGGAGGCCGTCAAAGTACTCCAAACAGCCGCTTCGCATTACCCTCTGGACAAAAAAAACAACGAGGAGACCATCGAAGCGCATTACTACCTCGCCCGAAGTTACCGGCTTAACGAAAAACCCGATAAATCGCTTGAAGTATTCAACAATCTGAAAAACCATGTGAAAGACGAAGAATTATCAGCTGATATCGAAAGGGAAATTCAGTTCTGTAAGAACATGAAAGAACTAATGGCTAATCCCATAGATATTGAAATTGAACATCTGGGTGCAACCATTAACAGCAAATACGAAGACCACAGTCCCATTACCCTTTACGATGAGTCCACTATCTATTTTACTTCAACAAGGCCGGTAGACAGCATTGATAGCGACGGGCCCTATTTCGAGAATATTTACGTCAGCCATTGGCGAGGTAACAAATGGACCGAACCAACCCTGCTGGAAATCCCGGGGTATAGAGGGATAAACAGAGCTACAGTTGGTCTTACTCCCGACGGACAGGGACTCATATTCTATCAGAATGACGGGCTGGCCGGTTCTCTCTTCATCTCCCGCAAAACATTCGACGGATGGAGTGAGCCGGAACCACTGCCGGCTCCTGTTAACTCCGGGTTTAATGAAACGCATGCTTCTTTCTCTCCCGATGAAAACACCATCTACTTCTCCAGCGAACGCCCAGGTGGCTATGGCGGCAAAGACATTTATTATTCAAATCGTTTACCGGACGGAACCTGGGGAAAGCCAATTAACGCCGGGAAAAACATTAACACCGAATGGGACGAGGAAGGCCCGTTTATTCACCCTGATAATAAAACTCTCTACTTTTCGTCATCAGGACATAACTCAATGGGTGGATACGACATCTTTAAAAGTACCAAAACAGATGATGGCTGGACAAAAGCCGAAAACATAGGTTATCCGGTTAACTCCGGAGCCGATGATGTGTTTTATATTCCCACGCCTAACAGCCAAAGGGTCTATTTCTCATCCCGTAAGGAAGGAACACTGGGGCAGTCGGACTTATTCTTGCTCCATTTCCCCAAAAACAGTGAACGATACATGGCTGTTGTCTCCTCCCATGTTTTTAACAGTGAAAATCAACCTGCCAGGAATGCTACCATCTTTGTGACCAATAAAACAACAAAAGAACTGACAGGAACATACAGAGTTAATCCTGCCACCGGGAAGTTTGTAGCCATTATTCCGGCGTACGAGAAATATGAATTAAACATCGAATGCGAAGGGCACGCCCCTCATTCACAAACCTTTGAACTAGGTTTAAAAGACGACTACAAATCAAAAGAGAGAGCCATATATTTGCCTTCTGTCACACTGGAACCGGAAGAAAAAGGAACCGGCCGGGAGTGATTGCCGTGTAACACAAGAGGGTGCAAAAAAAGACCCGATTTTTTTCAGAGGAACGCTGCCGGCAACTTTTGAGGTCTTGTAAGCATGAATTATTTTTGCCCGGGAAAAAATTCGCTCATGATCAAAAACAATAAAATAATTCTCAGGGCCCTTGAGCCGGCAGATGCCGACCTTCTATACCAATGGGAAAACCAGATGGAACTGTGGCAGGTAAGCAATACGCTTACACCGTTCAGCAGACACCAGATACTTACTTACATCAATCAAATCTCTCTTGATATTTATCAAACCAAACAATTACGGTTAATGATAGATGTCCCCAACAAGGGGAAACAGGAAAGCATCGGCATGATTGACCTTTTCGACTTTGATCCCTACCACAGCCGTGGCGGCATCGGTGTTATGATTTTTAAACCCGAACGTGGAAAAGGGCACGCAAAAGAAGCTGTTGCCCTGTTTACCGAATATGCCTTCAACCACCTGGGGCTCCATCAGGTTTTTTGTGATATTTCGGAAGATAACGAGGCCAGCATCAGGCTCTTCGAAAGCCTCGGCTTTGAGTTCGCAGGCCGGAAAAAAGAATGGCTCAAAACGCCAACCGGGTATAAAGATGAATTGATGTATCAAAAAATAGCGGCATCGCACCGTTCGGTCTGATGGCTACTGAAGCTCTTCGAAAGCAGGGAACCGGCTTTCTACGGAATGGCTTCCTTCCTTTAAATCAATATAAATACAATAGTGCTTTAAACCATTGGTCAACACCAGATAAGGCACCTCAAGAGCAGTATTATACCGGGCTGCCTGGGATAAAGTGTTTTCATCAACTTTAACCGATGGTGCTTTACACTCCACAATCATTGCAGGCTTTCCCCGACGGTTGTACAAAACAATATCGCACCGCTGCGACAATCCGTGAACTTTGATCATTTTTTCCACACCGGTCAGATTTTGCGGATATTTTAGATGCCTGTTCATGAATTGTAAAAAATTCTGACGCACCCATTCCTCGGGTGTAAGAGCCACAAACTTTTTGCGAACCTCATCAAAAATAAACTTTTTGCCGTTTTCTTCCTTATAACGGAAGGAAAACACGGGCAAATTCAACTGTTGCATATCGCAAAAAGGTACTACCCTTCTTTTTAGTGGTTAAATACTTATATTATATATTAATAGACCGTTAGATTATTAGATTTAAGATACAAGATGATTCGTATCCCATTGAAAATCTGCATTTCATAAAAACAAACCCATAAATAAAACCAATTGAATCTAAGATGTTTACAAAAGCTTAACGGACTATTGATATATGACACTGTTTAAATAGTGTCTGTCCATAAAGTACCATTTGCTGTGTTACGCTTGCGGCCAAAATCCTCATTTACGATTAGTAAACTCCGGTTTTGGCGGCTTCGCAAGGCTTGCAACTGGCACTTTCTGAACAGACACTCATATTGTGAAAATTTATGCGAGTTTATAGACACGCACTAAATATAGTTGATATGTGGTTGAAATATTGTTTTTTTTTGATTGATGTAATATAAGATGCAATATAGTTGCTATTATTTTTACATTCCGGTA
>NZ_AHZV01000050.1 GCF_000250735.1 Anaerophaga thermohalophila str. Valhall
ATCTATTATGGCAAACCTTGTCATGCTCGTTTCTACCGTATATAATTTGATTTTCAAGGCCTAATGGAACTCGCATTCAAGAACCTTAACCCACTCCTGATGCAACAAACTTTGCTATGCCCGTTTCATTTTCCCCTTAATTTTCCCGAAATTTGTACTCAAAAGGAAAGAAGAAGTGAACAGGTATTTGAAAAGCAGGATTGCGGAAGGTGAGCATCTTCAGCAGGATTTCAAGTACGCCATCAACGACAGCAAAAAGATTGCACGTTCTTTGGCTGCTTTTGCCAACACTGAAGGAGGGCGATTGTTAGTCGGAGTAAAAGACAACGGGCGTATTGCCGGCGTATCATCCGACGAAGAATACTACATGATTGAGGCAGCCGCCAAACGGTATTGCCGGCCTGCCGTTGACTTTAAATTGCATGAATGGCATATTGAAGGAAAAACGGTTGTTGAAATTATCATTCCCAAAAGCAATAAAAAACCACACAAAGCCCCAACAAAAGAAGGAAAGTATAAAGTATATGTAAGGGTCAACGATAAAAACCTTTTGGCCAACCGCATACTCCTTAAGGTGTGGATGCGCCAAAAAAGAAACCGGGGAACTTTTTTCCAGTTACAGGAACCGGAACAAATACTGCTTACCTGGCTCAACAATGAAGACAAATACATTACCCATTCAAAATTCACACGCATCGCAAAAATATCGCGCAAAAAAGCCGAAAAGATACTGGTTAATCTCATCGTTATGGGAATCATTGACATAAAACTGACCGAAAACGGAGCGTTTTATGCCCTCAAAGAACAACTTGAAAAAAGTCCCGATAAAACAGAAATAAAGGATGTTCATAAACTCATATAAACAGACAATAAAACTTTGTAACTCTTCTGTCTTAATCATTGATACGATTTATCGCGTCATAGAATACCTGCTGTACTGAAGTCCGGATGTTCAGATCGTAAATTTTTGAATTTTCACGGGTGGGAAATACTCTGTTCGACAAAAACACAAAAACCATTTCATATTCTGGGTCAATCCAAACAAATGTGCCGGTAAATCCTGAATGCCCGTAACTTTTACTACTGACGCCCGGTGCAGGATACGCCTCCTCCAGTGGTAATCCTGCATTGTCAAACAAAGGCTTGTCAAAGCCTAATCCGCGACGGTTATCATTTTCCGGAAACTGCACTTCAGAAAATTCTCGGACGGCAAAAGAAGGGATAAATCTTTCTCCCCCATAAGTTCCTTCATTCAGATACATTTGCCATAATTTTGCCAGATCGTTGGCATTGGAGAACAAACCGGCATTTCCGCTGACACCGCCTAACACTGCAGCTGCTTCATCATGAACATATCCATGTACCTGGTTTCTTCTGAAATAGGCATCATACTCGGTGGGAATAATCTGCTTTTTAGAAAACCTTTGGAGCGGGTTATACATTAAAGAAGATGCTCCAAGAGGCTTGTAAAACACAGAATCAAGAAGCTGCTCATACTCTTTTCCGGCAATTCTGCTTATCATTTCGGGAAAAATAACAAACGAAAGACCGGAATATTTGTATTCTTTCTCTTCCAACAATTCACTTTTACGGATAGACCGGTAAATTTTTTTCTTAAACCGGGGTTTCAGATAAAGATGATCATCCACTTTCAGACCGTGACTAAAATCGAACCATCGCGATGTATATTCGCCATTTTTCACAACCTTTCTCCAATAAGCCAGATAAGGAATCAGCCCTGCCTGATGTGCCAGTACTTCCCGTAAAATCAGATGTTCTTTGTTTGATGGGTGCAAAAAGCGGGACTGCCAGTCGGGGAAGTATTTACTGAGTGGTGCATCTAATTCCATCCTCCCATCTCCGTAAAATTTCATTAATGCCGGCAACGGGCCGGTCACCTTGGTCACTGATGCCAGATCGTAAAGATCATTAAGAGCAACCTTCTGCCGTTTTTCATAGGTATGATACCCATAAGCCCTGTTAAAAACCACTTTCCCCCTTCGAGCCACTAAAATCTGGCAGCCTGGAAAAGCCTTTTCTTCAATTCCTCTGCCGATTATTGAATCGACTTTGCAGGAGATGTATCTGCTATCCATTCCGGCTTCTTCAGGCAAGGTGTATTTAAAACGGATGCCACCCTGAGTATCCACTCCGTCTCCGCATTTATACAAATTTCCAACTGAAACCGGAAGTCTGCCCGAAGCTCCAACTCCTCCAAACAAAACCTGAGCAGCTATATCCTGCGTAATTTCATTGTCCTGATACCCCAGGAGTAAGCCATCCGTATTTTCCAGACCGTCCCAGGATTTCAACCGGTACGGAGAATCCAAAAAGGCCACGAGGCTCTTCTTCTCTCCAAGAAAATCAATGAGCGTCCTTTTAAAATGGTATGACAGTGCTTCTCCTTCAGCCCCTATTGCAATAATTATCCGGTCGTATTTCTTCAGTTCGTCCTGCATGCTTTTAATTAGTTCCTTTTTTGCGGGATCAATTCGAAAAACAGGCATCTCTTTATAGGCCAATACCCTCTCTTCGAAAGTCCGGGCATCACCAATAGTTACGCAAGCAAAGCGTCCCTGATCCAAATCCCGTACTGGAATGGAGCGTCCCCGGTTCACCAAAACAGTCATTGCTGATTCATACAACTGCCGTTGCAGCAATTTGGCAGAGGGTGTATTTATCCTTGCTTCAAGGCTATCAATTCTGGTCTCAACAGAATTGTACAATCCCATGTAGTACTTGAAGGCCAAAACCTTTTTACACTTTTCTTCAACATCTTTCCAGGTTATTCGCCCACTGGAGATAAATTCCTTAACAGATTCAATAGCGCCAGGCAAGTCTTCGGTATACTCGACCACATCGTTCCCGGCTTCCAAAGCAATTGCGTCCACTACTCCCGGAGCACCCATGGTTTTGGCGCCCTGCATATTCACGGCATCTGTAATCACTAACCCTTTGAATTCCAGGGAATCTTTCAAAACATCTTTAACAATTCTCTTTGATAAACTGGCCGGAATTCCTTCTCGGGAATCCAACGCCGGTACTTCAAGATGAGCTGTCATAACTCCCCATACCCCCGAATTAATTAATTCGGAAAAAGGTTTGAGCTCTATTTGCTCCAGATGCCTTCGCGAATGGGAAATATGCGGCAGAGTTTTATGTGAATCCTTATCTGTATCTCCGTGTCCCGGGAAATGTTTGGCAACGGCCATAACACCACCTTCCTGCAGTCCCCTCATATAGGCAAGAGCTTTATTGGAAACATTAACCGGGTTTTCACCAAAAGAACGATGTCCAATCACAGGATTGCCGGGATTATTGTTGACATCGACAACAGGGGCAAGATTAACATGGATACCCGCTTCTTTGAATTGACGGGCAACCTCTTTCCCCATCCGATAGATCATCTGATCATCCCGGATGGCCCCAAGGGTCATTGCATACGGATAAGATATGGTTTCATTGAACCGCATTCCGAGCCCCCACTCACCATCAGCTACAACAAAAAGCGGTATTTTGGAGAGTCCCTGCATATAATTCGCCATTTTAACCATACGATCCAAATCGCTGCGAAAGAAAATGATGCCTCCCGGCCGCCATTTCTTTATCAATTCTATATCGGGATATTCCTCAGCAGGAAGGCCTGAAGCATCAACCGTTACCCAAAACAACTGGGAAATACGTTCTTCAGGTGACATTGTCTGATAAACCGAATCAGCCCAAAATCTGCCTGACTGTATGATGTATGATGGATTAGGGTTTTGCGCCAAAATTTGGTCCTGACCGATAAAAACAAATAAAAATGCGGCCAGGAGAATCAATTTTATTGATCTCATCATTTATCTAAGAATTTTTTTAAGAGAAAGTAAGTACAATAGAACGTTAGAGGTTAGAGGTTAGAGATAAAAGGCTAGTGTCGTGTCAAGCATAAAATATCGCACCAAGCATCACTGATTTTCGTTTTTTCTTCATGACAAAAAGCTTACGTAGCTATGGCTATGCGCGCTTTTTTTCATTTTGAAAAAAGCAAAAATCAGTTTCAACTTATACGACATTTTATACATGACACGACACTATAGGCTTCCATCTTCTAAACTCTGTCTTAAGGCTCCCGGTTACTTTTATCTCCTCAGCTTAAAGCAACTCAGGCTAAGCTCAGGCTTGTCCGGCAGGGCCAAAATTCATAGGCGGGAAGCCACCCTGATCACCATGGCCACCAATACTTTTAATAGGTCCGTGGTTTTCCTCGAATCTGGCCACGTTATCTTTCAAGGCCTGCAACAAACGCTTGGCATGTTCCGGGGTAAGCACAATTCGTGACTTTACGGAAGCTTTTGGAACTCCCGGCATAATGCGGGCAAAATCGATCACAAATTCTGATGGAGAATGACTTATGATAGCCAGATTGGAATAGATGCCCTGAGCCACTTCAGGATTAAGCTCAATCTTCATTTGTCCTTTTTTGTTACTGTTTTGGTCTTCCATTTTTTGCCTTTTTTAAGATTTGACCATTAAATCAGGTTAAAGATATTGAATTTAGACGAATTCGATGTTGCTTAAAATGACAAAAGCGCGATTTCCCCTAAAGAAAATCGCGCTTTTTATATCAACGGTTCGTAATTAACCAAATACGTCCCTTTTTATTCATCAGTAATCTGTTCCGATTCGCGTTTATTAACCAGTTTATCGTATTCTTCCTGCGAACCTACGATAATTTTATCGTACTCCCGTAAACCGGTACCGGCAGGAATCAGATGGCCACAGATTACATTCTCTTTTAATCCGTCGAGGTTGTCCACCTTACCCTGAATGGCGGCTTCGTTAAGAACCTTGGTTGTTTCCTGGAAGGAAGCAGCCGACATAAAGCTCTTCGTCTGCAATGCAGCCCGGGTAATCCCCTGTAGTACCTGACTTGATGTTGCAGGTACGGCATCGCGAGTCTGAACAAGTTTCAGGTCCTTACGTTTCAACTGAGAATTTTCATCTCTCAGACGTCGGGCTGTAACAATCTGTCCTGGACGCAATGTTGTTGAATCTCCGGCATCAATGACTACCTTTTTACCCCAAATCTCATCGTTTTCCTCCATAAACTCAACCTTGTCAACGATCTGCTTTTCGAGGAATTTGGTATCGCCCGGATCATCAATTTCAACTTTACGCATCATCTGACGAACAATGATCTCGAAATGTTTATCGTTGATTTTCACTCCCTGCAGACGGTATACATCCTGAACTTCGTTAACAATATATTCCTGCACGGCTGTTGGTCCTTTAATGGCAAGGATATCAGCCGGGGTAATAGCACCATCAGAAAGTGGTGTGCCTGCACGAACATAGTCGTTTTCCTGAACAAGTATCTGTTTTGACAATGGAACCAGGTACTTTTTCACCTCTCCGTTCTTGGATGTCACAATGATTTCACGGTTACCCCGCTTAATCTTTCCAAACGCCACTTCGCCGTCAATCTCGGAAACAACTGCCGGATTGGAAGGATTTCTGGCCTCGAACAGCTCCGTTACTCTGGGCAAACCTCCTGTAATATCGCCTGAACGCCCAACAGCGCGGGGTATCTTGGCAATAGTCTCACCCTGCTTAATCTGATCCCCTTCATCAACAGCGATGTGAGCACCAACAGGGAGGTTATAAACTTTCAGTATTTCACCTTTGGAATCTTTAATGTGAACGGCCGGGTTTTTCGTTTTGTCACGTGTTTCAATGATTACCTTCTCTCTGTAACCAGTCTGTTCATCCGATTCCTCTTTGAAGGTTACTCCGTCAATCATATTTTCAAAAGAAACGGTACCCGATTTTTCTGTAATAATCAAGGCATTAAAAGGATCCCACTCACAAATCAAATCGCCCTTTTTCAATTCGGCACCATTCTTAATAAAAAGCTTGGCTCCATAAGGGATGGGCTGAGTCGTGAGCGAAATATTGGTGTTTTTATCTACAATCCTTAATTCCGCCAAACGTCCGATCACCACATCAACATCAAGTCCTTCTTCTGTCGTATAGGGTACGGTTCTTAATTCATCAAAATCAGCGATTCCCTCATACCTGGCAAGCATGCTGTTTTCGGAAGTTACGTTCGAAGCCGTACCGCCAACGTGGAATGTACGCAGGGTCAACTGGGTACCAGGTTCACCAATTGACTGGGCAGCAATTACACCAACAGCCTCACCTTTGTGAACCATCTTGCCAGTGGCCAGGTTACGGCCATAACACTTGGCACACACTCCCTTCTTGGACTCACATGTAAGTACCGAACGTATTTCTACTCTTTCAATAGGAGATTCTTCAATAATCCGTGCAGCTTCCTCGTTAATCTCATCCCCGCTTTTTACTATAATTTCGCCGGTATGGGGATGATAAACATCATGCACCGAAACTCTTCCGAGAATACGTTCGTACAGTGAAGCAACAACCTCTTCATTACTCTTAATAGCGGTGGCTGTAAGTCCGCGCAATGTACCGCAATCATCTTCATTAATGATAACATCCTGCGAAACATCAACCAATCGACGGGTCAGATAACCGGCATCTGCAGTTTTCAGAGCGGTATCAGCCAAACCTTTACGGGCACCGTGAGTAGAGATAAAGTACTCAAGAACGGAAAGTCCCTCTTTGAAGTTTGACAAAATCGGGTTTTCGATAATCTGCCCTCCGTCGGCACCAGATTTTTGGGGTTTTGGCCATCAGACCACGCATACCGGAAAGCTGTCGGATTTGTTCTTTTGATCCTCGGGCCCCTGAATCGAGCATCATGAAAACAGAGTTGAACCCTTCCTTGTCGGAACTCAACTGATTCATGAGTGTTTGAGTCAGACGGGCATTGACGTGTGTCCAGATATCAATAATCTGATTATAGCGCTCATTGTTAGTGATAAATCCCATGTTATAGTTATTCATCACTTCTTCCACTTCTTTATATCCATCATCAACAAGAGTGACTTTCTCGGCAGGAATAATCACATCCTGAAGATTAAATGACAGTCCGCCTTCAAAAGCCAGCCGATAACCAAGAGATTTAATATCATCGAGGAAAGCGGCTGTTCTCGGAGTACCACAAACTTTATGAACACGTCCGATAATATCGCGCAAGGCTTTCTTTGTCAGAAGGGTATTAATATATCCGACCTCTTCGGGCACATATTCATTGAACAATATGCGGCCAACGGTAGTATCGAGCATTACTTCAACAAGTTCACCTTCTTCATTCAGATCGCGGGTTTTCACCTTCACCTTGGTATGCAACTCAACTTTGCCCTCGTTAAAGGCAATTTTTGCTTCCTCTGGTGAATAGAAGACCAGGCCCTCGTTGCGTGCTCCCGGTCTTGCCTTGGTCATGTAATACAAACCAAGCACCATGTCCTGCGAAGGAACAGTAATGGGGGCACCATTGGCCGGGTTCAGAATATTCTGACTGGCCAGCATCAACATTTGCGCTTCAAGAATGGCAGCATTTCCCAAAGGAAGGTGTACAGCCATCTGGTCACCGTCGAAGTCGGCGTTAAACGCTGAGCAGGCGAGCGGGTGCAACTGAATGGCCTTACCCTCAATTAATTTGGGCTGGAATGCCTGAATACCTAACCTGTGCAATGTTGGAGCACGGTTCAACAAGACCGGGTGTCCTTTCAGAACATTTTCCAGAATGTCCCATACAACAGGGTCTTTTCTGTCAACAATTTTCTTGGCCGATTTAACGGTTTTAACAATTCCCCTTTCAATCAATTTCCGAATAATGAAAGGTTTATAGAGTTCGGCAGCCATATCTTTAGGCAGACCGCATTCATGCATTTTCAACTCGGGACCAACCACAATAACAGAACGGGCAGAATAATCAACACGTTTACCCAAAAGGTTTTGACGAAAACGTCCCTGTTTTCCTTTAAGGCTGTCGCTAAGAGATTTCAACGGACGGTTAGCATCTGTCTTAACTGCATTTGATTTGCGCGAGTTATCAAAAAGCGAATCCACAGCTTCCTGAAGCATACGCTTTTCGTTGCGCAAAATGACCTCAGGTGCTTTTATTTCAATCAGCCGCTTTAACCTGTTGTTCCGGATAATTACCCTTCGATACAGGTCATTAAGATCGGAAGTGGCAAAACGTCCACCGTCCAAAGGAACAAGCGGTCGCAACTCCGGTGGGATTACGGGCACGACTTTCACAATCATCCATTCGGGACGATTCACCCCTTTAGATTCACGGAAAGATTCGACCACCTGCAATCGCTTAAGAGCTTCATTTTTCCGCTGCTGTGAAGTCTCTGTGCTGGCTTTGTGACGTAACTCATAAGACAATTCATCCAAATCAAGACGCGATAAGATCATATGCAACGCCTCGGCCCCCATTTTGGCAATAAATTTATTGGGGTCTTCATCATCCAGATGCTGATTGTCTTTTGGCAAACTGTCGAGAATATCGAGATATTCCTCTTCAGTCAGGAAATCCATATATTTAACACCATCGGCAGCAGTCACCCCTGGTTGGACAACCACATACCGCTCATAATAAATAATGGAATCGAGTTTTTTTGTAGGCAAACCCAACAAATAGCCAATTTTGTTAGGAAGCGACCTGAAATACCAGATATGTGCCACAGGAACAACAAGGGAGATGTGTCCCATACGTTCGCGACGCACTTTCTTTTCGGTCACTTCAACACCACAACGGTCACATACAATACCCCGGTAACGGATACGTTTATATTTTCCGCAATGACATTCATAGTCCTTAACAGGTCCAAAAATGCGTTCGCAGAATAACCCGTCCCGTTCGGGTTTATAGGTACGATAGTTAATTGTTTCAGGTTTTAGTACTTCACCGCTGGATCTTTCGAGAATTTCCTCGGGAGAAGCCAAACCTATTGTAATACGGGAAAAATTACTCTTGACTTTCTGATCTCTTCTGAATGCCATATATAGCCGAGTATTAGAAATTTAAAACTAAAAAGGCATGGTGTGTTGCACGGTGCAACACACAGCCTGAGTACTATTCAAGATTCACACTCAATCCAAGACCACGCATTTCATGCAGCAACACATTGAGTGATTCGGGAATTCCCGGCATGGGAAGCGGGTCTCCCTTCACGATGGTTTCGTAAGCTTTAGCGCGACCGACGACATCATCGGACTTAACGGTAAGAATTTCCTGAAGAATATGGGAAGCTCCGAAAGCCTCGAGAGCCCATACCTCCATCTCACCAAAGCGCTGTCCGCCAAATTGAGCTTTACCACCCAAAGGCTGCTGAGTAATCAATGAGTAAGGTCCGATAGAACGGGCATGCATTTTATCCTCGACCATGTGGCCAAGTTTCAGCATATAGATAACGCCCACCGTTGCGGGCTGGTGAAATCTTTCACCAGTACCTCCGTCATAAAGATATGTTTTACCGAAATCCGGTAATTTAGCCTTCCTTGTCCATTCAATGAGGTCCTCATTTGAAGCACCGTCGAAAATCGGTGTTGCAAATTTCACACCAAGAACTTCTCCGGCCCAACCAAGTACGGTCTCATAAATCTGACCAAGGTTCATCCGTGAAGGCACTCCCAGTGGATTCAACACAATATCGACAGGTGTTCCGTCCTCAAGGAATGGCATATCTTCCTGACGAACAATTCTTGAGATGATACCTTTGTTACCATGACGGCCGGCCATTTTATCACCCACTGTTATTTTTCTCTTCTTGGCAATATAAACTTTGGCCAGCTGCACAATTCCGGCAGGCAGTTCATCTCCGATTGTAAGATTATATTTTTGTCTCTTCTCTTTAGCATCGAGCTCTTTATATTTCATCCTGTAATTGTGGATGACCTTCTGTATAAGCTCATTCTTTTCCTTATCGGTAGTCCATTTATTTGGATTGACCGTATTGTAATCCAACTCCTGAAGTATTTTCTGGGTAAACTTAGTCCCTTTTGAGATCAGGTCTACTCCCAGATAATCTTTAACTCCCTGGCTGGTCTTACCATTAATCAAAGAGAATAGTTTATCGACGAGCCGGCCCTTCAACTCTTCAGCAGCCCGGTGAAACTCCTGCTCAATTTTAGCTAAAGCCGGTTTATCGCTGGTACGATTCTTCCGATCTTTAAGCACCCTTGAGAAAAGTTTTTTATCGATCACTACCCCGGACAATGAGGGGGAGGCTTTAAGAGAAGCATCCTTAACATCGCCGGCCTTTTCTCCAAAAATTGCTCTCAGAAGTTTTTCTTCGGGTGTAGGATCACTCTCTCCTTTGGGGGTGATTTTACCGATCAGAATATCACCTGGCTTAACGTGAGCACCAATTCTGATCAACCCGTTTTCGTCAAGTTCTTTCGTTGCATCTTCACTCACATTGGGAATATCCGCGGTCAACTCTTCCAAACCACGTTTGGTATCACGCACCTCAAGTGAATATTCATCAATATGAACAGAAGTGAACACATCCTCCCTAACCAACCGTTCGGAGACAACAATAGCATCTTCAAAGTTGTAGCCCTTCCATGGCATGAAGGCCACTTTCAGGTTACGCCCCAGCGCCAGTTCACCGTTTTGCGTTGAATACCCCTCGGTAAGAATTTGTCCTGGTTCTATCCGGTCGCCCTTTTTCACGAGCGGTTTCATATCAACACAGGTACTCTGGTTGGTCTTTTTATATTTTGTCAGTGTATAACGTTTTGTTTCAGGTTCAAAGCTAACAAAACGCTCTTCGTCAGTAAGGTCGTAGCGAACAACAATTTCCTGGGCATCAACATATTCCACAACACCATAACCTTCAGAAACGATCTGAGTTCGTGAATCGCGGATCAGGATTCCTTCCAGACCTGTTCCCACGACAGGAGCCTCGGGACGAAGCAAAGGAACAGCCTGACGCATCATGTTTGACCCCATCAAAGCACGGTTGGCATCATCATGTTCAAGGAAAGGAATCAGAGATGCCGCAACCGATGCAATCTGGTTGGGCGCTACGTCCATCAGAGCCACTTCTTCGCGGTCGATAAGCGGGAAATCCCCATCATGACGAGCCTTAACTTTGCTGTTAACAAAACGCCCATCATCATCAAGCGGAGCATTGGCCTGGGCAATAATCTTCGCCTCTTCTTCCTCAGCAGTCAGGTAAAAAACACCTTTGTTGGATAGATCAACCTTACTGGTTTCAACTTTTCGGTAGGGTGTTTCTATAAACCCAAGATTATTGACCTTTGCAAACACACAAAGTGAAGATATCAGACCAATATTGGGTCCTTCTGGTGTTTCGATAGGACAGAGCCGACCGTAATGGGTATAGTGAACGTCCCTTACCTCGAAACCGGCTCTTTCGCGAGACAAACCACCGGGACCGAGGGCTGACATCCGTCGCTTGTGCGTAATCTCAGCCAACGGATTGGTCTGATCCATGAACTGAGACAAAGCATTGGTTCCAAAGAAACTGTTAATAACAGAAGACAATGTTTTACTATTGATAAGATCAATAGGTGTAAACACCTCATTATCACGCACATTCATACGTTCGCGAATGGTACGGGCCATACGGGCCAGTCCGACGCCGAACTGATTTGCCATTTGTTCGCCCACCGTACGTACACGACGATTGCTAAGATGGTCAATATCGTCAACTTCAGTTTTTGAATTGATCAACTCGATCAGGTACTTAATAATTGCGATCATATCGTCGCGTGTAAGTACCTTGGTGTCAAGATCAATATTCAGATTCAGTTTTTTATTCAGGCGGTAACGCCCGACATCACCCAAATCGTAACGTTTGTCGGAGAAGAACAATTTGTCAATCACATCACGTGCTGTGGCCTCATCAGGCGGTTCTGCATTTCGTAATTGCCTGTAGATGTGAACAACAGCCTCTTTCTCAGAGTTACATGGGTCTTTTTGCAGGGTATTATAAATAATAGCGTAATCGGAGAGATTTTGATCTTCCTTATGAAGGAGGATTGTTTTGGCTCCCGCGTCTATAATTTCATCAATATGCTCATCCTCAAGAACGGTTTCACGGTCAATAATCACCTCATTCCGTTCAATAGAAACGACCTCGCCGGTATCTTCATCTACAAAATCCTCTATCCAGGTTTTCAGAACCCGGGCAGCAAGTTTTCGGCCGACAACTTTTTTAAGAGCTGTTTTTGAAACCTTAACCTCATCAGCGAGGTTAAAAATTTCAAGAACATCCTTATCGCTTTCGTAACCAATAGCCCGCAATAATGTGGTAACCGGCAGTTTTTTCTTACGGTCGATGTAAGCATACATCACATTATTAATGTCGGTTGCAAATTCTATCCATGATCCTTTGAAAGGAATGATGCGGGCAGAATAAAGTTTTGTGCCGTTTGCATGTACACTTTGTCCGAAGAAAACTCCGGGTGATCTATGCAACTGAGAGACGATGACCCGCTCGGCACCATTAATAATAAAGCTACCTTTATCAGTCATGTAGGGTACAGTACCCAGATATACATCCTGTACAACAGTATCAAAGTCTTCGTGCTCCGGATCGGTACAATATAATTTCAGTTTGGCTTTCAGGGGCACACAATAAGTCAGTCCTCTTTCAACACATTCTTCGATGGTATATCGTGGCGGATCAACACCATAATCCAGGAATTCCAGAACAAAATTGTTCCTCGTATCGGTAATTGGAAAATTCTCCATGAAAACCTGCCATAACCCCTCGTTTTTCCTTTCCTCAGGGGTTGTACCCATCTGAAAAAATTCGCGGAAAGATTTCAACTGAATTTCCAGAAAATCGGGATAGTCCAGTTGGTTTTTGATGGTAGCAAAGCTAATCCTTTCGGTAGTAATTGGAGTCATCTATCAACAAATTATTTGAACTTAAACATATAAGCATAAAAAGGTTTAGGATCCCGTAAAAACGGGTTCCTAAACCGTAACCGTATTCAGGTATATTTTTCCTGTCTACTTAAGTTCAACTTCCGCTCCAGCTTCTTCTAATTGAGATTTAAGACTTTCAGCTTCTTCTTTTGAGACCTTTTCTTTGATGGGAGCAGGTGCTTTGTCCACGAGCTCTTTAGCTTCCTTCAGACCAACACCGGTAACTTCTTTAACCAGCTTAACGATAGCCAGTTTTGATCCACCAGGCGACTTCAGGATAACATCAAATTCAGTTTGCTCGGCAGCACCGCCTTCTTCGCCACCGGCAGCAGCACCACCGGCAACTGCTACGGCTGCAGCAGCAGGTTCAATTCCATATTCTTCTTTTAAAGTATCAGCAAGTTCATTAACTTCTTTAACAGTCAAATTTACCAATTCTTCTGCAAGTTTCTTAATATCTGCCATTGTCTTAGGTATTAATAAATTTCAATTTCAGTTTGTAAAAAATTATTCCTTTTCACTAAGGGTTTGAAGAATTCCGTGAATTTTAGTTCCACCGGATTGCAAAGCTGAGATAACGTTCTTCGCAGGGGACTGCAAAAGACCAATAACCTCGCCCAGTAATTCTTCTTTAGACTTAATTTTAGTAAGCACTTCCAGTTGATCGCTGCCCAAATAAACAGATTCCTCAACAAAAGCCCCTTTAAACACAGGGAGTTCGGTTTTTTTCTGGAATTCTTTGATTAATTTGGCAGGAACATTTCCTGTATTACAGAAAAGAACAGCTGAAGTACCTTTAAAGGCATCGTCCATACCTTCCACCTTCTTGTCGCTTTGCTCTATAGCCAGTTTAAAGAGGGTGTTCTTCACCATCATCATCTTAATATCCTTCTTGAAGCATTCGCGACGAAGATTGCTGGTCTGACCGGCATTTAAACCAAGTGTATCGGTCACGTAGAAGTGACTATACTCATTGATTTTGTCCGACAGCTCTTTAATAAGTGCGCTTTTATCTGTCTTTTTCATGATTCCTAATACTCTTCAGTTAACATTAAACTTTAAACCTCCACCGATTTTGTTTCGATAGGAATACCGGGACTCATGGTACTTGAGAGCGTAATGCTCTTAATGTAGGTTCCCTTAGCGGCTGAAGGCTTCAGCTTTTGGATGACACCTATAAATTCACGCACATTTTCAGCGAGTTTATCGGGCGAAAAAGAGACTTTTCCTACAGTAGAATGTACAATACCGTACTTATCTACTTTAAAGTCAATTTTACCGGCCTTCACTTCACTAACAGCTTTAGCAATATCCATGGTAACGGTACCACTCTTGGGGTTGGGCATCAGACCGCGTGGTCCGAGTATCCGTCCCAGAGCACCAACTTTAGCCATTACACTGGGCATAGTAATGATAACATCAACATCGAGCCAACCTTCTTTGATTTTATCAATATACTCGTCGAGCCCTACATAATCGGCACCGGCGGCTTTAGCTTCTTCTTCCTTATCCGGAGTACACAACACCAGAACGCGTGTTTCTTTTCCGGTACCATTAGGAAGCGTCACAACACCGCGTACCATTTGATTGGCTTTTCGTGGGTCCACGCCAAGTCGGATGTCAATATCAACGGAGGCATCAAACCTGGTTTTGGAAATCTCCTTCACCAATTTGGCAGCATCTTCAATGGGATATTGCTTTCCGGCTTCGATCTTTTCTAACGCTAACTTTTTATTTTTTGTTAGTTTTGTCATTGTTGCAAACGGATTTTAATTGTTAACCGGAAAATCACCCTCAACAGTGATTCCCATACTTCTGGCGGTACCAGCAATCATCCTCATTGCAGAATCGACAGTAAAACAATTCAAGTCGCTCATTTTGTCTTCGGCAATGGCTTTTACCTGTTCCCAGGTAACCGAGGCCACTTTTTTACGGTTGGGCTCGGAGGAGCCTGATTTTATTTTTGCCGACTCCAGAAGCTGCACGGCAGCAGGAGGAGTTTTTACAACAAAATCGAATGATTTGTCTTTATAGACAGTAATAACAACAGGCAAAACCTTGCCGGCTTTTTCCTGTGTTCGAGCGTTGAATTGCTTACAGAATTCCATAATATTCACCCCTTTGGCTCCTAATGCAGGGCCCACGGGGGGTGAAGGATTTGCTGCGCCACCTCTGATCTGAAGTTTGATTAAAGTCTCTACTTCTTTAGCCATTGTAGCAATTCATGTTGGTTATTAATAATCAGGTTTACAAGAACAAGAACTTTTTTCACCTGCAGAGGCAATTACATTAAACTGCCCTGGAAGCTCCGCTGCTCGATGAAGCGTACTTATTCTTTTTCTACCTGTAAAAAGCTTAATTCAAGCGGTGTCTTTCTACCGAAAATCTTTACCATGACTTTCAGTTTGCGCTTCTCTTCATTCACTTCCTCAATAACTCCGTTAAAACCGTTGAATGGGCCATCTATAACTTTTACAGTCTCCCCTACATAAAACGGAATATTGATTTCTTCTTCGGTTTCAGTAAGCTCATCCACTTTTCCTAACATACGGTTCACTTCAGATTCCCGCATAGGAACAGGGTGATCATCGCCTAAGAACCCGATAACATGTGTAATATTCTTAAGAATATGAGGAATTTCTCCCACAAGTGCAGCTTCAATAAACACGTAGCCCGGATAAAAAGTTCTTTCTTTGCTGATCTTTTTACCGTTACGTATTTGAAAAACTTTCTCGGTGGGTATTAAAACCTGGCTGACATAGTCCTGAAGGTTCCGGCTGGCAATTTCACTTTCTATAAATTCTTTGGCCTTTTTTTCCTTTCCCGTGACAGCCCGGACTACATACCATTTCTTCTGAATATCTTCACTCATCGGAACAATTCCTTCTTCCTTATTATTTTAATAAAATTGCTGATAAACCCACTGTAACAAGTGGTCAAAAGAAAAATCCATCACGTAAACTACTGCGGCAATGATTACGGATGCAATCATAACTACAATAGCACTGTTTTGTAATTCGGGCCAGGTTGGCCAGGAAGTTTTATTAACCAATTCGTGATGAACATCCTTAAAATAGGCCTTTATCTTTTCCATACTTTTCTCTTGTGCTTTTGTCTGCTCTTTACCGGCAAACATATTTATGCACGGGAGGAGAGACTCGAACTCCCGACACCTGGTTTTGGAGACCAGTGCTCTACCAACTGAGCTACACCCGTGTTCAAAGGAGGGAGCAGAAAATCTGCTCCACCCTGTGCTTTATTCAGAATATTTTACTATTCCAGAATTTCGGTTACCTGTCCGGCGCCTACTGTACGACCACCTTCGCGGATAGCGAAACGCAGACCTACATTCAATGCTACGGGATAGATAAGATCAACGGTAATGGTCACGTTATCACCGGGCATAACCATCTCAGTGCCTTCAGGCAATGAAATTTCACCGGTAACATCCAATGTACGCAGGTAGAACTGCGGACGGTATTTATTATGGAACGGAGTGTGACGTCCACCTTCTTCCTTCTTCAAAACATAAACCTCAGCCTTAAACCTGGTGTGAGGTGTGATTGAACCAGGCTTGGCCAAAACCATTCCACGCTTAACTTCTTTCTTATCGATACCGCGGAGCAGCAGACCAACGTTATCACCTGCCTGACCTTCGTCCAGAATCTTACGGAACATTTCAACTCCGGTACAAACTGTTTTCTTTCCTTGTGCACCGAGTCCGATGATTTCCATTTCTTCACCGGTGCGAATAATTCCGGTTTCAATACGACCGGTAGCAACTGTACCCCGTCCGGTAATTGAAAAGATATCTTCGATTGGCATCAGGAAAGGCTTCTCGTTGTCACGCTCGGGAGTGGGGATCCAACTATCAACAGCATCCATGAGTTCCATGATTTTTTCTTCCCACTTCTCATCACCTTCCAATGCACCAAGAGCGGATCCTTTAATAACAGGTGCATTTTCACCATCAAATTCGTAGAAGCTCAACAGATCGCGAACTTCCATCTCAACCAGCTCGAGCAGTTCCTCGTCATCGACCATGTCGACTTTATTAAGGAATACAACGACGCTGGGAACGTTCACCTGACGTGCCAGAAGGATGTGCTCGCGGGTCTGAGGCATTGGGCCGTCAGTACCGGCTACAACCAGGATAGCTCCGTCCATCTGAGCGGCACCGGTAACCATGTTTTTCACATAGTCGGCGTGACCAGGACAGTCAACGTGAGCATAGTGACGCTTCTCTGTCTGGTATTCAACGTGAGCTGTGTTAATAGTAATACCCCTCTCCTTTTCCTCGGGGGCATTGTCAATTGCATCAAATTCTTTGATTTCGGACCAACCTTTCTTTGCCAACACTTTTGTGATAGCAGCAGTCAGAGTAGTTTTACCATGGTCTACGTGACCGATGGTACCGATATTAACGTGAGGCTTCGTCCTTTGAAATGTTTCTTTAGCCATAACTCGAAATTATTAGACAATTAGATATAAATTGAAACCACTTATTTTATTATAGAATCTTCAAAAAACTGAATATCAAGCGTAAAAACTGATTCTATTTTTGCCCGAACCGTGTTTTACCCTCATTTTGCGGGGCATAAAGATAAACATTTTCAAGGCAATAATCCATAAAAACATCTCTTTTTTCCAAAAAATCAGATAACTAAAGACTGATCTTTGAATTAAAAAAAGTATCAATTTCGAATGCCCTAAACCCCTTCCCTATTCATTTTAATAGGCTGATTATCACTCATAACCAGCCTATTAAAATCAGTTCCGACAGCTATTTGAGCCACCGAAAACGGTGTGCAAATGTATAATATTTTTCAAATAGCGCCAAAAAATAACGCACTCTTTTTTAACCTGATGATTAATTAGTGTCTGTCCATAAAGTGCCATTTACTGTGTTTCGCTCGTCCGAAAATTACTCATTTACGATGAGTAAACTCCGTATTTTCGGACTTCGCAAGCCTTGTAAATGACACTTTCTGAACAGACACATGATAAGTAAGAAATTTTCCAGACTTTATAGACGGGCACTAATTAGTGTCTGTCCATAAAGTGCCATTTGCTGCGTTATGTTTGCCGCCAAAATACTCATTTACGAGAAGTAAACGCCGTTTGTGGCGGCTTCGCAAGCCTTGCTACCGGCACTTTCTGAACACACACATATTGTGAAAATTTTTGCGAGTTTATAGACGAACAGTAATTATTTCGCTTTTAATTTTTCTTTTCTCTTCACAAGTTGTTTTCGTAATGCTTCACAAGCCAAATCAACAGCTTCCTCGAAAGTCTTACTTTGTTTTTTGGCGAACAAATTGTTCCCCGGGATATCTAACTCAATATCAACCAGTTTATTCTCGCTGGTTTCCGACTTATCGAGCCGAAGTATGACTTCAGCGCCAATAATATCGTCTGAAAACTGGTCCAACTTCCCGACCTTTTGCCGGATAAAGTCCTCAAGTCTCGAAGATGCATCAAAGTGCACTGATTGAATCGTAATGTTCATAGACTTTCCTCCATTATTTATGCCCTTGGATGGGCCTGATTATAAATTGATGATAATTGTTCAAATGTATTATGAGTATAAACCTGAGTGGCATTAAGATTTGCATGCCCGAGCAATTCCTTAATGGCATTAATATCGGCTCCTCTGTTTAAAAGAATTGTGGCGTAGGTATGTCTTAATATGTGCGGACTCTTCTTAGCCAATGTGGTGACCGTCCTGAGATGCTTATTAACAATTCGATAAACCAATTTGTGGTAAATGGCTTTGCCTTTATCGGTCAGAAAAAATACAGGAAATCTCTCACTGCCAAAAGTACTGTTCCTTACTCTTATATAGTCATTAACAGCATGAATGGTACTACGGTTCATCGGGACAAGCCGTTCTTTATTTCTTTTTCCCAAAACCTTTACCAGCCCGGATTTTAAATCAAGATCATTGTCCCTCAGAGCAACCAATTCGGACAGTCGCATCCCGGTTCCATAAAAAAGATCAATGATGGTACGATCGCGAATGCCAGTATAATCATCTGAGAATGAAACGTGATCAAGCAAAAAGTCCATTTCCTTTTCTTTGACAAAGTCGGGCAAATTTTTAGGAAGTTTCGGTAGTATCACTCCCTCCACAGGAGAGGATAAAATTATTTCTTCACGCAACAAATGCTTGAAATAAGCCCTTAAAGAAGCAATTTTTCGATGAATGGAGCGCGGTTTTAAATTGTTGTAGTGCAGGGTAACCACCCAATCGCGAATAAAACGGGTTTTGATCTCGCGTTCATCAACAACCCCCATCTCTTCCATATATTGCCCGAACTGCCTGAGGTCAGCTTCGTAAGCAATCAGGGTATGCCTGGAACTTCGTTTTTCGTATTTGAGATAACTTAAAAAGGAATCGATATATTGCATAAAAAACGCCTGACTTTTCAACCTATAGTGTTTAACGAATATACGAAAAAACCATTGAAAAGTCAGGCGTTTTAAATGAGAAATTCTCTATTCATTGTCTTCCTGAAGCTTCTGAATATAAGCTGCCTTTTTTATCTCTTCGCGCCTGCGAACAGACGGCTTTATAAAAGCCTGACGGGTACGAATTTCGCGCATTGCACCAGTCTTCTCAAACTTACGCTTAAATTTTTTCAGAGCTCGCTCTATGTTTTCTCCTTCTTTAACAGGAACTACTATCATAATTCTAACTTTTAAAATTTCAATAATGTTTTAAAAAATTCTAAAGCAAATAAGAAAAACAACTCATTTGCAAAAAAATAGCGAACAAAAATTATTCCTTTTTTCCCTTCAAAAAGTTAACAACCTCCAATCTTTTAGATGTTTATTGTGACCTTTTTATCAAAACCCGGCCTGATCTAATCATAAATCAGGCTAAAAATTCAGGTGCAAAGAAAATGAAGTTTTCCGATTGAAACAAGTTAATTCTCAATTTTTTGTTCCGGGTTCATCTCATTTTCATCAAAAAATTTGAAATATGGAATAATCTTTTGATAAGTCTGCGCGTCAATCGATTCTATTTGTTTCAGCTCTTCGGCAGAAGCAATGTCTCCATTGCGTTTTCGGTATTCAACAATATCGCGTGCCTGATAAAAGTTGAGATAGGGATGTTTCTTTAAATAACGAACCGATGCTTTATTAATATCCATCTTTCGGTAAGGTTGTTTTCTGACGACTAAATGTTGACGGATGCTTTCATAAAGTTCTTTTGATATTCCATACACCTCATAAACCTGCTCCTTACAATAAAATCCACCCAATAGTTCCCGATAATCTATAATCCTTTCTGACAACACATTGCCAATTCCGCGTAATCGTTTTAGACCGGATGCAGTAGCACTATTGAGTTCGATAACGTAATCGGAATCAGCAAGATAATCTGACGCTTTGTTACCTTCTGTCGAATCATAAAAATCAGAAAATGAAGCTGCGGGCACATTTGAAACGCTTTCTTTTTGTTCGTGCTCCTGATAAAGATTTATTTGTTCTGCCTGACCGGAAAAACAGACAAACTGACTTAATTCTTGTGCAAGAAGCGAATCCAGACCATAAATTTTGCCAATATCATTGGGTTCAGAAAAACTTCCGCCCGATTCAAGATATTTGATCCAGTTAATGATGACATAATGAGGTAACCCCATACGGTCCAGCTCTGTCACAGTAACATGATTTGGATCAAAAGATTTGAAGTGATATGAATTTTTGTGCGGATGTTTTTCTTCATGAGAACGAGGCAAATCTACAGCTACATTTTCCGGCTCAATGTATTGAGAAACATCAGTTATGATGTTCATCTCAGGCGGTTCCCATACCAACACCATTAAGAGCCTGAAAATGACAAGTATAAACATCAATACAGCAAGAAGAATGATACCGTATTGTTCTTTCCGGGTAAAGGCAAGCCAATCTTTCCACATTGGTTTTTATTGCCAAAATAATAAAAACCAAATAATTAACCAACACGATTTTTTAAATCCATCCTAATCCCTTCAGAAAAACCAAAGCAATAGCTATCGGCGCAACAAATTTAATAACAAACAAAAATCCTTTGTAGTAGTGCGCTTTTCGTCCGTCGGCTTCAATTTCTTCGCGAGGCATAGTTGCACCCATCACCCAACCAACAAAAATTACAATCAGCAGTCCGCCAAGCGGAAGAAGAACGTTGGAAGAAAACTTATCAAAAACGTTGAAAACAGACGAACTAAATGCACAAATAATGCCAAGAACGCCAATAATGCCTGCAGCAATCCAGGTAGCACGCTTTCGTTTTAGTTTCAACTCCTCCGAAAAATAAGCCACCACGACTTCGAGTAAAGATATAGAGGAAGTAAGCGCGGCAATGGTCAGCAAAACAAAAAACAATAATCCGAAAATATAGCCCCCAACCATCTGGTTGAAAATATTGGGCAGAGTAATAAAAACCAGTCCTGGCCCTTGATTGGGCGCCATATCAAAAGCAAAAGCTGCCGGGAAGATGGCCACACCTGCAAGAACGGCAATCAAAGTATCGGCAAGGGACACAGAGAGTGCGGTTCCGCCAAGGCTCTCGTTTTTCTTTATATAGGAACCGTAGGTAACAATTACACCCATACCTATACTTAAAGAGAAAAATGCCTGTCCCAGTGCTTCCAGAACTACATCGGAAGTTATTTTTGAAAAATCAGGATTAAAAAGAAATACCAATCCTTCGGATGCTCCTTCTAATGTTACAGAACGGATAATGAGAATTAAAATTATCAGCAACAACAGGGGCATCAACACCTTAGTATATTTTTCAATACCCTTTTCAATGCCCGATCTGACAATATAAGCGGTTGCCCCGAGAAAAAGAAGTGTCCAAAAAACAGAAAGGCCTTTAGTTGCCTGAACATTCTCAAATGTTTCGATCATCCCGCCCGGTGTATTACCAGCCAAAGAATTTGTCAGACTAAGATATACATAGTGTAAAGTCCACCCGGCCACAACCGAATAAAAAGCCAGGATCAGAAATGCCGCACCAACCCCCATTACACCCACCAGATACCAAAATTGACCGGGAGCCAGTTTCCGAAACGCTCCAAAAACATTAAGCTGAGCCCTTCGTCCTATGAGCAACTCCGAAATCATAACGGGAACCCCAATCATAAGCACAAATGCCAGATAAACGAGTAAAAAGGCACCCCCACCGTTTTCGCCCAGGACATAAGGGAACCTCCAAATATTTCCCAGTCCGATTGCAGACCCTGCTGCAGCAGCAATAATTCCAAACTTGTTGGTAAAACTATCTCTGGATGGTGTATTAGAGGACATAAAAATATGCTTTCTAAGAGTCCACACCTGAAATTCTCTTTCAGGAGCAGACTTTTCTATTAAACCACTTAAAAAAACCCCCATTCAATTATGGGGGTCAAAGATAAAAATCCTGATACACAAGATTATTACAATACGTCAACACAATTAAGTGCTTTGAACGCTTCCTGAAGCCTGCTAACCATTGCTTCTTCACCTGCACGCAACCATTTGCGCGGATCGTAATATTTCTTATTCGGCTTGTCTTCCCCTTCGGGGTTACCAATCTGGGCCTGAAGGTAGTCGTGATATTTGGCTTCATATTCACGAACACCATCCCAGAAAGCCCATTGTGTATCGGTATCAATATTCATTTTAATCACACCATAACTTACAGCTTCCTGAATTTCTTCCAGTGATGAACCCGAACCACCATGGAATACGAAATTAACAGGTTTCTCCCCGGTACCGAATTTCTCAGATATGTATTGTTGCGAATTCTTCAAAATATCGGGACGGAGCACCACATTACCGGGTTTGTATACACCATGAACATTACCAAACGAAGCAGCAACGGTAAAGTTAGGTGAAATTTTCTTCAGCTCTTCATAAGCAAATGCCACATCCTCAGGCTGAGTGTAAAGCATGGCATTGTCGACACCTGTGTTATCCACACCATCTTCTTCACCACCGGTAATTCCCAACTCTATTTCGAGCGTCATGCCCATTTTGCTCATTCGCTCCAGGTATTTCTTGCTGATATCAACATTTTCCTGAAGAGTTTCTTCGGAAAGGTCGAGCATGTGGGAGCTAAACAGCGGTTTTCCGGTTTCTTTGAAGAATTTTTCTCCTTCGTCGAGCAAACCATCAATCCAGGACAATAATTTTTTAGCAGCGTGATCGGTATGCAGAATAACAGGAATTCCATAAGATTCGGCCAGCAAATGCACATGTTTAGCGGCAGCTACAGCACCTTTAATAGCCAATTCCTGGCCTTCACCACTGGCACCTTTACCGGCATAGAAAGAAGCACCACCATTGGACAACTGAATAATTACAGGAGCCTTGGCTATTTTTGCTGCTTCCATTACTGCATTTACAGAATTCGAACCTACCACGTTGACAGCGGGAAGAGCAAACTGGTTCTCGCGGGCAATGCGAAAAATTTCCTGAAGGTCTTTCCCTACTGCAACACCGGGTTTTACAACATCCAAAATTCTTTGTTTCATAACAATATTATTTGATAAGATATTAAATTAACGACGTTTTGAAAACATTTTTCAACAAAACGTAACCATATAATACAAAATTGATTACAAATTCGTGCAAATTTAAAAATAAAATAGAAAATAAAGCAAGCACAAACGAATTTCCGATGTCAGAAAGGATAACCAATGGCAAAGTTAAATCCTACATCGTCCCATCGCCATGGACGGCTAAGCGGAATCCATCTTTCTCCTTCCGGTAAGGAGGGATCATGGGTTTTAAGTCCCATGTCGAAGCGAAAAATGAAATAATTAAAATCGAAGCGAGCGCCAATACCCGTACCCACAGCTATTTCTTCATAAAAATTACGGACATCAAAAAGTCCTCCCTCCGGACTGGAACTTTCACGGATGCTCCAGATATTACCGGCATCAACAAACAATGCGCCTTCAAGCAACCAGAACAATTTAAAGCGATATTCCAGGTTCATTTCCATTTTCATATCCCCTGTCTGATTGTAAAACCGGAATTCTTCTTCACTGTAGCTTCCGGGGCCAAGACCTCTGACAGGCCATGCTCTGATGCTGTTGGCCCCACCCGAAAAATATCTTTTTTCGAAAGGTAAAACGTTCAAATTACCATAAGGTACCCCAACCCCTGCAAAAAAGCGCCAAACAAGAGAAGTATACCTGTCTATTCTGTTGTGAAACCGTAAATCGATATCTGACTTCACATACTGTGCATATCGGATTCCTAACAACCGGCTGTAATCACCGTTATTTCCGTTTTCCCACAAGGGAGACAACAAAGAAAGAACATTTCCGGCCGATTCCAGATTTGCCCTAAAATACCAAAAATCATTTTTTTGCCCGAGCGTTTGCTGATTAAACAAAAACGAATAATTCATATTCACAATCAGGTGATCTTCATAGGTATACCTCAAAAATGTTTCACTGATCCGTTCTTCAAACTCCCGGCTCAAATTGGGAATATTGACCAGGTTAAATTCTAACGGATAAAAGGCGTGAGTGATGTAACGTGAGGATCTCCAGTTGTAGCCCAGCCGGGCATTGGCAATAGTGCGTGTATAATCGGGCCGGCGCTGGTAGTTATATGCCAGAGAAAGATTTGTCTTGGGGTTATATCGCTGACGAAATTGCTGTATTCGTAAAGGTATCCAGAAACGAGGAATAACTATTGATGCTTCACCACCAATTTCTATGGTATTGAATTCCTCTGTGGAAGACCTGACAAACTGGTTTTGACGTGCCAGTCTTGTATTCAGAGTAAAGAACTCGCCCCCTTTAAAGAGATTCTTGTGCTGATAATTAAAGCTTCCGGCGGCTCCTATATTACCAGAGGAATTGGTTCCTTCGATATCGACAGAAAAAGATTGCGGTTTACCGGGCGAGAGACTTATGATGCAATCCAGCAACGGTTCGTTGTTGTTATTGGTTCTTCCGGTTTCCCTAAATCGGATATTAATATATCTGAAAAGCCTGAGACTACTAAGCAACTGATGCGTACGATCCACCAATTCCGCATTGAAATAATCGTTGGAACGGATATAAGTGGAACTGGTGAGCAACTGAGGTTTAAAAGAGAGCTCGTCTTCATAAACAATGTATACGTCTTCAATTCTTAGCGTGTCAAATCCATTCGTAACTCTTACTGTATCTTCGTTCAAGAGCTCATTTGTCCCAATTCCTACCTGGAACAACACATTGTCGATACGATACTTCTGATGATGTTTTTTGCCGAGAACTTCCTCAGGACTCATTACTATCAAAGAATCATTCACACGATAATCGCCTATTGAAGTATCGGATAAAAAATAGATGAATTCTTCAGAGAATTTATAGAACCCTTTGTTTCGAAGGTTTTCATTAATGCGTTCGCGCTCCCTTTCGTGCAATTCAACAGTAAACGGACGGCCTTCGCGAAGCAGGGTTTCAAGTGTATCGGCAAGTACTTCGTTGCGGATGCTGTCGTCTTCAATCCTGTAATCTACATCATTGATATAATAACGGTCCCCGGGATCGATGGAATAAACAACTTTAGCTTTCTGTTTTCCGTGATATATAACGGTATCGTTTACAGAAGCCTGAAAATAACCCTGATTGTTAAGGTATAATTTCATTTGCTGAGCCGACTGGGATACGAGATAAGGATCGAAAATTACAGGTTCTTCGCCAATTCTTCTGAGCCACCGGTTAAAGCCTTTATCATCATCCTGACCCGACAAATTATATAATCCCAGATAAAACTTCCAGAAACCAAGAAGCTTTGTGTTTTCATGCTGGCGGACATATGGCTTCAATTTTTCACGGCTAATATCTCCGGCCTTATTTTTAATTTTTACATTTGTCAAAAGGTGTTCATCTTCCGGGACAAATTTAGTTGAAGAACAACTGCCCAGAAAAAGTAACAAACCGCCCGTCAATAACAACAGGACATTTTGTATTATTCTTATATTTCTGTTTTTCGACAATTTCACTGAAAAATTCGGAATTCAAAACGCTGCTCTTATGCAAAGAAACCAAAATTATTCATGCATCCATTCCTGAAAGGTTCTTTTTGCCCGGTTCCTTTCCCCGGATACACATTAAATGCTTATTATCAAAAAATTAACTCTTGCCGAAAAAATTTCGGCGCTTTAGCTCTGACAAAAATAGCTCTTTTAAAAGCAGCCCCATATACATGTGTGCGGTCTAAAAGCATCTTTGTTGCCAAACTCTGTGTTGTTTTAAATTTTTACATCCTCATTAACAACGATTTAACTCCGGTACAAAAATTTAAAACGCATTGATTTTGACAAAAATATGCTTTTTATACCGCACTCATACATTTAATTATAATTTTGCTTTCA
>NZ_AHZV01000049.1 GCF_000250735.1 Anaerophaga thermohalophila str. Valhall
CTGAACAGACACATGATAAGTAGGAATCTTTTCCTACTTTATAGACACGCACTGATTAGTGTCTGTCCATAAAGTACCATTTGCTGTGTTATGCTCGTCCGAAAATTACTCATTTACGATGAGTAAACTCCGTATTTTCGGACTTTGCAAGCCCTGTAAATGAAACTTTCTGAACAGACACACATATTGTAAAAATTTTTACGAATTTATAGACGAACACTAAATTATCTCTTGAAATATGAAGGTTTTCAAAAATATAATTCTGATTTTTACCCTTTTTTACGGGGTGAATGCTTTTCCTCAGGAGCCTTTGAGCAAAGATGTACGGGTAGAGCGTGAATACGACCCCAGTGTTTCGGATGCCATGAAAATCAATCTTATGCCCCAACGGGAAGACACGCTTGAATTCACTCCTGAGTTTAGCTACGATCTTGTGGGACATGCTTTGCCCGGTACTCCGGAAATTCAACCCATGCAGGCGGCCAGACTTGCCGGGCAAAGACCACGCGACCTTTATTCTTCGTATGTCCGCGGAGGGATGGGTAACTATCAGCTTCTGTTTGGTGATATCTTCTATAATCTGACACGTAACGAAAAATATGCCTTTTCACTTGGTTTGCAGCAGGAATCCTCTTGGGGAGAGTTGGAGCTGGAAAACGGAAAATCTGTTGATGCTCCCTATCATAGCACCCTTGGAGGGTTGTATTTTCGCCATTTTTTCGGCGAAAAAACCCTGGAACTTGACCTGAATTTCGATCGGTATGCTTACCGGTATTACGGATTTAACACTGTTAATACTGTAGAGGGTTCCTACATTAGTGATAAAACCGAAAATATTGTGTCAGGTGAGGATATGATGCCCGAACTTAAACAACGTCAAACATCCTTCGATTTGCATTTCGGATTGCACGGGCAACAATCAGATGTCAGTGAAACGCGATATCGCATGAACTTTGATTACAACGGATTTAACAACCTTACCGGCGTTGGAGAAAACAGTTTCTCGCTGGGTGGCGAATTGAATATTCCCTTCGGAGCGCTTTCTCTTTTTGTTGATGGTGGCGGTATTTATCGTCAGGTAAATGCACCTTCCGGTGAGAATGAGAAACCCGAATTATTTGTATTTGACGATCGTGAACAGATTTTTCTGACGGCCAATCCCAAAGTGGTTATCCCGGGTAACAAACTCAATGTTGAACTGGGCGTGAATGTAACCGGGGAATTCTCTGATACAGAGGAGTTTTATTTGTCACCACATGTTAAGGGCGATTTAGTGATTGCCGAAGGCGTTGTCTCAACCTTTCTGGGAATGTCGGGGGAAGTTCATCGCAACAGCTATCGGGATATTATGGCGGAAAATCCGTTTGTTTCTCCCGACGTGCTGGTTAAACCGGCTTTTACCAATATCAGGGGTTTTGCCGGGGTCAAGGGTAATTTTAGCAGTGCTACTTCTTTTACAGCCCGGCTCGATTACGAGTTTATCGAAGATGAACATTTCTTTGTCAACCGTAGTTTCGATCCTGACGGGGCAACGACAGAACCCGGATTGAGTAATCTTTTTGATGTAGAATATGATGATGTTACTTTATTTACCTTAACCGGCGAATTTCTGGTTCGTCCCGTGCGTGAGCTGGATATTATCCTTAAAGGCGTTTATTACGGATGGGAGCTGGATGTTTTGGATCATCCCTGGCACAAACCTGAAATGGAAATTGGCGTAAGGGCGGCATATATTTACAATGAAGAATGGCGGTTTGATGCTTCTTTTAATGTGCTGGGCGAAAGAAAAGCCTATGACCCAACGCAAGTCGGTGAAGTAAAGAACCTTAAGTCGGTAGCTGATTTTAATTTGGGTGCAAATTATCAATTAAATAAACGATTGCATTTTTTTGGAAGAATTCAGAATATATTTGCATCCAAATATTACCCGTGGGCAGGCTACCCCATGCAAGGTCTTAATGCCAGGGTGGGAGCAGGTTATTCATTTTAAAATCCAAAAGAACATCGCTGTAGAAATGAGAAAATGGCGCATCGAAGATTCAGAAGAGCTGTATAATATTAACGGCTGGGGAATCAATTATTTTTCTGTCAATGAGAAAGGTAATGTCGTGGTTACACCTCGTGGTAAAGGTGTGGAAGTAGACCTTAGAGAACTGGTTGACGAGCTTACCCTGAGGGATGTAGAAGCCCCGATGCTGATCCGTTTTCCGGATATTCTCGACAGCCGGATCGAAACCATGCAGAGTTGCTTCCGAAGAGCCAGGGAAGAGTACGAATATAAGGGGCAGAATTTTATTATCTATCCCATCAAAGTCAATCAGATGAAACCTGTGGTCGAAGAAATTGTCGGACACGGGAAGAAGGTTAACATAGGACTCGAAGCCGGTTCAAAACCCGAATTACATGCCGTTATTGCCACCAATACAGACAGTGATTCATTGATTGTTTGTAACGGCTATAAGGATGAAGCCTACATTGAGCTGGCACTGCTGGCTCAGAAAATGGGACGGCGTATTTTCCTGGTGGTTGAGAAATTTCATGAGTTGAAGCTGATTGCCAGCATCGCACGCAAACATAAGATTCGCCCCAATCTGGGCATTCGTATCAAGCTGGCAAGCTCTGGTAGCGGAAAATGGGAAGATTCAGGAGGCGATGTTAGTAAATTCGGGCTTACTTCAAGTGAGCTAATCCAGGCTTTGGACTATCTGGATGAACATCAAATGAAAGATTGCCTTAAATTGGTGCATTTTCATATTGGCAGTCAGGTCAACAAAATCCGAAGAATAAAAAACGCATTGAGAGAAGCTTCCCAGTTCTATGTTGAACTATATAAGCTTGGTTTCAGTGTTGAGTTTGTCGATATTGGTGGCGGTTTGGGCGTCGATTATGACGGCACCCGGTCGGCCAACAGCGAGAGTAGCATCAATTACAGTATTCAGGAGTATGTTAACGATGCTGTTTATACAATGGTAGAAGCCAGCAACAGGCACGAAATTCCGCATCCCAATATCATCACCGAATCGGGTCGTTCGCTCACGGCTCATCACTCCGTACTGATATTTGAAGCCCTGGAATCTACTTCGGTTCCGCAATGGGATGAGGATGAAGAAGTTTCTGAAGATGATCATGACCTGGTGAAAGACCTTTATGCGCTTTGGGATACACTGAATCAACCAAAAATGCTGGAAACATGGCACGATGCCCAGCAAATAAGAGAAGAGGCGCTCGACCGCTTCAGTTTTGGTCTGATCGACTTGAAAACAAGAGCTCAGGTAGAGCGGTTGTTTTGGTCCATTGCTCGTGAAGTACACGATATGGCCTCTAAATTGAAACATGTGCCCGATGAGTTGACAAATCTCCGAAAATTGTTGGCCGACAAATATTTCTGCAACTTTTCTTTGTTCCAGTCTTTGCCCGACAGCTGGGCCATCGACCAGATTTTCCCGGTAATACCGATTCACCGGCTCAACGAAAAACCGGACCGTGTGGCCACCCTCCAGGATGCAACCTGTGATTCCGATGGCAAAATCGATAATTTTATAGCAACCCGCAATTTTTCATACTACCTTCCGGTTCATAAATTGAAAAAAGATGAACCTTATTATATCGGTGTGTTCCTGGTTGGTGCTTATCAGGAAATTTTAGGTGATATGCACAACCTTTTTGGCGATACCAACGCGGTACATGTCTCTATTGATGAATCCGGTTACAAGATCGATCAGATCATCGACGGTGAGACTGTGGCTGAGGTTTTGGAATATGTTCAGTATAGTCCCAAAAAAATGGTGCGTACCGTAGAAACATGGGTTATGTCATCGGTTAAGAAAGGTGTCATCTCCGCAGAAGAAGGCAAAGAATTTTTGTCTAATTACCGATCCGGATTGTATGGATATACTTATCTGGAATGAATAAGTTGTTGGGGGAGCTGGGAATATATTTTCTTTTTGTCAGCATGATTTTTTACGCATAGTATTAACAACAATAGATCGTTAGATTCTTAGATATAAGATGTAAGATTATTTGTACAATCCTGATACAGTGCATTTTAATAAACAAACATCTTTATACACAAATAATTGGTTTGCAATTACTTTGAAATTAATTATTTCTCAATTTTGTGAAGAATGGATTATTGGAAAAGGAACTGGCAAAGCTTTTCTCTCATTTATTTGATTGGCGACAGGAAACAGATTATGCTGATTTTATTGAGTTTGATGAAGACACAGTAAGGCCTTTACTTACAAGTGTTCGAGAGTTAAACAAAAGACTGGATGAGTTAATTGAAAATGCCAGATAATTATAAATATTCTTTACAAACCATATTATTTCGCTTTCCTTTGGTTTTGTTATCTTTGCGCCAAAATCACATCTTAATACAAAACAGAAGGTAACAGGAGTATAATTCTTCTGCCTTCTGCCTGTTTTCCTTCTGCCTTTCAAAACAAATGCAGGATATAAAACAGGCCATATAAAATCATCATAATGGGAATTGAACAGCAGATTAAAGAGGCCGTTGCCAGGGCCGTTAAGGAATTGTACGGGGCCGATTTTGAACCGGAAAATGTATCCTTGGAACTGACCCGTAAAGATCAGCAAGGCGATTACACTGTGGTTGTATTCCCGCTATTGCAGATATCGCGTAAAAAGCCTGAAGATACTGGTGCTGAGATTGGAGAGTTTCTGAAAAAGCAGCTTTCTTCCATTGCCACATTTGAGGTAGTAAAAGGATTTCTGAATCTTACTTTGTCCCATTCATACTGGCTTTCGGTGTTGGAAGAAGCAGTGAATAACGAAAACTACGGTTTTACTGAGGCTGATGGGGATTCTCCTCAATTTATGATCGAGTATTCATCGCCCAATACCAATAAACCCTTACATCTTGGGCACATCAGGAATAATCTCCTGGGGTATTCTCTTTCCCGCATTGCATCGGCCAATGGCAACCGTGTGGTGAAAACCAATATCGTTAACGATCGGGGAATACACATCTGCAAATCTATGCTGGCCTGGAAAAAGTGGGGCAACGGTCAGACCCCTCAGTCTTCAGGGAAAAAAGGGGATCATCTGGTTGGTGATTTTTATGTAAGATTCGATCAGGAATACAAAAATGAACTCGCTGAGCTAATGGAGAAAGGCCTTTCGAAAGAGGAGGCCGAAAAAGCTTCCACCCTTATGCAGGAGGCCCGTGATATGTTGCGTGCCTGGGAAGCAGGCGACCCGGAGGTGGTTGATCTGTGGAAAATCATGAACGAATGGGTCTACGAAGGATTTGATGAAACCTACAAAGCTTTGGGTGTTGATTTCGACAAAATTTACTACGAGTCGCAAACCTACACTATCGGGCGCGAAATGGTTCTTAAAGGGTTGGAGAACGGGCTGTTTTATCGGAAAGAGGATGGTAGTGTTTGGGCCGATTTGTCCGATTTCGGACTGGATGAAAAACTGTTACTCAGATCGGACGGAACCTCGGTGTATATGACTCAGGACATTGGTACTGCCAAAATGCGTTTCGAAGACTATAAGATCGATAAAATGATCTATGTGGTAGGCAATGAACAGGATTATCATTTTAAGGTACTCTCTATCCTGTTGGACCGTCTGGGATTCGAATGGGGCAAAGACCTTGTACATTTCAGTTACGGTATGGTTGAATTGCCTGAAGGGAAAATGAAATCGCGCGAAGGAACTGTAGTCGATGCCGACGATTTGATTGCAGCAATGATAGACACCGCGCGCGAGATGTCCAAAGAATTGGGGAAACTCGACGGCTATTCCGATGAAGAGGCCGAACGTATTTACCGTATCATTGCACTGGGGGCATTGAAATACTTTATTCTGAAAGTTGACCCTAAAAAGAATATGACCTTCGATCCAAGGGAGTCGATTGACTTTAACGGCAATACCGGGCCTTTTATCCAATATACTTACGCCAGAGTACAGTCAATTTTCAGGAAGGCCGACGAAAAGGGCATCGATACATCATTGAATAAGCTGGTCAGAGATGTATCACTGACTCCCAAAGAAGCTGAAGTGCTTAAAATGATTAGCAATTTTCCTGGCGTTGTAAAAGATGCAGGTGAGGTTTACAGTCCGGCACTGGTAGCTAACTATGTTTACGATCTGGCCAGGGAATTTAACCAGTTCTATCACGAATCGCCCATCGTGTATGAAGAGGATGAGGCTGTTCGGGCCAATCGTCTTGCACTGACTTATGCTGTGGGCAATACCATTAAACAGGGAATGTGGCTTCTGGGAATTGATGTCCCGGAGAGGATGTAAAATTTCGCTGTTTTACCGGCACTATTACGCATTTTGTCGATTTCCTGTTGATTTGTTTTTCGTTCCGGGTTATCTTGCGCCTTAAATATAAACTCGCGAAAATTTTACAATATGTGTAACTGTTCATAAAGTGCTAGTTGCAAGGCTTGAGTAGCCGCCAAAAACGGAGTTTACTTTTCGTAAATGAGTATTTTGGCGGCAAGCGTAACACAGCAAATGGTCCTTTATGAACAGACGCTAAATAATTTTTTGCAGGTTTATCAATTAACAATTCATGGGACGAATAGAACATCTTCATCCTGCCATTGAGATTTCAGGGTTGACAAGATATTTTGGGAAAGTACATGCCGTCGATGGCATTGACCTGACTATTGAGAAAGGTGGCGTATATGGTATTCTGGGGCCTAACGGAGCCGGAAAAACCACGCTTATCCGTATGTTGGCCACCTTGCTGCATCCTTCCTCCGGCACCGCCAGAGTTTTAGGACATGACATTGTTTCCGAGGCCAAAGCAATTAGGAAATTGGTTAGTCTTACCGGTCAGTTTGCTTCTGTCGACGAGGATCTTACAGGACTTGAAAACCTTATTTTACTGGGACGCTTGTTCGGGTATTCATTTAGTCAGGCAAAAAGCAGGGCTCGTGAGCTTTTAGATGGTTTCGGATTGATGGACGCTGCCAAACGTCAGGTGAAAACATATTCGGGGGGAATGCGCAGGCGGCTTGATATTGCCGCCAGTCTTGTGGTGCGCCCGGAATTGATTTTTCTGGATGAGCCCACCACCGGACTTGATCCACGTAGCCGCAATCAGGTTTGGGATATCGTTCGGGAACTCGTGGCCGATGGCACCACTGTTCTGCTGACCACTCAATACCTTGATGAAGCCGACCAGCTTGCACGACGTATTGCGGTCATCGATCATGGAAAAGTTATTGCAAAAGGGACTCCTACTGAGCTTAAACACTCTGTGGGGACTCGAGTGTTGCGGGTACATTTGCGGGATGAAAAGCAAAAGGCCGGGGCAAAAGATGTTATCTCCCTTATTGTGAATTCCGAAATTTCTGATGATACCGATCCTTTTCAGATTTCCCTGCAGGTAGAAAGTACCATGCAGGCCTCTCATATTATTTCAGCACTCTCGAATGCAGGTTTAGATGTTGCCGGGTTCTCACTTGGGCAGCCGAGCCTCGATGAGGTATTTCTGGCACTGACTGGAGAACCTGCCGGGAAAGAGAAAGATTCTTAAAACAAAGGGCTTCAGAGACAAATAATCATAGAATATCCAGGTAATGAGTAGAGACATTCAGACGAAAACAGCAACAAAGTCACCAGGTGAGGCCAAAAACAGTAGCATTCAATCTATCCTTTCAGCCGGTACACGTCCCAAAGAAGCAAATGCTTTTTCGGCGTCTGTTACTTTTGGGTGGCGTGCGCTGCTTAAGATAAAGCATGTTCCCGAGCAATTGTTTGATGTTACGGCTTTTCCGATAATGTTTACATTGTTGTTTACCTATCTTTTAGGAGGGGCCATTGCAGGTTCTACCGGTGAATACCTGCAATACCTTTTACCGGGCATATTGGCACAAACGGTTGTAATGATCACTGTTTATACAGGAGTGGCTGTGAACAATGATATCCGAAAAGGTGTATTTGACCGTTTTCGTTCGCTTCCCATTTGGCAACCTTCTGTTTTAGTTGGTGCATTGCTCGGCGATGCTGCGCGATATACCCTGGCATCTTCTATTGTCATCACTCTGGGAATGATTTTGGGATTTCGCCCCGAAGGAGGTATCCCGGGGGTTATTATGGCTGTACTTTTGCTTTTGGTCTTTTCGTTCAGTCTCTCATGGATATGGACGGCCATCGGCTTCATTGCCCGGTCGCAGGAGTCGCTGTTTTTCCTTAGTTTTGTGATCTTATTCCCCCTGACTTTCGCCAGCAATATTTTTGTTGATCCGCAAACCATGCCGGGCTGGCTTGAGGCATTTGTTGAAGTGAATCCGGTTACATTTCTGGTAAAGGCCATGCGCGGGTTGATGCACGGTGCTCCCGAAGTAGAAGGCATAGGTGTTACCCTTGCTATTTCTGCCGGTCTGGTCGCTGTTTTTGGGCCACTGACCATGTACTTGTTTAGGAGTAAGAAGTAAAAAAGTGAAGCTGATTATATACCTATCGATTCAGTTAAAATTGATTTTATTGTTCTTTTCAGGTGGGGATTTATTTGCTTTTTCACCCTACTGCCCATAGCAAAATTTTCCCAAGCAACGCTGTCTGGTATTTAGGAATTTTATCGGAAATAATTTTCTGTATTTGATCTTCTTTTGTCATAGCGGGGGTATCGGACGATGCAATTTTTTCAATTTCTGCCAAAGTGGCACTGTCGAAAAATTGTTGTAGAATTTCTTTGAGTTCTGCTGTGTTTTTTCCAGCTGTTGGGGCTTTTTTCGGTTCCTGACTGGCTGCATCAGTAATGCATATCCGTAGCAATTCCCTGACGCTTTCCTTAACAGGGTCCTCGCTGCCGGCAGTGTCACGCAACGACCAGCTGTTGTACTGATAATCGGTATTGGCCAGTTCTTTTACATATAAACTGTGGGGTCCAAAAATTTTTTCCAGAACCAGAAGTGTTCCTTTCTTCCAGGCCGACCAGTCGAAGTGTTTCTGATCCAGCCGCTTCAGTCGTTCTTCCAAAAGTGCACAATTAGCTGATTTGTTTGGGTTTTCTTCCATTTGTGTAACGTGTGAGGTTGATAATTGCGGTGAAAAATTCGTTTTTTCTTCCGGAAACTTTTTCTGGTACGAAATTTAATAATTTATCCCGTAAAACAGCAATTCAGGGCGTATTTATTGAGTATTAGAAATATTTATGAATTAATGAGTTACAAAGCTTGCAAAAAAAATATTTTTCGCACTCTTTCAGCAAGCAGCGCACCAGCCCCCGGACGGGCAAGTGTTCCTCCATAAGTTATTTATTAATTTATAAGGGTAATGCGGCAATACTTTTCCGGTCTTGCCGGGGAATTGAAAGAACTGCCCGATCCGGGAAGGCGTCAAGATTTCAGTATTAATGAAATCGCAATCAGTGGCATATTCAGCAACCTCTATTTACATCTGGCTTCTATTTTAAATACAGGTTGTCCGACGGGTTGTTCAATGCCGGATTTGTTTTCATGGTTCGCTGCTGCCCTGAGTATATGCACAAAAAAGCCGGTACCTGGCGGCACCGGCTTTTGTTTTGACAAATAATAAATGAGTTTGGCAATAATGATACTTTTTACAACTCACTCATAAATCAAATCAGTGATAAATACTATTTCGACACTTTTAATATCTCGGTGATCATTTTTGTCAACTGTTCTTTGGGAACGTATCCTAAAACGGCTCTTGGTTCTTCGTTTAAAGGGATGAACACAATGGTTGGTAAACTACGAATGCCGAAAGCTGCCGACAGCTCGCGCGATTTTTCAGTGTCTATTTTATAAACCTGAAGTTTCCCGTTGTATTCGCCTTGAATTTCTTCCAACAATGGCGATAATTTACGACAGGGACCGCACCAATCGGCATAAAAATCCAGAATAGCCGGTTTACTTCCTTTATAAACCCATTCACTATTGTTTTCATAGTCGAACACCTTTTCAATAAAAGCGGCCTTGTCTAAAGTAATGACCTTATTTCCCGCGGTTGTATCTTCACCGGGTGAAACGGCCTTTAAATTTTGAGTTCCTGTAACCAAAAAGAGAGCAAGAACCATTAATATTGATACGTAATTCCTCATAATTGTTGACATGTTGGTGTTGGTAAAAAAGAGAAAATGAAGGGGAGATGATTATTTCTCCACCTTCAAAACATCTTTAATGGCGCGCTCAAAGGTGTCTTTAGGCAAGGCACCCTGTGCCATTTGTGGTTGCCCGTCGGTAGGAACAAACAGTAACGACGGAATACTCTGTATACCGAACATTCCGGCCAGCTCACGCTGATCTTCGGTATCGATTTTATATATATCTAATTTCCCGTCGTATTCTTCCGAAAGTTCCTCCAAAATAGGCGCTACCATCTTGCAAGGCTGACACCAGTCGGCGTAGAAGTCTATCAAACAAGGTTTGTCACCTTCAAATTTCCATTCTTTATTGTTTTCGTAATCAAAAACTTTTTCCTTGAAAGTTTCTTTTGTCAAAAATTCAACCATAATTCTTGTTGCTTTTAATAAATTCTGATGCAAAAATAATGAATTCTCTCGTTATATTCAAAATATCTAAATTTGTAAATACTTTCATACAATCACCGTGCCAAAAAATCTGAGTTTTGTCAACCCTTCGCCCGATTGGGATTTTATTGTATTTTTGGCATTTCAACATAAACCTGTTGCCAGAATTGTTCGTTAAAATAACCTGTAAGCTAAGCCTCAAAGCGTTTATAGAAAAAGCCCGAACAGCTTTTAGTACATAAACACTTAAGTCAACCAGATGTTTGAGCGGGTACAATTTATTTTTACAGGGAGAAGGGAGAAGAGAGAAGGCGGACGGCAGAAGGCAGAAGGCAGAAGGGAGATTATTAGTGTCTTACTCCTGATATTCGTGTTTTTTGGGGAAAATATTCCCCGGCGTTTTATAGAAAATGGCTATGCCATTTATTGTTTGGCAACCGCGAATGTTACGAATTTAGCGAATTATTATCGCACCTTTGGTGCGAATTTAAAAGACTATTCCGTTTAACAAAAGCTGTCGTCACGCCCTTGCCGTTTGATTGCAAGAATTCAAAAATAATTGTTTAGCAATTAGCTAATCCGACAAATTATGACTTAAGCTTTTTAGTTATTTTTGGCTCCGGCTTGTCCAGGGTAGGTTTAAGATGAATCGAATATGAAAGGGATTGCCCAGATAATTATACGTATAAATCCTTATAGGTGAGTTCCGTCAGGCCAATAACTTATACTAATTTCATACAAATGAAGCAACATTTGAAATCACCGGTTTTTCGAGCCATATCAGAAATTGCTGACGATTGTGACAAAGAGGCGTATGTTATCGGCGGTTTTGTCAGGGATATTATTCTTAACCGTCCTACCACCGATATCGATGTTGTTGTTGTGGGCAGCGGCATTGAATTAGCGCAAAAAGTAGCAAAAAAATTAGGTGGACTGAAGATCAGTGTTTTCAGGAATTTTGGCACTGCAATGTTTAAATACAGAGGATTGGATGTTGAGTTTGTCGGGGCCCGCAAGGAATCATATCAGCAAGATAGTCGAAAGCCGGTTGTGGAGAACGGTACTCTTGAAGATGATCAAAACCGGCGCGATTTCACAATAAATGCCCTGGCTCTGTCTTTGAATAAAAAAACGTTTGGAGAGCTGCTTGATCCGTTTAACGGAATGAAAGACCTTGAAGAAGGAATTATTCGTACTCCGCAGGATCCAATGGTGACTTTTTCTGACGATCCTTTGCGAATGTTGAGAGCTGTACGCTTTGCTACTCAATTGGGGTTTAGAATAGAAGAAAAGACCTTTGAAGGGATTATCGCTCAGAAAGAAAGATTGAAGATTGTGTCCATGGAAAGGGTCTCCGAGGAGCTCAATAAGATTTTAATGGCTTATAAACCTTCAACAGGGTTTAAGCTTTTGGACAAAACCGGTCTGCTCCCCATGATATTACCCGAGCTGCAGGATTTAAAGGGAGTAGAAAAGATAAATGGCATAGGGCACAAAGATAATTTTTACCACACGCTCGAAGTACTGGATCAACTGGTTCCGCAATCCGATGATCTCTGGCTTCGGTGGGCGGCACTATTGCACGATATTGCCAAACCACGCACCAAACGTTTCGATCCCAATCAGGGATGGACATTCCATGCCCATAACCACGTGGGTATGAAAATGGTTCCAAAAATATTTAAACGACTTCGGTTGCCTCAGAATGACAAAATGAAGTTTGTCCAGAAGATGGTAGAACTGCACATGCGTCCCATCGTGCTCAGTGAAGACGAAGTTACCGATTCGGCTGTTCGCCGCTTGTTATTCGAAGCGGGTGATGACATTGACAGCCTGATGACCCTTTGTGAAGCCGATATCACCTCCAAAAATGAAGTTAAAGTCCGGAAGTTTTTGCGCAATTTTAAAATGGTGCGTCAAAGGCTAAAAGAGATTGAAGAAAAAGACCGAATCAGAAATTTTCAGCCTCCTGTATCGGGTGAGGAGATCATGAAAACTTTCGGGTTACCTCCCTGCAGAACGGTAGGCGAAATAAAATCGGCCATAAAAGAGGCCATTCTTGAAGGTGAAATTCATAACAACTATGAAGAAGCCCGCGCCTTTATGTTGAAAAAAGGAAAAGAATTTGGGCTACGGAGTTCTGAGCCCCCTGACTCCTCCCGTGGATGATGACGTTGCGTTGGGGGCTGTTCAGGCAAACAAGAATTTATAATTGTTGCAATCCTTTCCATGCTGAAGATATCTGCTGAAAAACAACTCTTTTGAAAGCTGATAAATTTCAGAACTCCTGACTTAATAGCAAATTCAGATGTCACAGATTTATTACACAAAATCATTCAGTTCATAAAATCTAACCTGAACAAGCCAGAACCAAACAGGTCATTCAAAATTGAATAAAAAATTCCCTTCTGTAATGCTTTCCAATAAAGAGCTGCAGAAAGTTTTAAACCTGCATTATTCATAAATTATCACTGCTTTCCGACTAAAATGAAACGGATTTAATGAAATCGTGTATTTATGTGCGTTCTGAATACTTTTACACAGTCCA
>NZ_AHZV01000048.1 GCF_000250735.1 Anaerophaga thermohalophila str. Valhall
CAGAAAAAGAATTTGATAAACCTAATCATGAAAGCTGACAAATTATTGACCTATTGACCTATAGCCGGGATGAGATTCCTCACTTCGCTCAGAATGACAGAGCGCCGCTATTGTCATTCTGAGGAAGTAACGACGAAGAATCTCTTTCAATGATCAATTACCAATTATCAATTATCAATTACCAATTACCAATTACCAATTATCAATTACCAATTACCAAATTGACTTATTAATCTATTAATCTATCAATCTATTAATCTATTAATCTAATGACCTAATGACCTATTGACTATTGACTATTGACTATTGACTATTGACTATTGACTATTGACCTAATGACCTATTGACCTATTGACCTATTGACCTGTTGGCCTAAAATCTCTCAATAACATGTCCAGACAGATATTAGTTTCCCAGGCCTGCTTCGGGCCTGTTCAGTATTTTGTTCATCTTGAAAAAGCCGGGAAAGCAACCATTGAAAAGCATTCAAATTATCAACGTCAGACCTACCGTAACCGATATCGTATATCGGGAGCCAACGGCCCGCTGACTTTATCAATACCGGTAGAAAAAGGTAAAGCTTTAAAAGTAAAAGACAGCAAGGTAAAAATTGCCTATCATAGCAATTGGCAGGCCAATCATTGGCGTTCTATCGTGTCGGCATACAATTCATCACCCTTTTTTCAGTTTTACCGTGATGATATTGAACCCTTTTTCTCCCAAAAATACACATATTTGTTTGATTTCAATCTGGAATCGACCCGTTTACTCTGCGAATTACTGGGGATAGAAACTGAAATTGTTGTGTCCGATGATTTCCAGAAAAACCCGGCTGACGATGTTTTAGATTTGCGAGAAGTCATTCATCCCAAAAAGAATTTCAGGAAAATGGATGCTACATTTATACCGGTGCCTTACAAACAGGTTTTTGACGAACGGCACGGATTCATTCCCAACCTAAGCATCCTCGACTTGTTGTTTAATAAAGGACCCGAAGCATTGTTAGTATTGAACTCAGGCATAAAGAAGGGGTGAAAGGTTAATTTCCCATTCCCCACAATTCCAGTCCTTTTTCAATAATTTCATCATGATCAAAAGCCAGCGGTGGTAAATCATTCAGGGGGAACCAGCGGGCCTCATCAGCATCATCATACCCGTTAACCAACGCCGTTTGTTCAAGAGATGCAAGATAAGCAATGGTGATGGTACGGTGACGTGGATCGCGCCCCACTCTTCCAAAAGCGCCTATTTGTTTGAGTGAAATACCATTAAGCCCGGTCTCCTCTTCCAACTCACGATGAGCAGTAACTTCTATATCTTCATCGATGTTGGCAAAGCCGCCCGGCAAGGCCCACATCCCTTCAAACGGTGGTTTCCCGCGTCTGATCAGCAGAATTTTCAGGTCCTCACACTTATCTCCGGCAAAAGCCACTACATCAGCAGTTACGGCAGGACGGGGATAATCGTAACAATATTTCTTTTTAGTCATAATTTCAATCAATCTGATGGATTGGAAAATCAAATTACACGTTTGATAACTCTCAAATGATGCGAATATTTCCTGGTTTCGGCATTATATATTCCCTGGTGGTCAAGAGCATCTATCCGCACGGCTCCGCTGGCATGAAGAATACGGCCCTGTCCGAGACAGATACCCACATGGACGATTTCGCCTTCTTCATTGTCGAAAAAAGCCAGATCACCTGATTTCGCTTCCTCCACGAAACTGACAACTTGTCCTGTCTCTATCTGCTGAGAAGCATTTCGTGGCATAAAAATTCCGGCTGTTTTATAAACAATCTGTACCAACCCACTACAATCGATGCCGTAGAATGTTTTCCCGCCCCACAAATATGGTGCATTCAACAATCCGCGGGCTGCTTCTTCAAGGTCGACTTTACTTTCGGGCATTGTCCCCTGCCAATAGAATTCACGGGTACCTATTCTGATGACGTTCCGGTCTTCACCATTAAAAACAACCCGGCTTCCGGCGGTCAGGTATTGCACCGTTGAGTCGGACTCCTTTACCACCTTAACAAACGGTTTCTTTACGATGAATCCTTCCGACTTCTCCCACAGTTCTACATCTCTGTCATCAAGCTTTTCAATCAGCTTTTCATCAATCCATCCCTCATAGCCATCGTAATGGAGCTTTACATAGGCCCATTTATTCCTCCGTGCCAAAATCTCAAAGCTTTCACCGAAAAGTATCTGAGTCTCCAGTTGGGACGATTCCGACGGTTCCGAGCGAACCGGAATAAATCCATATGTACAAATTGATCGTGACATACAACAATTTTTATAAACTTGAAAATTGATTACTCAAAAAGCAAACCAAACGTCATTAAAAGACTAAAAATTCCCGACAAAAATAGGGTTAGCAAAAATAGACTTTTCGGAGTGGACTCTATAATATATATTTGTACTTTAACACGGAGTTTTAATATTGTCGGGGCATCATAATAATGAGTACCTGCCTGATATAAAGAAGACATGGGAAATATTTTTTCAACGATAAAAGAAAATTCTGTATCCATATACAGAGTCTTAATTTTTCTGACTGCAATAGCTATAGTGGTGTATATTCTGCCACGCGAGGGAAAATTTCCATACGAATATTCCAAAGGAAAACCCTGGAAGCACGAAATGTTAATCGCTCCCTTTGACTTCCCGGTATATAAAAATCAGCAGGAGTTGCAGAAAGAAAGAGACAGCATTCTTGCCAACTTCAGACCATATTTTGTTTTCGACACACTCAAAGGAGTAGAACAAACACACAGGTCACTCCTGGACATAGAAAACAAGAAAGAAGAGCTGATTGGAAATTATCCATTTCTGGAACAACAAGCCCGGGGGAATGATTCAACACTTTGGTATCTTTTAAAAAATACATTGGAGCGAGAGCTGGCATCAGTCTATTCAAGGGGACTTATACATGTGCCCGAATCGTATGCAAATGCCGACGATGCCTTTGAGCTTATACTGATCAGGAACAATTTTGCAGAGCCATCAGGTTTGAGTGAATTTCATAATTATCAAAGCGCTTATCAGCAAATATCTTTGATGTTATTCCGGCAGTTGCGTGACGCCTCTGAAGTGGAAGATATCCGGCTCGACAATCTCATTTCCGATTTACAGCTGAATAAATACCTGGAACCCAATATAAAATATGATACAGAAAGAACCTCACGTGAAAGGGAAGCTGTCCTGAAAAACATGAGTCTCACCAGCGGCGTTGTATTATCAGGACAAAGAATTATTGACACCGGTGAGATAGTTGATGAGAAAACAGCAAAAATACTCGACTCCCTTAAAAAGGAATATGAAAGCTCACTTGGCGGAGGCAGCGGCTATTATTTCATCCTGCTGGGACAAGTTCTGTTAACTTTTTTGTTTCTCACCATAATTTATCTCTTTTTGTTCTTTTTTAGAAGAGATGTATACAACAACCTTCTTTCCATTACGTTCATCCTGCTAATGGTAATTGGAATCCTTTTACTGGCCAGGTTATCCCGACTTTTTGAATTTTTCCCGCTGTACATCATCCCATTCGCTATATTGCCAATCATTATCCGTACTTTTTTTGATTCGCGACTTGCATTTTTTATGCATGTAATAACCATTCTGATGGCAGCCTTTTTCACGCGCAACAGCTTTGAATTTGTTTATATGCAGGTTCCCGTCGGACTAATAGCAATATTCAGCCTTTTCAGAATGGTGCGCCGCGAACAACTGGTTCGTGCTTCGATCTTTATTGTCCTCACCTATTCTGCATTCTATAGTGCCCTGGCTATATTACAGGAAGGAGATCTTCAGAATATTGATATGTCTTTATACGGACAATTTCTGATCAATGGAGGGCTGGTTCTTCTGGTATATCCCCTCATCTACATTTTTGAGAAAGCATTTGGATTTATATCAGATGTAACGCTTGTTGAATTATCAGACACCAACCATCCCCTGCTTCGTCGACTTGCAGAGAAAGCACCCGGATCATTCCAGCATTCGCTCCAGGTTGGTAATCTGGCACAGGAAGCCGTGTACAAAATTGGCGGCAATCCTCTTCTGGTTAGAGCCGGGGCTATGTATCACGATATCGGGAAGATCGTTTCCCCTATTTTCTTTACCGAAAATCAGAATACCGGTTTTAATCCGCATGCAAACCTCGATCATGAAAAAAGCGCTCAATCTATTATTCAACACATCGAAAACGGTGTCAAAATAGCCAGAAAACATAAACTACCCGAGCAAATTATTGATTTCATCAGAACACATCAGGGAACCACAAAAGCCAGGTTTTTCTATAATTCGTACAAAAATGAACATCCTGGCAAAGAGCCCGATGAAACCAAATTTACTTATCCGGGGCCCACTCCTTTCACCAAAGAAACTGCCATTTTAATGATGGCAGATGCCGTGGAAGCAGCATCCAGAAGCCTTAAAACATTCACGGACGAAGAAATAGAAAAGGTGGTGGAAAATATTATCAACAGTCAGATAGAAGAAAACCAATTTGTAAATGCCCCCATAACGTTCCGTGAAATAACGCAGGTGAAAGAAGTTTTCAAACAAAAACTTAAAAACATCTACCATGCCCGGGTTGAATATCCTGAAGTAAAGTCACAGGTACAGACATCGGAACATAATGAACCTCAAACGCCCCCGGATAAACCCGATGAATAGGGGCTGTGACTATTTAGTGCTTGTCTATAAATTACGCAAAACTTGTTTCTGGTCATGTGTCTGTTCAGAAAGTGCCAGTTGCAAGGCTTGGGAAGTCCGAAAATACGGAGTTTACTCATCGTAAATGAGTAATTTTCGAACGAGCGTAACACAGCAAATGGTACTTTATTGACAGACACTTATTAGTGCGCGTCTATAAACTCGCAAAAATTTTTTTACAATATGTGTGTCTGTTCAGAAAGTACCAGTTGCAAGGCTTG
>NZ_AHZV01000047.1 GCF_000250735.1 Anaerophaga thermohalophila str. Valhall
TTAAGGCTGAGGTTAAGGCTGGGGATTACCCATAACTTGAGCAAATCAAATACGAAAAAAACAATTTATCAAAACCATGCGCTGCAATAAAGGTTGCCTGAAAAAACTATTTTTTACTCTGTGGGCCTCTGTGTTTACTCCGTGAAACTCTGTGAAACAAAAAAATACAGGGATTAGTATCAGATTCTTCACTTTGAATTAGCACCCCGAATAAGTCTGACATATAGTTTATCTTGTGAGCAAAAAAAGTAAAAGCCCGCGCGGCTTGAGCGCAAAAAGTTAAATGCTTTTTTGTCGGATAGCAGTAATGAGTGCGGTATAATAAGCATATTTTTGTCAAAACAACACAGAGTTTGGCAACAAAGATGCTTTTTAGACCGGGCTCAGTAATCTTAAATATAAAAATCTAACCATCTATTGTTAATGAAACGCCGCAAAATTAAAAAGGGGATATACCGGCTAATCCATCTTCCTGGTGGTATCAACTTCCTAAAGTATAGCGGGAATAAGGTAACGCATTATTTCAGAAAGTTATCCGGCTCATTGGATGTTGCCCATCCCTCCACCATTATGCTCGAAGTGACCAATCATTGTAATTTGCATTGTATTACCTGTCCAAGGGAATATGATTACGGGAAAGAGATGGACAAAGGTGACATGAATATTGCATTACTGAAGAGGCTGGTGGATGAAGCTTATCCATATATCGATTCTATTGGCCTGACCGGTATGGGAGAGCCGTTGCTTTATCCTCACCTGCCCAATGCCCTTGAATATGTCAAGTCAAAGAACCGCGGCATACTGACCAACATTTCCACGAATGCCACTTTGCCACGGGCACCGGAAATTATTGATGCCATCAAAACCAACCTTGACACCATTCAGATTTCGATTGATGGCATTGGTGATGTTTACAACAATATCCGCAAAAATGCCGATTATGATGATTTTATAGATAAGGTCACTCAAATTCAGTCCCTGACAAAAGATTCAGGAACCGACCTGACTTTCAACATGGTAGTAGTGAAAGAAAATTATCACCAGATGAGCGAACTTATCGAGTTGGCAGCAGAGAAGGGATTTGCTAATCTGACGTTTACGATATTTAACCTGGCTTCGGTGACCGATGTAGGTCTTGAATATTATGAATTCTATAAATTTCCCGAGTTCCGGGAAGCATACAGGCAGGCTCAGGAAAAAGCAAAACAACATCCCGAACTGGATGTGTTTTTCCAGGATATTGATCGCCCTGGAAGTTTTCAAAACTGCCCTTTCCCGTGGACACATTTTTATGTGACCTGGAATGGCGAAGTACCGCCCTGTTGTGCCAAGCCTTTCCCCAAAGAGTTATCATTTGGTAGTGTCGTGGAGCAACCGTTAATGAATGTGCTTAACTCTGATGGATTTAAGGACTTCAGGAGGATGTGGAAAGATGGCGAAACACCGGCGTTTTGCAGGAAATGTCATTTTATTATGGCGGGGACAGACGATTGAAAATCAGAGGTCTTACCATGGTTTGTTCGGCATTCTTTCGAAGATTACCCTGAAATTGAAAGACAGGATTAGGGGGTACGCGAAAGGGGTAAGTTCACCACAGATTCTTGCAAGCAAGCGGTATAGCCGAGCGACACCGATTAACACAGATTTTCAATTTTCAATTATCAATGACCAATGATCAATAGAGGCTAAGGCTAAGGTAGAGGTTGAGAGAAGGAGATTTGCTATAACTTGCTAATTACCAATTAACCAGCAACCAGCACCCAGCACCCAGCACCCAGCAACCAGCACCCAGCAACCAGCACCCAGCAGCAACAGAGGCTAAGGTTAAGGTTAAGGCTGAGGATTACCCATAACTTAAGCAAATCAAATACGAAAAAAACAATTTATCCAAAACCGTGCGGAGGGGTACCCCTTCCAGTCAATACAAAAAACCAAACAACCATAATGGAATTTTATTCTCAAATCCGTACTCAATATTATCAGAAACTATCCAGGCCTTTTGAAGATTAGATATTTGTTTTCCCGTTTTATTTTTGCCCCCGATTTCAAACAAATATTCACCATCAATTAGGAAGTCAGTTTTATCCGAAAGCTCAGCCCGATGATGATATTTTAACTGATTGAGAAAGAAAGTTTCGCGAAGGTTTCCTTTATCCGGGTTTTCAGAAGCCAAAGTGTACATCAGATTGGTATTTTCCAAATATATTTTATTTGGCTTTTGCAACCGGCTGATCCCCTTCGTATTTTTCCAGGCAAGAGCAATCAGCTGTGCTTCCTGCAGGTAATGCAGATAATGAAGCAGGGTTTCCCTGTTAAGTCCGGTACGTTCACTTAATTTGGAAATGTTGGGCGTAAAAGGAGCCGATTCAGTAATAATAAACAGCAGCTGTTTCAGCTTATGTGTATAGGCAATATTCACATTTCTTAATCTGGGTAACTCGGTCTCCAGAATTAAATTTATCACCTCTTCAAGCCTAATATGATAAACGTCAGTTAACTCCTGATAAAACGGGTAATAACCATATTTCAGGTAATCAGTGAAGTATTTTAAGGGTTTTATTTTTGAAACAATATCCGGAACAAGCTTTTCATGTTCATATAAAATTTGTTTTAAAGAGAGTTCTTCAAAGGTAATATTGGTTTCTAATGCCAGGAATTCCCGAAAAGACAATCCCTGCATGTTGTATATTAGAGCACGCCGGCTAAGGTCTGCATTTGCGTTAAGTATTTCAAGGAGAGAAGAGCCGGTAAAAACTACTTTTAATTCGGGATAGTCGTCATAAATATTTTTAATTTCCATTGACCATCCGGGATATTTATGAACTTCATCAAGAAATAGATATTTTCCGCCCTCTTTGGCAAAACCATCAGCAAGATCAATCAATTTATTTTCGCCGAACCATATATTGTCGAGACTGACATAAAGTGTTGATTGGAGATCATTCTCAAAATTTAGTTTAATATACTGAAGTAAAAGTGTGGTTTTTCCAACACCGCGAGAGCCTTTTATTCCAATGAGGCGGGCATCCCAGTTAATTTTGTCCATAATACTACGAACAAACTTAACCTGGGATAGGGCTATCTTTTTTCTGAATATTTCCTTTAGCTTTTGCATTCTCTCTATTTTAGGTTAGTAAAAGTAAGGAATTTTCATGCTATGGCAAACAAATAATGCTCGTTTTTGTTTGACAGAACAAACAGCCCGGTGTCATTCTGAAAAGGTAACGACGAAGAATCTCTTCCCGACGATCAATCACTGCATACCAGGGGGTAATCAAACAATTTTTGGAAATAAATATTTGGAATCACTGTGGATTTCCCATATATTTCTTTCAAAAATCATGACAATTAAAAGTTAAACCTTCAAATATCATGTATATTAGAAAGCAAATATTTGAAAAATCAGGAAGGGAAAGTTTCTTTCTGTGGGGAGCCAGGCAAACAGGGAAGAGTACTTTGCTAAAAAATATGTATCCGGATTCGCTTTGGTTCGACTTGCTGCAAACCGATGTGTTTGAAAGACTTTACAGAGAACCGGCACAGTTGCGGGAAATAGTAATGGCCTCAGATTTGAGCACTCCTGTTGTGATCGATGAAATACAAAAGATTCCTGCATTATTAGACGAAATCCACTGGTTAATAGAAAATAATAAGACGCAATTTATATTAAGTGGTTCCAGCCCCCGCAAAATTCTGAGTTCCAAAGCCAATCTTTTGGGAGGCAGAGCATTGAGGTATGAGCTTTATCCTTTGGTGAGCAGCGAAATACCAGACTTTGATCTTATGCGGGCGTTAAATCATGGCTTGTTGCCTCGCCATTATCTGTCGGATCACCCTGAACGGTTAATTTCGGCATATATTGGCAATTATCTGCAGGATGAAATTATGGCTGAGGCCAGAATCAGAAAAGTCTCGACATTTTCAAGGTTTCTTGAAACTGCAGCTTTTTCTAATGGTGAAATGGTCAATTATTCAAAAATAGCTTCGGAGTGTGGGGTTAGTGCTCCTACAATAAGAGAATATTTTCAAATTCTGGAAGATACTTTGACGGGCAGTTTTCTGCCATCTTTTCAGAAGAGGCCTAAAAGAAGAGTGATACATGCGCCGAAGTTTTATTTTTTCGATGTGGGGATTGTCAATTATTTGTTGAGGCGGGGAGAAATAAAACCCCGAAGCGAGATGTTTGGAAATGCTTTTGAGCATTTTATTTATCAGGAAATTCGTGCCCATAGGCATTATTCAGGAATTGAATACCCTGTTTATTATTGGCGTACAGCCTCTCAAATTGAAATAGATTTTGTTCTTGGAGACCATGAAATTGCAATTGAGGTAAAATCAACAGATAATGCCGGGAAGAGACATATTAAAGGATTGCAGTATTTCGAAGATGAGTATAATGTCAGGCAATCTATTCTGGTCTCTAATGATCCATTCCCACGCAAGATTGGAACTATTAGTATTTTGCCCTGGAAAATATTTCTTCAGAAACTGTGGAATGGTGAACTGATAAAATAAGGTAATATCCCGAGTGGTGGAGATTCTTCGCTCCGCTCAGAATAACAGAACTTTGAGTGTCATTCTGAGGAGGTACGACGAAGAATCTCTTCCTCACTCAAATCTGATTGCCTTCACAGGTGATATCTTGGCTACCAGGTAAGAGGGACCGGTCATCATCAGAAAAATAGCAATAATGGCACCGGCATTTAGAAGGAGAACGGATGCCCAGGTGAGATGAATGGGCACGGTTTCGAGAAAATAATTGTCGGGGTTCAGCTTAATGAAACCGAACCGGGATTGCAGCCAGCAAAAGGCCAGTCCGATAAGGTTTCCCCAAAATAATCCCTTAAGAGCAATATTCCCGGCCAAAATCAAAAAAACTTTCCGCAAGGGCCAGTCGGCAATACCCATGGCTTTCAGAACACCAATCATGTTGGTGCGTTCAAGGATCAGAATTAACAACCCGGTGATCATATTAAAGCCGGCCACCAGTATTATAAGGCCAATAATAACGGCAATGTTCATATCCAGCAGGTCGAGCCATCCGAATATCTGCGGCTGCGTTTGTTTGATGGTGCGGGTTCGCAGCATTGTGCCTTCGGGCGAAATGTGTGCCGATACTACATCTGCTACCAGACTGCCTGTTTCCATAATGTCTTCAAAGCTGCCGGTAAGCAGCTCATAACCGGATATCTGGTCATAACTCCAGTTGTTGAGGCGTTGAACCTGCCGGATGTCACATATTACGAATGTTTCGTCCAACTCGGGCAGGTTGCTGTCGAAGATTCCTTCCACGGTAAAATTCCGGGCCCTTATTTGTTCTTCGAAGAAATACATCGGGGCTTTGTCGCCAACTTTTAAATGCAGCATACGGGCAATGTCGTCAGAGATTAGTATGCCGTTGGATGTTTTGTCATCGGCGAGTGTCAGTGTGTCTCCCTCTTCAATAATTGTTCGAAAAAACGACCAGTCGAATTCTGCTCCTACACCCCTCAAAACAACTCCCTGCATCTGATCCTGGGTTTTTATAATGCCCGGTTTTGTTGCAAAACGTTGAATGTGCAGTACACCCGGCACATCGGCCAGTTCTTTTTCCAATACGGTGTTCTGATCTATCGGGTTGGTCTCATAACTAAGGTTAAAGTCGTAGCTGATAACCTGTATGTGACTTCCGAAACCAATGATCTTTTCTCTTATCTCCCGCTGAAACCCCATTCCCGTAGCAACGGATATAATCATCACCACCATCCCCAGAATGATCCCGGCAATGGCGACCTTAACAACCGGTCCTGCCAGCCGTTTCCCGGAAATGCCCCCTGTTTGTATCCTTTTTGCTATGAAATATTCTGGTTTCATCCGTTTGAGATTTAGTTCCCCATGCTCTCTGCCTGTTGCCTGTCGGTTACTTTCAGCAAACTATTTCCTGCTCAGTAATGCCTTCTACTTTTTCACCTTTTCACCCTTCCACCTTTCCTTCCTGCTCCCTGCCCCATGCCCCATATTGTGACTAAACAAAGATAAGAATTTTGTTGTGTCGCTACTGTCCCGTTAAAGATGATTCGGACTATAAAGTCGAGAAAGTTTTTTACTTCTCATGTGTCTGTTCAGAAAGTGCCAATTGCAAGGCTTGCGAAGCCGCCAAAATGGGCGACTTTAATACGGATAAAAATTTCTTTTTAAGGCCGTATTGAACTCGCAAATATTTCCAATAGAAAGTCTTTATGCTGGTTTGAGAAATCACAGCTATGCTCTCGTTTCAAGGCCTTGCGCAATGGCCGGAAATTTTGGCTTTCGCGGGCGGAAAGGTTTAAACGGACCAGACTTTTTTCGTTCTTTTTGGGGCAATGCCAAAAAGGACAATAAAA
>NZ_AHZV01000046.1 GCF_000250735.1 Anaerophaga thermohalophila str. Valhall
TTGAGTGTATGGTGTCGTAAGGGATTGCGGGCTTCAAACCTATCAAGTTAGCACACATAATTGAAGCGGGTGATGCCACTCGAAAACCTCTGAAACCCTTATGCACTATACACATTGTTGTACGCTGGCTTTGTTTTTCGTTCCAATAATAACTATCGGGATAAATTCTTTGTCCTAAAATAGCTGTGCCTACTCTTACAACAGTTGCTCCCTCTGCAATGGCTGTTTCCATGTCGCCACTCATACCCATAGATAGCTCTTTCATTTCTACATTCGGAATGTTTAAAGCTATTATTTGCTGTTGAATCTCTTTAAGCAATCGGAAACATTTCCGCACTTTTTCGGTTTTGGCACTAAACAAACCAATCGTCATTAATCCTTTTATTTTTTAAGGTTTCAAACTGTGCTATTTGTTTTACTAATTCAATAGCTGTCAGGACTTACGCCAAATTTGCTTTCTTCAAATGAAGTGTTTATTTGATGGTTGTTGTTCATTGTTTTAATTCCCTGTTTTGGTTTTGTACGCTGTTGTTAATTTGTCTAAAAAGAAAAACAGTTTTTCATTCATTTCGGTAAAATCAAAACTCCGTATTTCGTCCGGCTTTTGAACATATCTATGGGTTGTATTCTTGGTTAAAAAATCTAATTCTTCTGCAATTAGCAATTCCACTACTTCGGGTGTCAGTTCCATATGACATTGAAAGCCGTAAACAAGCTCTGAATATTTTACTATTTGTCTTGGGCAACCTATGCTTGTGGCTAATATTTTGCTAGTTGCGGTAAGTCCGGGCATATCGTTGTGCCAATGTCCTACAGACAAGATTGAGCCGAAATGATTTATTTTATCGTCTTTTAATCCGTCTGCTGTAAGTTGTATGGGGAAAACCCCAATTTCCTTTTCGGGGCTATGGTCAAATTTCGCTCCCAAGGCTTCTCCTATGAGTTGAGAACCCAAGCAAATACCGACAACTGCTTTTTTAGAATCGATTGCTTTTTTTATAAATTCAATTTCTGCTTTGGCATCAAAATAAGGGTACTCTTTTTTTGTTGTAGCCGGACTTTGCGGTCCTCCTAATACTATCAATAAGTCAATATTATCTGCTGTTTCGGGCAAGGTTTGATTTTCAAATACCTTTGAAAAGGTAATGTTATGATTTCTTTGTTCTGCCCATTGCAAATAAGCACCTGGTGCTTCAAATGTTTCGTGTTGTATAAAATGTATGTTCATTTTCTTATTTTTTTAGTTTTGTTTTTCGTTCCAATAATAACTATCCGGATAAATTCTTTGTCCGAAAATAGCCGTGCCTACTCTTACAATAGTTGCTCCCTCCTCAATGGCTGTTTCCAAATCTCCACTCATTCCCATCGACAATTCCTTCATTTTAACATTCGGAATGTTTAAAACTATTATTTGCTGTTGAATATCTTTAAGCAATCGGAAACATTTTCGCACTTTTTCGGTTTCGGCACTAAACAAACCTATCGTCATTAATCCTTTTATTTTTAGGGTATCAAATTGTGCAACCTGCTTTACTAATTCGATAGCTTTGTCAGGACTTACGCCAAATTTACTTTTTTCAAATGAAGTGTTTACTTGTATCAATACTTCAATGGTTTTGCCTTCAAACCGTAAACGTTGATGTAATTTTTCTGCCAAATCCAAACGGTCAAGCGACTGCACACAAGTAACTTCATATTTCAAAATATCCTTGATTTTATTGCTTTGTAAATGCCCGATAAAATGATTGGTATGCGGAATTTCTTTTAATGCTTCATATTTTTCTTTGAGTTCTTGTACCTTGTTTTCCGCTATCAATGTATGCCCTGCTTGTAAGGCAATTTTGATACGCTCTGCAGGTACTGTTTTGGTGGCTAACAATAATTTTACTTCATTGGGATTACGGTTTGCCTTATAACAAGCTGTTGCTATACGTTTCTGAATCTGCTGTATGTTATTACTGATTTGAATTTGCATAGTTATCTGCGTAAAAGTTTTTGTCAAATTTTTTTTTACATTTTCCCACTCTGAAAAGAGTATGGAATATCTACAAGAATTTCTAATGGTGTTGTCAATCGCCATTCTATCGGCACGTAAAACTCCCTCTAATTTTCCTCCAATACGTTCTATTGCTGCCTGCGAACGTTCGTTTCTTACGTCTGTTCTGAAGCATACTCGTAGTGCTTTCCAATCTTCAAACAGATTGGAAAGCAGTAGTAATTTAGTTTCGGTATTGATAGCGGTGCGTATTGCATTTTCACGAAGCCAGGTATGCCCTATTTCGCACACGTCTAAAACGGCATTTCTATCTAATGGGTGTCCGCTTTTCCATTCCCATTTTTCAATATTCCAATATCTTGTTGTTCCTTTTATCTGGTTGTCGTTTTTTCCAATAATAATCCAAGGAAAAACAGTTCCTGAGTTTCTGCCCTCAATGGCTTTATGCACGTACTTCGTCATTGAAGTTTCGTCTTGAGGGACATGCGTCCATTTATAAAGCAACGGATTTTCATTAGCTGCTTCAACAAGTCCTTTTATATGGCTGTGTTCCAAAGGTTTTAATAAAACGTATTTGCCCTCTAATACTGTTGTTTGTGTCATTGGTCTTTCTTTTATGATTATCAAAATGAGGCTAATCCGTTATAAAAACTTATGTGTTTTTATTTCCCTATTTCAAATCTTCTACATTATCCAGTACAAAACACTGTTCCCATTGGGTCATACCGATTTTTGGATAGTAATTCACTGCTTTTGGTGCGGACAACAAAATCAATTTCGCTTTTGGTGTATGTTTTTTGGTTATGCGGATGAGCTCCGTGCCTATTCCCATTTTCTGGTAGTTTTCATCTACGGCTAAATCTGAAAGATAGGTGCAGTAAACGAAATCCGTTAATGACCTTGATACGCCAATCAATTTTCCATTATCTCTTGCCGTTGCGATAAGGTTGGCGTGTTGCAACATTTGGGTAATTCTTTCGGGTTCGTTTACAGGTCGTCTTTCACCTAAAGTAGAATTTATCAATACCTGCGTAAATTCTTCTGCTCCGATTTTTTCTTCTATTTGATACGTTATCATTTTTGCTAATTTTTTGAATTTCAAAATATACTGTCTTTGGGTGCTTGTTCCCTTTCTGTCATTCCGTAATCTCTGATTACTGTGGCTACACGCAATCGGTAATTTTCAAATACAGAATTTCGTCCTTTTTCCTGTGCTTTCCTGTGTAATGTTACATTTCGCCATTGCTTTACACTTTCTTCATTTTCCCAAAAAGAGAGTGAAAGAATCTTGTCCGGATTAACCAAACTTTGAAAGCGTTCGATAGAAATGAAGCCCGAAATTTTACTCAATTCGGGTTTCAATTCCTGTGCTATGTCTAAATATTCATCTACTTTTCCGTTTTTCGGATATACTTCAAATATTACTGCTATCATCTGTTTCTTTATTTCCACCAATAGTAATAATTGTGATTGCCATCATACTCAAATCCGCAACGTGGATAAAGTTGATTGCCGATGTCGTTAGTTTTTTCGGTTTCAAGCATCAATCCGCAAGCATCTGTTTCATCGCACCATTGTTTGGCTCGGTCTATCAATGCTACCGAAAGCCCTTTGCCTCTGTAATCGGGATGAACGAACAAATCGCTCAACAACCATTGTTTTTGTAATTTGATGTAGTGATACAATTTGTATAATTGTGTAAATCCAACAGCTTTGTCGTCCACATAGACCATTAAAAAAATGGATTGGTCATTGTCCAATCGTTCTTTGATAAACTGTTTGCATTTTTCGTAATCGTCTGCCTGACGGTAGAAAATGCGATAAAGGTTAAACAGTTCTGCTGCTGTGTCTAAATCTTCAAGACTCGCTTTTTTAATGTTGTAATCCATAGTTTTAAATTATTTTAAATTTAGGTTGCAAATTTAGATTTTAATAGGACTATCTTTGTAGTCCAATTTAAAGATAATGAGTAGTCCAATTATTAAAAGTATTTTTGAAAGTTTACGACTTGACCGAACCAATGGCAGAGCCGTTTATTTGCAATTGGCAGATGCTATTTTATCGTTGATAAAAAACGGGTCTATTATTTCAGGGCAAAAACTACCAAGTTCGAGAGAAATAGCAATTTGGCTGGATTTGAACAGGATAACGGTCTCAAAAGCCTACGAAGAACTGCAAACGCAAGGTTGGCTTGAGAGCTCTGTAGGGCGTGGCACTTTTGTTTCTTCGCATATTCCTAAAATAGAACCGATAAAATTGCAAAAGCAACCGACTTCAAATTTCTTACAAAAAGCAGGTTTTATAATTCAATCAAAACCTTATTTAGAAAGGCGGTATTCGGCTTCTTCTGCCCAACTTCATTTAGACGATGGTTTGTCCGACCCAAAACTAACGCCTTTAAAAGAGCTGCACCGAGCGTACCGAAACCAATTGACCCGAAGCGGATTTTACAATAAGTTCGGTTTTTACGCCAATCCCGAAGGTTCTGATTCATTTAGAAAAGCGATAGCGACTTATCTAAACGAAACGAGAGGTTTAAATACGGCTTCCCAAAATATTTTCTCGGTAAGAGGCACCTTGATGGGCTTGAATTTAGTCTGCAACGCATTGATAAGTCCGGGCGATGTTGTTGTTTCGGGCGTTCCGGGTTGGAACAAAGCCGAAATGAATTTCGTTCACGCTAAAGCCAAACACATAACTATTCCTGTGGATGAAAACGGCTTGGTAGTAGATGAGTTGAAAAGGATTTGCAAAACGAAAAACGTACGAATGGTGTATGTAACCCCGCACCACCATTATCCCACAACGGTTTCATTGCGAATAGATAGAAGATTGGAATTGTTGCGACTTGCCAATGAATATGGTTTTATCATTTTTGAAGATGATTACGATTACGATTTTCATTACAAGCACCGTCCGTTATTGCCACTCGCAAGTGCTGATGAAAACGGAATGGTCATTTACTGCGGTTCGTTCAGCAAAAGTTTCTCGCCCGCTTTTCGTATGGGCTATTTGGTCGCTTCGGAAAACGTGATTGAACATCTCGCCAATGTCCGTATTTTAATCGACCGACAAGGCGACCATATTATGGATAAGGCTTTGGCGGAATTATTGGATGACGGAACGATACAACGCTACATCAGAAAAGCATTGCCTGTTTACGAAGAAAGGCGAAACCTGTTTTGTGGTTTGTTGGAAAGTGAATTAAAAAATGCCGTAAGTTTTACCGTTCCCGAAGGTGGAATGACCGTTTGGACGAAATTTGATAAATCCATCAATCTTGAAGCATTGGCAAAAAGTGCTTTGCAAAAAGGTCTGTTCATTTCCAATGGGAACTTGCACCGCTATCCAAATTATGATGTAAATGGTGTTCGCTTGGGCTTTGCTTCTTCCTCAAACGAAGCTTTGATTAAATGTGTGGACATTTTGAAAGGGTTGGTTTAGAGCGTGGGGTTTAGCTTGCGTACAACGGTTGGCGGTATGGTTAGTTGCCGATTTCGAAGCACTTTCCTATCAAGTTACAACTACTTTTGATACGAGCTGTGCCGCTCGAATACGCACTGCACCGGCAATTAACTATACCGCGTGTTAGCCGTTCGGTGTTTATTTTTCCTGTCATTTTTCTTTCAGTTTGCTACTTCGTTTCTGTCTGCCGTGCGTTAGGACAGACACACTCTTTGACAAGCTTTGGCTTTAGCGTTGGCTCGTGGGGCTTGGCAATGTGTGTGGCTGTGAAGCGTTGGCTTACATTTTACTTATCAATTCTTTTGCTTTGTCTAATGTATATGCACCTTCAATTCCTTTTTTATCAAATATCATAAAGTAGGCAAAGTCTTTACCTGCTTGTTTTTCCCATTCGTTACCAAGTCTGCATTTTGCTTCGCTATCTGAACCGTCTAAATGGTCGCCTTTGGTTTCTATTAAAATCGTCTTTCCCGATTTTGTCTGCATAATAAAGTCAGGGTAGTGGTTGGCTTTAAATCCGTTGATGTAAAATCCTTTTCCACGTTCTAAGTTTCTATGCCAAAATGCAACATTTGAGGAAGTTCCGATTTCCATTGCAACTCGTTCTTCAAATCCGTTCATTGAGCCTTCTCTTTCGTAAAGTGAATTACCAATGGATGAGCCTGTATTTCCTGGCACAATTTCGTTGCCTAATTTCCAATTTGCTTTGGTGTTTATTTTTTTGGATTTCAATAAGTCCATAAAACGACCTTCTGCGTACGAATCAGCCAATTGACGAATTTTACCTTTTATTTTATCCGTATAACTCCACTTTCTTACCAAAATATCTCGAAGTTGTTCGGTATTCATACTTTTCAAAATACGTCCAATGTAAACCTTGATTTCTTGGTCGGGAATTGGGTACATATTTCCAATAATCTGCATCATTTGATGTGTGATGTCAGTTATTTGATTGTCTTTAGGTTTGGCTAAAATGTATTCTGCAATTGGGTCTTTTACCATACTGTCTTCAATCTTGGTAAAAGAAGGTCGGTACTCGTTCTTTTTAGATTCTTCTAAGTCAATTTTGTACAAGTCAGATGATATTTGGTCAAAGTCTATTTTGATGTCTTCGTCTGAAAGTTTAAAATCTTTGAGCAAGGATTCACGATTTAGCAATTCTTCTTCTGTGCCGAAAATGTCGCTTGCTGTTACTTTGATAAAGAACTGCGGAAACTCAATTTTATCAATGAAATCCTTGTTGGATTCTTTGACCTTATACCGTTTTACTTTTGTACCCATCTCTTGAAATATATTATCGTCAACAGGTTGTTTTTCCTGTTCTTTTATTTGCTCTTCCAATTGTCGGTTTTGCTCTTCCGCAATAGTTTCAATTTCTGTAATTACCGAAGTTGTTTCAGTTTCTTCTTCGTCTGCATTTGGGTCAAACGTTACTCTGTTTTTGTCAATTGTTTCTTCTTGTTCTTCGGCTTGTTGCTCTGGGAAAAGGAATGATTCAACTGGGTCAGTTGTAACCGTTTTCTTTTCTTCTTCGGTCATTTTATCGACTTTGCGATAATCTTTTTCGCTAAAACCTGATTCTTGCAATCCTTTTACAATGCTCTGCAAAGTCTCGTTGAACTTGGCGGATGCAGTAAGTACATAAGAAAGATTTAATTGAAATGATTTGTGTCTTTGTACATAAGGCTGACGTAAAACACGACCCAAAATTTGCTCCACATCTACCGAACTTGATTTGTCAGCTAATGAAGCTAAAATATAAGCAAATGGACAATCCCAGCCTTCTTTTAATGCATTAATAGTAATAATGTAACGAACCTCACATTCCTTGCTCATCAAGTCAATGCCTTTCAACTCGTCAATGTTTGCCGTTTTGATTTTGATATGACTTTCAGGAATACCTAGTCCTAATAATTGTACTTTCAATTTCTCAAAAGTAGTGTTGTCATCATTGGTTTTTGGTTGTGCTTGAAACAATACAATCGGGCGAATGTACTTACCGCCTTCGTCTTCTTGCTTTTTAGCAAGGTTTTCCAATTTGCGTTGCAAATGTAAAGCGTTGTTTATTACTTCCGTTTTGTCGTGATTGTTGTACACTATTACTGGAAGCTTTACCATATGTTCCTTTTTCAATTCAATGGCAGGAACAAGACTTACAATATTGCTATTGTCCTTAGGTGTTGCTGTTAAATCAAGAATGAATGAAGGATTTAAGTTTTTGAGCATATCCACACTCAAATCACTTTCTGCATTGTGGCTTTCATCTACTACCAATACAGGGTTTAAATAGCGTAAAACATTAATTAAAGCTGTATCGTCAACACCACTTAAAATATGCTCACTGTCTTTGTATTGTGAAACAAAAGCTTCTAACTGCCCATTTTCTTGAAATACTTTTCTGTCTTCTTTGTTGTTAGCTCGTAAACTGGAAAAACTCATTACAAAAATGCTCAACTGGTCTTTTACCACTGTTGGGTTGAAGTTCGAACCTTGCAACAAATCTGCCTTTTGATAAATCTGTACTCGGTTATTAAAAAGTGAATTGAGTTTTTGACGATATGGATGTTCTGGATTTGAAAGGGTATTCACCGTTTGTTGCAACAAATTACTCCAAGGAACTAACCAAATAACAGCTTTAGGTTTTGCGAAATCGTAAGCTGAAAAAATGGTATGTAAAGCATTAACAGCAATAAAGGTTTTGCCGCCTGCGGTTGGTACTTTTACGCATACGTGAGCAGCATTTGGGATATTGTTTTTATAACCTTCCATTCCTGTGCCGTCTAATGGATTGTAAGGACCAATTTTATCTTCCCAATATTGGTTAAATGCTTTTGCCAAACTTTTATGCTCTTGAACATAACCCAAGTATTCTTCAAGATTCTCAATTACTTTTCGCTGATAACTTTTTAATTCCATATCTTAAAATCTTGTGATGTCTCTTGGTATTTTTTTGAAAATGATGTTCTTCTTTGCCATAAATTCTTTTGGCAACAAACAATTGTCGGCATAGATTACATATTGCTCGCCTTTGGTTTTTATGAGTTCCAAAGCATCATAATCTAAAGTGGTTAAGCGGTCTTTTTCGTAAATGAAGTAGTAAGCCGATTCGTCTTTTTTGCCTAAAAAATAAGGTTCTTTGTTTGGCTCAATAAAAGAAGTGCGTGTTTCCGAAAACCAAATGTATTCTCTGATTTTTGCCAAGCCAACTTGCTCGTTTAGGTTTTGGTTTTTGTCAAAGAGTGGTAAGCCTAGTTCGTAATAATCGAATGCTCCGCCTGTTCCTGCTACTGCTTTTGCACCTGTGCCATATCCTTTGGTTACACGCTTTACTCTTTCAGCTGTAATATCATTGGCGTAATCTTCCATTTCAACCAAAATGAACTTTCTATTGCCACCGTCTTGTTTGTTTAGGTTTAAAACTGCGTGGGCGGTGGTGCCTGAACCGGCGAAGGAGTCTAAAACAATTGAATCTTTATCTGTTGTTTGCTGGATGATGTAAAATACAAAGTCGCTCGATTTTGGGGTGTCAAATACTTTTTTGTTGAAAATCTTCTTGATTTCTAATGTTCCTGCTTCTGCTGAAAATTCAGAACCGTGCCAAAATGATTTGGGTTTTACCCTTTTTTCAATTCCCTCTTTATTTAGATAATCTTTTTGAAAAACATCATATTCGTTTCTTGTTTTTACAATCTTAACTTCTAATTCATCTAATCTTTTTTTTAGCGTTTCTTTTCCCCATCTCCAAGTACCATTATCGCCATTGGAAAGTTTTGGAAGAATTTCAATTTTACCTTCATCAATTTCAAGGCTTATTGTGTTTTCCTTTTTACAATAATAAATTGGATAAAATAAGTTGGGCCTGTCTATTTCTCTAGCATTACTTCCCCGTTTCCTCAATCCTAAATGTCTATACTTCCCTTTTTCATCTTCAAGTTTATAGTCTTTGGCATATTCTTCTGGTAAAGAAACCCCTTTTGTTTCAAACTTTCCTTTTTGAAATATCATTAAGCTTTCGTGAGCTGTAGCAATATATTTATCATCACTTCTTCCTTTAAAATTATTAACGACCGCAACATTTGCAATAAAATTCCTCACCCCAAAAATCTCGTCACAAATCAATTTCAAATTGGCTTGTTCATTGTCATCAATCGAAATAAAAATTGCTCCATCATCTGCCAAAAGTTTATGAAGTAATTTTAATCGTGGGTACATCATACACAACCATTTGTCGTGACGGGTCAGGTCTTCGCCATCTTTACCTACCACTTCGCCCAACCATTTTTTTATTTTGGGGTGATTTACATTGTCGTTATATACCCAACTTTCGTTACCTGTGTTGTATGGTGGGTCTATGTAGATGCACTTTATTTTTCCTTCGTATTCGGGCAATAAACTTTTTAAGGCTTCAAGGTTGTCTCCGTGTATGATTTTGTTCCCGCTATTGGTCGGTTCGGATTGTTCGCCTTTATCGGCTGTAAATCCATATTTGTGTTCCAAAACTCTATATGGCACATCTTGGTGGTGGCTCACCACTTTCTCTTTTCCTATCCAGTTTAATGTTGGCATCTATCTTAATTTCTATTCCTTTAATTTAAAAAACCAAAGATACAATTATCCTTGGGTGCGTCGGCAAGAAAACTGCTCTTTTGCAAGCTGAAGCATCGGCTTGTGAGTCGGGGCTTGTAAATGTGCAGTTTTGTGCGTGGGCTGTTCATTATTTCGTTTTCTTTTTCTGTCTTTAAGTAGCAAATTGTCCGCTGTGTCGTTGTCTTTTTACACTGACGGCTAACGTTGACCTGTATGCGGTCGGCCGGGGCTATCAAACCCGCTACGATTGTTTCAGGCCGTGAGCGGGTAACAAGGAAAAACGAAGCTTTCAATATGCTGTGGAGCCCCGGCTGGCGTATACAGATTGTTGTGTTTTAGTGCTTTATTCTCCGCAGTCTGTCCGTGTGTTGGGGCAGCCATACTCTTTGACAAGTTTAGGTTTGTGTGCTGGCTTTTTTGAGCGACTTGGCAATGTGTATGGTTGCGAAGGGTTGAACATTATTCTATTGTTATTTCTCCATTTTCGTTTACTATAATTTGTAGATTTTCTCTCAAACCTTTTATAGCTACAGTAGATTCAAAGCCCAAACCCGAAGCTGAAATAAAGGTAAATGGATAATTTCCTTTATTTAAATTTATTTCGATGCTACTTTTACTTATCTCAATAGATTTTAGTACATAAGTTGAAAGATTCACAGAATCAATTCTTTCAAAATAACTATTGGTTACAATCACTGAATACTCCTTAGGTTCTACCTCCGTTTTCTCACAAGAAATAAAAGCCAGATTAATCACTATTAATTGCATTACACAAACCACTTTCTTTATACCATTTATATTTTTTATAATATTCATTTATATCCTTTCTTGATTCATATTGTTGTGGTAAATACATTGATAGGCCATTACAGTTTTCTAAACTTAATGTACCAAACATATAAGGTGTATGTGCAGACATAACTACTGATTTTTGCCAAATTGTATTAAACTCTCGCTTTAAATCCGCCAAATCATTATTATCACAGACTCGCATAGTAAAGTCATACATATCAAACAAAAACTCAGCATAAAGCCTGTCAAATTGCTGCAAACTGTCAACGTTAAATTTTACATCTTTCTCAGATATATCAATAGAGCCAATTGAAGCAAGAAGTATATCCTTAAAAGAAGAAGCTAATAGGGATAAATTCTCTGTATCAACAACAGAAATAGCTGATGACCTTAATATCCCTTTCTGCTCGGAATAAAATTCATGTTTCTTTTCTGCGACAGATGATGCATTAAAATTTCTTGATAACAAATCAGGAATAATATCTTCGTATGGAAAACCAGCTGATAGGATTTCCGTGGGGGAAGAAATAATATAATCACAAACATATTTGAGTTCATATATTACTTCTATAGCCCCCATAAAGCAAGCGTCAAACAAGATAAAATCAAATTTGTATGGAGTTAAAACATTTGCCATCTCAATAACATCCATTTCTTCGTAGTAATCTGAATTACTTATGTTATCATCCAATCCAAATGATTTAAGTCTATTATTAACTGATGTCGTATCGAGTATTTTATCCCTATCAGAATATAATGATACCTCAGGAGGCAACCACGAATTACCGTGAGACCACATTATCAGCCCCTTTGATTCAAAAGGAACATCAGTAATATTGTCTACATCTATAATTACTTTTGAAAAAACTGCTGGGTCTGCAGAATTTTGTTCGGGATAAACTTTTATTATTTCTGATACTACTTGTTGAGAAGAATCAGGTATAATGCGCATCAAATAAGGATGTGCTGGACTTCCATTGTTCCCTCTGTCAATATATACGAGTAACTCACCTGTAATCCCACCAAGATTTAACATGCCATGTTCCATTTCATTAATATCGCTTACAGCAAAATAATCAAGGTTATTATCGGCAATCATATATACTAAGACTTGCCTTCCTGTTTGCATTGGAGGTGGATAATCCTGCTTCGTACAACCCAAAAGCAAAACAGCAATAAACAAGTAGTTTGAATTTAAGAATTTTAATAACATTACTTAGTTATGCTTAGTTTTGAATATTTAATTTCAACACCGAATAGGAATGATACCACTTACCGATAAAAAACGCTACCACCCAAATTATCTTTTTTTTCATTTTTTGGCAATCTCCCTCCCAGTGTTAACAGGGTGTTGCCAAAAAATGAAAATTATTGCCAATACATAAAAGCGGTATCATTATTAACCGTTAGGTGGTATCATTCTCCATCGGTATTAAAATATTTAAGAAAATCAAACTCCATATTCACTTTTAAGAACAAACCGTTTAGGTTATCTTTTGGCAAATTTGTATTACCTAAACGGTCAAAGTTATTATGCATATATTGCCAACTTTCTTTATTAAAGTTCCATAAGTATCCAAGCTGTCCAGAAATGGATAATAAACTATTTTCAAGAAAGTTATAAGATATAGCTAAATGCAGACCATCAGTCCATTGCTCAAATTGTGCAACAGTATAACTGGAGTTATCATTTAAATATTCATTTAGTGTGCCATCATTTACAATGGGACTTGCAACTTTGTCTCTAACATAAAGATTTGCGATAGTTTCAGAAAAACCTATTTGGATAAAAAGTGGATTATTCTTTAATACTTTGTATTGATACCAAAACCCTGTTGAATAATAATCTGCTTTTATTAAGGATTCATGTTTAGCATTAATACTAGAATTATAAGATAAAGCCAATTTATGCCTTTCTCCTATAAATATACCTGCATTAATACCCATTCGTAAAGAGGCGTCTAATGACTTTTTTGTACCAGTATAGTTCTCGACTTCTGATGTTATGTTACTCATCGAGTTACCAATTACGCCAGTCTCAAAGGTAAGTAAAGGACGAATTAATGGAACTTTAGTTTCCTGCGCCTGAACACACAAGGATACGAAAAGTGAGCTTATTAAAAAGTATATTGTTTTCATTGATTTGTAGAATTTATCAAAACATATTGTGTAGTATCTGAAAATAAAGTGCCATCTGACAACTCTAATTGGACTGCAAATTTTCCAGAATACTTAATACTTGAATTTGAGTTTAATTTTAAATAAGGGTTTACATTATTTTCATATTGAAGTTTAACAGATTCATTAATGCCTTCTACCATTGATTGTTCATTTATCCAATTTGAATTATCAATACATAATTCAAATTGATTACTTATATCTGTGTTTTTTCCGTGATTATTGAATTCCTCTGTATTTACAATGGTGCATTTTGATACTTTGTTCTGTAAATAAACAATTGGTTCATATGCTGCATAAGCAACGCCAACGTTTGTAGAAAAAAATGCAGACTGGGCAATTGGGGAACTCCCAAAATCCAAGTGTATTTTAAACACATCATTACAGATAATCGTGTCGTTTAGATTATTTTCGATATTAGAGCAAGATGCCTGAATATTAAAGCTATTTAAGTTTATGTATATATCTTCTTCCTTTGATGGACAGGCTACCAAAAGAAAAGTTAAGGATATAAATAATATTAATTTTAATTTCATATCAGTAATATTTTAAAGGAAGGATGCAAAAAAACATCCTTCCCTCATTAAAAAATCAATCGTAAACTTTTAAGAACAACATGAACCAACTTGCTTTCATATAAGTGTTGCTGCTGCTAATATTTAAATAACCATTATCTTGACAAGCAAAATAATAATTATGCCAAAACCAATTTCCAGAACGATAAGTACCATAGCCAACTTTCCAATGAGAACCGCCACTGGTTAGTATTACAATTGGATTTTTTTTGTTGCTTTATGTAATCAAAAGCATTATATCTACCAGAGGAATACCATGGATTGACCCAAATATCATATTTAGTAGCTATACCCATAGATACATTCATTTCTTTTGGGAACATTGGCTTTTGTCCAAAGACTCGACATGTCAAACCTACAAGCCCCATTGTACTAGCCCATGACTTAAAGTGTGAATATTTATTACCGCCTTTTTTTGTATTGTATATCCAGTTCATAGCCCAAGGACCACACCATCCCCCTCTATTATAGTTAAGATTACTTGCATATTCTGGTATGGTATATTTACCATTAGAGTTTTTACCAGTAATTCTTCTCCATAAACGACCTAAAAATTTAGAAGATTTTTCAACGATTTCTTCGTCCGATATTAACATTAAGGAATCGGCATATTCATCTATCGCTTCCCAATAAGCATCCCTTTGTAAATGCTCAAATTCCATTTCCATTTCTAAGGAATCTTTTTGAGCTTCAATATCTACCTTTATTTCGTTCTCTAAATCTATCCTTACACTATCATTAGAAATAGAATCTAAGGCAAAATTGTTTTCTAAGGCTTGAGTAGTAAATAAATCGCAAACTTCATCTAAGATTTCTTCATCCGTTAACTCTCTCATTCCTTCAACTTGTTCTCCGGTTTCAGTATTAACGACTGTAGAAGGCTCCTCTCCAGATTTCCCAACAATACCCATGTAGATATTTCCGCTCCAATCAGCCATTAACTGCATTCCATCTCCTGATTTTGAAAATAAAGAATTGTAATCTCTAACATCCTTACTCAATTCATTTACTATTGCGCCAGACTTACGGCGAGCCTCAATATTAACAGTTCCAACCTCATAACCTTCCGCATCTTTAACAATGAATTCGTAATATTTAGGTTTTGAATCAAAACCGTAAATTGATACAGGCATTTTTGACAAAGTATATCCTTCCCACTCAAGCTCTTGTCTGAAACCAGATGCATCAAGTTCTAATAAAGCTATTTTTCTTGCTAAATTGTAATTAACAATCTCAGCATCAGCATTGAATTTGGAAAGAGTAATACTGTCAGAGTATGGAATATTAAGAAAACTATTATTGCTTTGTTTCGCAATAGTTTGATTTGTAACTTCTGCTTCATCAAAGACTTCCTTTTGGCAGCTTGTAATAAATACACCTACAAGAAAAGCAGATATTAATATGAATTTAATTTTTTGCTATTTTTGTAAATTATTTGGGAGCTGCAACTCCCGATTAATAAATATTTCTTTGTGCAACCCTCGTATGGTTTTCTTGATGGGAACTTAATATGGGGGTTGTCTATTCTGAGATATCGTTTCTCCCAAAAATGTTCCCGAAATTCAATTCTATTATGTTTTCATTCTGATATAGTTTTAAGGTTCTACAATATTTGGTTACTACCCAGCGTTGGCAAAAATTTGGCTCTTTTGCAAGCTGAAGAATCGGCTTGTGTGTTGGAGCTTGCAAATGTGCCAAATGTGCGTTGGCAATATCCTTTTCTATGTTATTTAATAGTTTCACTGTCTCTCTTAGCATTAAACACAACGG
>NZ_AHZV01000045.1 GCF_000250735.1 Anaerophaga thermohalophila str. Valhall
TCTGTATACGACAGCCGGGGCTCCACAGCATATTGCAAGCTTCGTTTTTCCTTGTTACCCGCTCACGGCTTGACACAATCTTATGGGGTTTGAAAGCCCCGGCCGACCGCATACAGGTCAACGTTGTTGCGACACGAAGTCGCTCTATATAATTGTTTTACAAGGCAATGGCCTTGATAAAACCTATTGTTCTTCCAATAGTATCCTACCGGGACAACGGATGTATGGCTTGCCCTGTAAAATAATATTTTCACAGGGTGAACCATTATCGGTTGAAGCTCCCGGGATAAGTGTACCAATCGTTCGGATTTCGTATCCCATGGGCGTGGCAGAAAACCGCAAGGCGGACTGTCATCGGGGTCTTAGACCGATTAAGGGCATGGATGCGTGAGCATGGCCAAAACATTTGAACATTCCGTAACTGTCGTAAAGGCGTAAGAGCGAAAACTAAGACTGATACGCTCCCTACCAAAATGGTAAGCTGACAGGTTATGAGCGTTTAACGCAGCTCATACGAAGACGTTGATCAGCCGGCAGACAGGATGGGACAAGTGTCGTGTCATGTATAAAATGTCGTATAAGTTGAAACTGATTTTTGCTTTTTTCAAAATGAGAAAAAGCGCGCATAGCCATAGCTACGTAAGCTTTTTATCATGAAGAAAAAACGAAAATCAGTGATGCTTGGTACGATATTTTATGCTTGACACGACACTCCACTCACATATGCTGTTATTAGAGCGGAACGTGGAAGCCCGGCGCTCTCTCCCATACGTTTCGGGTAAACGAAAGGGATAAAACCATAACCGTAAGGCATTGGGAAACGAGCTTGCGAGTTCATGAACACCTTAATTGTTAATTATGTTCGTGAATAAACGTCGGACAGAGAGGTTGAAACAAGCGAAGGCCGGTTTGTAACGAGTCGGATAGTGGTTGAGCCAACGGCAACATCACCACAGGGCGAAAGTCCGCTGACCTTCAACTGGTGCTTTATGGCAAGAAACTTTACAGAACCTGCAAATGAAAGAAAGCAAAATGAACGAGGATGCAAATCTATCGTGTGCACTTCCACGCCACACGGATAACTGGGCGACCATTCTATGGCGCAAAGTCATCCAGTCGGTGAGCAGGCTGCAAAGACGCATTGCCAAGGCTGTTAAGGAGAAGCGTTGGGGCAAAGCAAGGGCCCTGATACATATTCTCTCGAAATCATTCTTTGCTAAACTGCTGGCTGTGCTCAAGGTAACCACCAATAAAGGTGCGAAAACCCCGGGCGTAGACAATACGTTATGGATTAATCCTGGCGAAAAACTACATGCAGCCAAATCTCTTACTATTAGAGGGTATCGTCCCAAGCCACTGCGCAGAATTTACATTCCTAAAAAGAACGGAAAGAAACGACCACTCAGCATCCCCACCATGCACGACAGAGCGATGCAAACACTCTTCAAAATCGCTCTTGACCCTCTGGCCGAAACATTGGCCGACCGTAATTCCTACGGCTTTAGAATGCGGCGCTCGTGCAACGATGCGATTGCTCAATGCTTCCTGGCTCTTTGCAGGAAAAACTCTGCACAATGGATATTCGAGGCAGACATTAAAGCGTGTTTCGATAACATCCGCCACGATTGGATATTAAAAAATATTCCAATCAACAAAACCATTCTTCATAAATGGCTAAAGGCAGGGTACATCGAGAAAAAACGCTTATTCCCTACAGAAAAAGGTACTCCACAGGGAGGAACCATTTCTCCTCTGATCATGAACATGGTGCTTGACGGGTTAGAGAAAGTACTCGACAGCCACTTCCCAAGACGGAAAGGCCATAGGGTCAACTTCATCCGGTATGCCGATGATTTTGTGATTACTGCGGCCAGCAAAGAAATCATTACCGAAGAGATCATTCCTTTGGTTAAGGATTTCCTGCTGGAAAGAGGGCTTCAGCTCTCTCCGGAAAAATCCAAAGTCACCCATATTAACGATGGTTTTGACTTTCTCTCTCAATATGTCCGTAAATACAAGGGCAAACTGGTCATCAGACCGTCCAGATCGGCTGTAAAATCCTTCAGGGACAAAATTAAAAAAATGATCAGGGATTACCGCGGAATTCCGGCACATGCACTGATACGTATTCTCAACCCCGTTATTCGGGGCTGGTCGAACTATCACAAGGGCATTTGTGCCAGGAGGACGTTCGCTAAAGTAGGGTCTTTTATTTGGGAACAGCTAAAACGATGGGCAAAATACCAACACGGAAACAAAAACCGTTGGTGGATATTTCATCGTTACTTCCGGGATTTACATTTTTCCGACAAGTGCATAACTAAAAACGGTATTGCCGTTCACAGGCTATATCGCATTAAGTATGTACCCATCCGGTATCATGTAAAAATCAAGGGAGAGGCCAACCCATTTCTGCCCGAGTATGACAAATACTTCTCTGACAGAACAAAAAGAAGGGAAATATTAGCCAAAGAAACGAGCTTGCGAGTTCATGAACACCTTAAACTATTAAACCCTTCGTGAATAATGCAGGCAAATTACTACTTTTATTGTCAACGATAATAAAAATAGTAATAACAGCCGGGTCTCCCCTCGCCGGGAAGGCCTTAAAAGTGCCTGAGCCGTGTGCCGGGAATTGAAAATCATGCATGCCTTTAAAATTAATCATGAATGCATAAACTGGCACGCACGGTTCTTAGGGGGCGTAAGCTACCCGGTTGGTTCAGCTTAAAGAAAAAACCATTTCTTATTGTTTCCTAATTAAGAAACTTGTATCTTCGTATAAAAAGATGAATGATTAAGAAATTTAAAATTGAGCTACTTGGCGAAGCAATTGATTTCGTTGAATCACTTGATGATAAAACGAGAGAAAAAATCCTTTACAACGCAAGAAAAGTACAAATAGTAAACGACCCGGAATTATTTAAGAAACTAAATGATTTGATTTGGGAATTAAGAACTAAATACAAGAAAAATCAATACAGGCTTCTTGCCTTTTGGGATAAAACGGAAAATGAAGAAACGTTAGTTTTGGCAACCCATGGATTTGTTAAGAAAACGCAGAAAACCCCAAAAGGAGAAATAAAAAAAGCGGAAGAAATACGGAAAGAATACTTTGAACAAAAAAATAAAGGGTTATGAAAAGCGAGAGATTAAGAAAGAAAAGTCTTGACGAAATGATTGATAAACATATCGGCGAAATTGGAACTGAGAAACGAGATAATTTTGAAGAAGAACTTCGTCTTGATATTTTGGGTCAAACCATAAGAAGAATTCGAGAAGACAAACATTTGACACAAGCTCAACTTGGAGAAATGATTGGTGTAAAGAAAGCCCAAATTTCTAAAATTGAAAATAATCTAACAGACGCACGATTTGAAACAATCTTAAAGGTATTCAGAGCATTGAATGCAAAAATCAGTTTTAACGTAGAATTGATGAATCAGAACATCCAATTTGAACAATAAAAGCCGAAACCACAACAATCTGTATACGCCAGCCGGGGCTCCACAGCATATTGCAAGCTTCGTTTTTCCTTGTTACCCGCTCACGGTTTGAAACAATCGTAGCGGGTTTGATAGCCCCGGCCGACTGCATACAGTTTAACGTTAGCCATCATGCAAAAAGACAAGAACGCAGATACATTTTTACAAAAAAGATAAATACAGACTACATGAAACTGAAAAACTTAATTTTATTCGGATTACTATTTTCAATTGGATTACTAAATGCTCAAACTGATTTCAGGCCAGGTTACATAATAAAAAATACTGGTGATACTTTAAACGGAGATATAGATTATCGCGGCGATTTATTGATGAGTAGACTTTGCAAGTTCAGAGATAAGGAGAATATTATTAAAGATTATTCACCAAATGATATTATCGCATTCAGATTTATCGATGGTAAGTATTATGTTTCAAGAGAAATAAATGATAGGAGAGTATTTCTCGAATACCTGATTAAAGGGAAAGTAAATATTTACTACATGAGAGATGAAAACGGAGACCATTATTATCTTGATAAAGAGGATGTAAAATTGACAGAAATTCCATATGAAGAAGGGATTAAATACATTGATGATAAACAAGTATTCTATGAATCAAAAAAACATATTGGATTACTAAATTACTTTATGCAAGATGCTCCTGAATTTCAATCTAGAATACAATCTTTAAAAAAACCAGAGCATCAAACCCTGATTAAATTAGCTGAAGATTACCATAATGCTGTTTGTGAAGGATAACAGTGTATTATTTATGAAAAATCATTTCCTCTAATTAGAATTTTGCCAGAATTAGTAGTAGGCGTTATCAAGTATTCAAATGTTGAAGATTTGAATGATAAATTTTATATGCATACTGGTATAATTGGTCATGTATGGATGCCAAGGACAAGTGAGAAAATGTATTTTCGAACAGGAGTACTTTTCTCGCAACTTGACTTTGATGGAGAGAAAAAAAACTATTTTAAAATACCTTGCCAATTAGAATATATTTTCCCTAAAGGATTCCTTAGACCAAGAGTTGCATACGGATTGAATTTTTATATGCCGAGTCATCGAACAGTTTCTTTCGATATTGGAGCAAACATAAAATTATCTGAAACATTCTTTTTAAGCGCAACTTCAGATATTGAATTTAATCCTACAATGATGATTGTGCCTAAAAGCATGCTTTCGTATTCATTGAAACTGGGATTATTTCTAAATATTAAATAATGCACGAATGGCTAATCGAGTAGATGGCCGGTGAGCCATTAGCCCACCGGAGCACCTCTCACATTCACCCTGTGAAATCAACTTATTTCACAGGGTAAACCGTGCGTACAGGTCTCGTATACGGCGGTTCTTTAAACCATGGGAAACAGTTGATTCATTTCCGTAGTTTTGGAAATCGTTTTGAACATTGTAGCCAAAGGGATGTATCCCCGCTTCATTAGACGCGCTTTGGTGATGGTGGTTCCCAATATGGGGCTCTGGGCAATAGCCCAACCTCCCATCCGACTGCAGCTCCATGCATAGGCATCACGCGGGGGAACACCTAAACGGATCAGGTTTTTCCGTTTCCGTTCAAGTTTTTTTATTCACAAGTGTTTATTTTTTTGGTGTTCATGATTTCCGCTTCGCTCCAATTCAGTGATGCCAGATACAATACCTCAATCGGTTGCGCAACCAGCCGTCCAGTTCCGTCAATTTCTGTTTGATGTTGGCATACTTGAAGGCATTTAGCCATCCCCGCTGAACTTCATTCAGCTTCTTTATGCGCTCATCAAAACTCATTGGCGTGGTCTTACGGGTGATTTCCTTCAGTTTTGCTTTTAGCGTTTTCCATCTTTTACGGTTCACAACTAATTGGTATTTGCCTTTGACCCCTTTTTGATAAACCGGGACAAAGCCATAACCTAAAATCTGAAAATGAACAGGACGACGTATGCCACTCTTCTCCCTGTTTATGGGAAGTTTCAGCTTGTCCCGAAGATAGATGTAAATCCGGTTGCCTGCTTGTTTAGCTTCGAGGCATCACCCTCGCGCATAAGGGACTTAAACTCTCTGGATAAAAAATACTCCCCCACTCTATGGCTCCTCGAAAAAGATTTGTATTTTTATTCTTTTTCAAGAACTTCGAGTGTGGGTGCGCTGCTGCTCATGCAGGGCACACACAAAGCTATGATACGCCAGCCATGGCATCCACAGCATATTGAGGGTTTTGTATTACCCTCTCCCATTGATCTGGGCTAACATAACAGGTGATACTATTGAAATGTCCGGATGACTATAGTCAGGTTGCAGCAACAATTAGAACATCAACACAGAGAAATGAACAAAATACTAAAAACAATACTATTTATTTCATTAGAGCTACTAATCAGCTGTTCTGAGAATAATGACAACAAACCTGATGTTCTAGATTGTGTTAATCCAGAATTCTTTAGCGAATATAGTTCCAGAAATTTCAATATGGGTTTCAGCACTTGGGGATACGCACCAACTAAAGAATCCATTAACAACACTTATCAGTTTATCGAACAAAATTCTGATATATATTCTGAACATATAGACAATAAAATTCCATGGAATTCCTGGATAAACGACCTCCCATTGCCGGTTGAATTTACTGATGAGATTGACTCAAGAATATCACGAAAAATACCTAATATCAATTTAGCACTTTCTGTTAGTTTGCTAAATTCTGACAGAAGTGACCTTGCAAATGATTACAACGGAAGGATGCCTGACTATAATGGTTTAAATGATTTGAAAATTGAAGATGCATATTTTAAACATATTAATTATTTAACTAATCGTTTTGAGCCAGATTATTTAATTATCGCAATTGAAGTAAATGAATTAAGAATTAAGTCTCCATCAAAATGGAGTGAATACAAACTCCTGATGCATAATGTTAAGTCACGAATTCAGCAGGAATATCCGTCACTTAAGATTTCCGAGTCTCTTTCTCTTCATAATTTGTATCAACCTGAAGTGTTGGATTCGGAGGATTACATTGATGAAATAGTTGCGTATGCCAACAATATGGATTTTGTAGCCATTAGTTTTTATCCATTTTTCAAGGGGCAGCATTCGAAAAATGACTTTCAAAAAGCATTCGACTTTTTACACTCAAAAATTACCAAACCTATTGCATTCTCTGAAACAAGCCACTTATCAGAAGACCTGTCAATTAGCAGTTATGATTTGTTTATTGAAAGTAGCGAATGTGAACAAAACTTATATTTAGAAAACTTGCTTTCTAATGCTCAGGAACATAATTATGAATATGTGATTTGGTGGGCTCACCGAGACTTTTATGAACTTTGGTTAACATTTCCTGAAGAACTTAAAGACTTTGGGAAGTTGTGGAGAAATACAGGCTTAGTGGCAGATGATGGAGATAAAAAAAGGCGTATTCAACCTGGAAGTTAGTTTTTAACAAATAATATAGAGTAGATGGCCGGTGAACCATTAGCCCCCGGAGCACCTCTCATATTTACCCTGTGAAATCAACTTATTTCACAGGGTAAACCGTGCGTACAGGTTTTCCCGGTAAAGATCGGGACAGCCAGTACACGGCGGTTCTTTAAACCGTGGGGAAAAGTTGATTCACAAAAAATAAAAGCAAGGTGTTGAAAAGATAAGGACAAAGGTGTTACTGCCTTCTACCTATAATCTTCATCAGAAACAATTACTTAATTTGAAACCCGTTAGAAAAATTGAAAGCCTCCGGGGATTAATTTACAGAGGTTTTCATTTTAAACCAATATCAAAAAGTTCATCTATTTTTAGAGGAGTTCTTTTTAACCTCTTTCACCATCCGGGCAAATGATTTTTCACGCTTCCTTTTTTCATGAACTGAAGCAGTGAAATGCCAGGCTTCTTTTCGCAATTTCAGGTAGTTTTCATAAACTCCCGGGTCAATTTCGCCCCGCTCAACAGCTTCAATAATCGCACAACCTTCTTCATGTATGTGTTGACAATTATTAAAACGGCATTTTCCCACAAAGCGGGAAAAATCCATCACCTCATTAAGATATTCAGAATCGTCATTGGTAACCCCAAAAACTTTTATTCCGGGTGTATCAATAAGTATACCTCCCCCCTGCATCAATACCATTTCACGGCGGGTTGAGGTATGTCGTCCCTTCCCTGTTGAAGCACTGATGGTAGCAGTTTTGAACACCTCTTTCCTGCATAAGGCATTAATCAGGGTACTTTTCCCCACACCACTGGAACCCGCAAAAACGACTGTCTCTTCTGCTTGAATAAACGCACGTAATGCTTCAATACTATCGGACTCATGAATACTGGTGTAAAATACGGGCATCTTAGCTGAAAGATGCCTCAAAGCAGTTTCTACCACTTCCCTGTCATATTCTAAATCTGATTTGGTCAATACCAGGGCAGGCTGAATCCTCTCCCCTACCATCTGAAGCATGAAACGTTCAATTCTTCTGACATTGAAATTGTCATCCAAACTCTGGACAATAAAGGCCTTATCAACGTGAGCGGCAATAGCCTGTTTTTCAGAAACAGTTCCGCTCTTCAAGCGAAAAAGTGTTTTTTGTCGGGGCAACACATCCATAATCAACCCCTTGTTGGCATCAACTGGCTGAAACATCACCCAGTCACCGGTGCAGGGATATTCAGAAGAATCTCTTCCATAAAGCATATTGCCCGTAAGTTCACAGGAGAAAAATCCCTCCTCTGCCACCACTTCATAGCGGGTTTTATGTGAAACAGTAACACGGCCGTGTGGTAAATCGTTGAAATTGGAAGCCTCCTTTTCCCTGAGGAGGTTATCTGTCCAACCATAATATGATAAATTGCTCATAATGTTTAAATCTAAAAATTCCAGTCAGGACTGCATAAAATGCGCCCCAACCATACAATTGTAAATTAAATTGTGTCTGTCCATAAAGTACCATTTGCTGTGTTACGCTTGCCGCCAAAATACTCATTTACCATTAGTAAACTCCGCTTTTGGCGGCTTCGCAAGCCTTGCAACCGGTACTTTCTGAACAGACACAAATAGTGTAAAAATTTTTGCGAGTTTATAGACACGCACTAAATAAGAGTGTGGATATGAAAATAACTCCGACAAGAAAATGCCTGAGTATCAAAAGGAGATAACCTTAAACGCAAATGCTCAAGGTTATTTACTTCACCAAAGCCTTATTAGATTTAAACATACAAAGGATTTAGTTAATGCAACGATAAGGATAAAATTCAGAAACGTAAAAAAATCTTAATACACAAAATGCCTGACTTATTCAACAAAAATAAGCCCTGGGTTATCGCCTGTAATGCATCTCCCCCCGTCTGGTGATACCACAAAAGTATTTTCAATGCCCACCATACCTATACCTTCGATGCCCTTTTTAGGCTCCACGGCAAATACCATATTTTCTTCCAGGGGCTCTTTAAACTTTCTGGCTATTACCGGCAACTCGTCAACAGTTAATCCAATGCCATGGCCTAAAAATTTAACCCGACGGTTTCCATATCCCATAAAATTTTTCTGAAAATCAGCACTCAGCCCATCCATTACAGTATCATAAATTTCTTCGGGAACATTCCCGGGTTTAAGCAAACCGGCCACTCTGTTTTGAATATCAACACATTCTTTATGTGTTTGAATAACATCATCGGGCAAAGCCTTTCCAAACATATATGTCATTGTTTTATCGGAGTGGTAACCATTAAAACCCACGCCCATATCCACGAAAACAAGATCGCCTTTCCTTAATTTTCTTTCTCTGCTTCCTAAACCGGGAACGGCTGCATTCAGTCCGCGGTTACCCCCCGGGCCGTCAAAATTGGTAGGATAAAGCGAACTCTCGCCAAAACCCAGTTGTGCCACAACAATTTCGGTATCAATCCCGGCAAAACGTGCAGTTCCCTGATGCCCTTCCTTCACCATAACCTGATAAAGTTCCCCGGCGAGATCGGCTTCACTCATCCCTTCTCTTAGTATCTCAGGCACCTTTTCTTCCAGAACACGCTGATGAACAGCACCCGCTTGCTCCATATAACTAATTTCCAAATTACTTTTTACTGCACGGGTCTTTGCCAACTGAAAATCCAGCGGACGATATTCTTCGAACGGAAAATACTTCTGAAAACGTCTGTAAAAGGCTAAAGGAACAAATTCTGTCTCAAGGTAAACAGCTTTGGGCAGGTTCTGATAAACCCCGGCAGCATCCCGATAGCTCTCCATAGGTCTTATATCGGGGAATACCGATTCTTCAATTGTTCGTTCATAACTACGGCGAACCCATAAAGTGGAACTGTCATCTCTCCTGACAATTAGCATTCCATCAGGCATTGAACCAGTAAAATACAATAAGTTGATCTTACTAAAAATAACAGCCATTTCCCAATCCGGGTTCTGCTCATTCATTATTTCTTTGAAACGAAACAATCGGTGATTCAACTCTGATAGAGGTATTTGATCTTGCATCGATATCTGAATTTATGAAATTAAAAATGAGTGCGGTATAAAAAGCATA
>NZ_AHZV01000044.1 GCF_000250735.1 Anaerophaga thermohalophila str. Valhall
TTGTTGAACTAAACCCGTTTTCACGGGAGCTTATCACTATAAAACTAAGAAATCTTCCAAAATAACCCGAATTTTCTGCTTGTAAACTTTTAAACAATTTATTATGAGCAGAAAACCTTATTTAGAGCAGGCCTGCGAGGCAGTGCCCGAGTTCAAAACAGTCAGTGAGCAGTTTCTTCGTAAGTACACCCTTGCCGGGAAGTCTTCATCGTGCATCCGCAATTATTTGATGCAAATCTCTAAGCTGGTGCTTCACTTTCAAAGCTCACCTTTGGAGCTTTCCCGGGACCAGTTGGAGGAATACCTTTTTTATTTGCGTGAGAATGACCAGCCCAGTATGAGCTCTTTTAAGCACCTGGTTTATGGTCTTCGTACCATGTTCAGCATGTTTAAGAACGAAGAATTGTATTTGAGCCTTCCGACCATTTCCCAGAGCAAAGCGCTGCCGGAAGTCTTTTCACAGCAGGAGATCAGACGAATCCTTAAAGCACCTAAACTTCTCAAACACCGGGTCCTTTTCAGTCTTATTTACGACTGCGGTCTTCGCATCAGTGAAGTTATTAACCTGAAAATTACGGATGTGGATTTTGATCGACACCAAGTGCACATCCGCGAGAGCAAGTGCAAGAAGGACCGCTATGTCCCGGTATCTTCAATTGTTTTGCGCGGACTTACCCTGTATTTTGAAACTTCCGGACCCCGGGAGTGGCTGTTTAACGGTAAAATCCGTGGCCAGCAAATTAGTCGCCAGGGCATACGCTATGCCTTCAGGGCTGCTATCCGTAAGGCCGGGATAAAAAAGGATGTGTGCATTCATACTTTGCGGCACACCTATGCAACTCACCTTATAGAAATGGGACTGGATATCATGAGTGTGAAAAAACAACTGGGCCATGCACAGCTACGCACAACCCTGATGTACCTGCATATAGCCCAATCAGTCCCCCAGGCATGCTTTAGCCCAATGGAAAAACTCTATAAAAATGGGCGCTGATCAGGACCTGGGGGGCATCATAGACCAGTTTCTGCCTGCATTGCTGCAAAAACGAGGCGTTACCGGACATCAACTAAAGACCTTGCGGGCACTTTCTGCGTGCCGTACCACCAAACTTGGCGGTTCTGCTATGGTTTGCCGGGATTGTGGCAGCGTTCACTATGTAATGCATAGTTGTCGAAATCGTCATTGTCCCCGTTGCCAGGGCATCGATAAGGAACTGTGGATTGATGACCGAAAACAGGAGTTGCTTCCGGTCAAATACTTCCATGTGGTCTTTACCGTGCCTCACGATTTATTGGAGCTGTTTCGCTTCAACCGGGAGATAATGTATAATTTGTTGTTTGAGAAGTCGTGGGAAACCCTCACTATCTTTGCAAAAGACCCGAAACTTCTGGGCGCACAACCCGGAGCCATTGCGATTTTGCATACGTGGGACCAGCAACTGCACTTTCACCCTCATGTGCACCTTATTGTCCCGGCCGGTGGATTGGACAAAAGGGGGAGGTGGAAAAGCACCAAACAAAAGGGCAATTTTTTGTTTGATGTAAAACAACTCTCCAATGTTTTCAGCGCCCGGTTTGCCAGCAAACTTCGCCGGTTGAAGAGGCTGGGAAAAATCACCAAACATGTGCCACGTGATTTGATAAAAAAGTCCTGAGTGGTGTATGCCAAACAGGCTTTTGGCACATCAGCAAGTGTGGTTGAGTATCTTGGAAGATACAGCCACCGGGTGGCCATATCCAATCATCGCATCCTGAGTGTCACTGACAAGCATGTAACTTTTAGCTGGCTTAACCGAAAGGAAGGTTACCGGAAGGAAACAGAAACGCTTACGGGGGTGAAATTCCTGGAGCGTTTTCTGGATCATATCGTTCCACCTTATTTTCGGCGCATCCGTCACCTGGGCTTTCTCAGCAACCGAAACAAAAGGAATGCGCTGGCGATAATAAGAGAACAACTGCTTGCAGGTTTTAATGTACCAAAGCGTCTTACCCGTTCACAGGTACTGGCCGCACGTTTTGGCGAGCGTTCCCTACTGCAATGCCGCGAATGTGGTGGCGAACTGTTGTTACTGGAGAACTATCCCAAAGAGCGGGCGCCACCCATTCTGGAGTGCGCTTAAGCGGTCATTTGGCATGTCCACAGAAATAATGTATCTCATGGGTGCAAACGGGGAAGGTATGTTCTCAAGGCCGGTTTCCCATGAAAATCCGGGAAAAGACAGGGCAACCACAATAAGAATCACCTCAGACAGGCAGTTAATGGAAAATCATATGTCAAAGAACGCTCAATAATAAAGACAAAAAGTACTTTGCTCTCATTCAAAAACCCCATTGAAAACACTATAAGTAAAACATTGCATTTTAGAATCTTATGATGAGGCCCGGGTAGAATGTTTAGTTCAACAAAGCCTCCAATGTCAAGCGTATGCAAGCAACGCTTGATCGGAGGCTAAGTGTTT
>NZ_AHZV01000043.1 GCF_000250735.1 Anaerophaga thermohalophila str. Valhall
TATGCTTTTTATACCGCACTCAATTATATTATCTACAATCAAACAGCCTGACAATCCAACAACACTAACAATCTGACATATAACATCAAACAACCCCAACAACCATAACAACTTAACAACCCCTAACATCTCTAACAATCTAACAACCCTAACCTGGACAAGCCAGAACCAAACAAATTTACAAATCTCCCCAAACTCTTGCCATGGAAAAACCTGGCGCCTCCATGTTCAGATCGAGGAAAAAACCAAATGGGGTTTGCGAGGGGTCATAATTTCCGTTTTTGAGCCTTTCCTCCACAGCATTGAAAAGCTCAGCCGTAAATTTTAATGATGCTTTGGAGGCTGATAAATGGGCAAAAGAATGAAGCAAAATGGATGATGTATTATTCTTTCGTGCTACCCATTTCAGATGGTTGGCCAGTTTCTTTTCACGACTTTTCAATCCTTTTTCTTCATCTTCTGCCTCTGCCTGGATAAATGCTGTGATACAATTTGTATGTTCTCCTTCATGAACTATTTCTTTGTCCCCGGGATAAAACAGGGCAATTTCCTCATCAGAAAGGTTTTGTTCTGCAGTTTTGTAAGCAAATTTTTTGGTGTAAAAAACAAGTACTTTCATCGAATAAAATTTATTTATTTAGTGTCTGTCCATAAAGTGCCATTTACTGTGTTACGCTCGTTCGAAAATTACTCATTTACGATGGGTAAACTCCGTATTTTCGGACTTCGCAAGCCTTGTAAATGACACTTTCTGAATAGACACATGATAAGTAGGAAACTTTTCCTACTTTATAGACAGGCACTATTTAGTGTCTGTCCATAAAGCACCATTTGCTGCCTTACGCTCGCCGTCGAAATACTCATTTACGAGTATTAAACTGCGTTTTTGGCGGCTTCACAAACCTTGCAACTGGAACTTTCTGAACAGCCACACATATTGTAAAAACTTTTGCGAGTTTAGTCGCATCAAAGATGCGACAGTAATTCGTGTCATTTTATTTTTTGATTGACAATTTTCAATATTTCTTCCTCTTCAACAGCCGACTTTTCTTCTATTTTTTTGCCATCATTGATCAACTGGCTGGCGAGCTCTCTATTGGTCAGTCCGGCCGCATTGATACGCACATTCAACATGGCTCCGCGAATAGATGCCCGCGCATTAAGAGCTCCTACGCCTGCATCACTCACCGAATTGGGATTGCCGTTTTCAGCCATTTTTCGCAGAAGGTCGAAACTCCTGAAAGCTGTTTTCATAACCCGGAGGGGTACTCTTGCCGCATCTTCGGTGGCTTCCTGAATGG
>NZ_AHZV01000042.1 GCF_000250735.1 Anaerophaga thermohalophila str. Valhall
TTTTCGCGGGTTTTTTTGTCTGTAATAAATCACATAAGTTAATTCTTAGAATTTTTAGCCTGTTTGTTTTCTTTCTCCACTTTTGTTTCCCGTTCTGCTTCTGACTTATCCTCTGTTTTCTTATCTGAAGAAGCGCTATCTTTTTCTTTAAGAATTGTAGTGGTCAGTTTCTGATTGGATTCGTCATATTCTACTTTAATGACATCCCCTTCACTGATAGAAGCCTGAATGATAACCTCTGCCATCTCGTCCTCAAGATATTTCTGAATAGCTCGTTTCAGTGGTCTTGCACCATACTGTACATCAAACCCTTTCGAAGCAATAAAATCTTTGGCCTGCTCCGACAATTCAAGCTTATACCCAAGTGATTCAACACGTTGATAAAGACCTTTCATTTCAATATCAATAATCTTTCTGATATCATCTTTTTCAAGACTGTTGAAAATAACAACATCATCTATACGGTTCAGAAATTCAGGAGCAAAAGCTTTCTTGAGCGCTTTTTCAATGACGCTTCTGGTATATTCGGCGTCGCTCTTCTGACTTCCGGTTGAAAAGCCTATACCACGGCCAAAATCTTTCAACTCTCTTGTTCCAATATTAGATGTCATTATAACAATAGTATTTTTGAAATCTACCCTGCGTCCCAGACTATCGGTTAATCTTCCTTCGTCCAACACCTGAAGGAGGATGTTAAATACATCGGGGTGAGCTTTCTCAATTTCATCGAGCAATACGACCGAGTAGGGGCGACGACGAACTTTTTCCGTCAGCTGTCCGCCTTCTTCGTATCCGATATATCCTGGAGGTGCACCCACGAGTCGCGATACACTGAATTTCTCCATGTATTCGCTCATGTCTATACGTATAAGAGCATCGGTTGTATCAAAAAGATATTGTGCAAGAATTTTTGCCAGATGCGTTTTTCCTACACCTGTAGGTCCTAAGAACACAAAGGAACCAATAGGACGGTTTGGGTCTTTAAGTCCAGCTCTGTTACGCTGAATGGCTTTCACAATCTTCGCAATGGCATCATCCTGACCCACAACTTTCCCTTTCAGCTGTTGTCCCATTTGCATCAGGCGTGCGCCCTCGGCCTGAGCAACCCTCTGAACGGGGATACCCGTCATCATGGCTACCACTTCGGCTACTTTTTCCGCATCAACAGTTTCACGATGTTTTTGGAGTTCCTCTTCCCACCTGGCTTTCGATAGTTCCAGTTCATCAAGCAATGATTTTTCCTTGTCACGGAAGCTGGCTGCCAGTTCAAAATTTTGAGCTTTGACAGCTTTTATTTTGTTTTCTTTGGTTTCTTCAATTTTTTGCTCCAGTTCAAGAATGGTTTCCGGGACAACAATATTACTGATGTGCACCCTTGAGCCGGCTTCGTCGAGAGCATCAATGGCTTTGTCGGGCAGATGCCGGTCGGAAATGTATCTTTCAGTCAGTTTTACACAAGCCTCTACTGCCTCGGGTGTAAAATAGACATTGTGATGATCCTCATATTTTTCTTTAATGTTGTTGAGAATTTCGATGGTTTCATCTACAGAGGTCGGTTCTATCATTACTTTCTGGAAACGACGCTCCAGTGCACCATTCTTTTTCAATGTGCTGACGATATTCATCCAGCGTTGTTGCCCCGATGCATTGAATTTCACCACGAGCAAGAGCCGGTTTCAACATATTGGCGGCATCCAGTGATCCGGTAGCACCTCCAGCACCCACTATGGTGTGAATCTCATCGATAAACAATATAATATTAGGATTTTTTGACAATTCATTTAATATGGCCTTAATCCGTTCCTCAAATTGTCCCCTGTATTTTGTTCCGGCAACAATCGAGGCAAGATCAAGAGTAACAACCCGTTTGTCAAATAAAACCCTCGAAACTTTTTTGTCGATGATCCGGAGGGCAAGTCCTTCGGCAATGGCCGATTTCCCAACGCCAGGTTCACCGATCAGCACCGGGTTGTTTTTCTTTCTGCGACTTAATATCTGTGCCAGCCGCTCAATCTCTCTTTCACGACCCACAATCGGGTCAAGTCGCCCTTCTTCGGCGGCTCTTGTAATATCAATGCCGAAATTGTCGAGAACAGGTGTGTCGGACCCGGGCTTTCCGGCACCGGGTTTTCCCCCTTCATGCCCGCCTCCGCCGCCTCCTTGCGAAGAGAACGGGGAATCGGCATCATCATCGTCCGGCATTTGAGCTTTTCCCTGAAAAGATGCTTTTTCGGCTATTGCTCTAAGTTGATCGTATTGTACATTATAATCTTTCATAATTTCCGAAATTGTGCTGCTGCGGTCTTTTAGCAGGGCCAGTAAAAGATGCAGCGTATTTACTTTTGTACTTTTTAATGCCCTTGCTTCCAGATGAACAATCTTTAAAATTTGTTCCGTTGATTTTAAAAGAGGTAACTGGTTGTTTTGGTTCAATGGTGTTTTCTCTTTTATTCGACGCTCAATAGTGTCGCGCACATGTTCAACATCCACACTAAGTTTGCTGAGCATTTTTCCTGCTTTGGTCTCCGGGTCGTTCAGTAAGCCCAGCATCAAATGCTCAGGAGCAAGGAAAGGATTTCCCAGCCTCGATGCTTCCTGTTTACTAAACGTCAGTACCTCTCGTATTTTTGGTGAAAAATTTAAATCCATATTTTTGGTGAAAAATTTTATATCAATACTCCGTTAAACTTTTACTGGTGTCTGGTCATTAACTGTTTACACAATTATATAACGCAAGTTATAACTCTCTCATAATAAAAACTTTGCGTCATTACGTCTCTGCGTTTAGGCTTTTTTTAACTGACTATTGATAGCACATTCAATCAAAAACTATGCAACTATTATAATAATGTCAATATAACAGTCACTATAATGTTCCAAAAATACTATAAAAAGAGCGAAACTCCCAAGAAGGAATCGAAAGAAAAAAGAACCCGCGTTACTTTCCGTTTCGGGCGGAAATGATTAATTTAGGGCGGCAAAAAAACGGCCCTTACAGAGAGCGGCCTTTTTTTATGAGACTCATCTAAAAATTGTATAAATGGCTGATGGAGAAAGAATAATTAAAATCAACATTGAAGAAGAGATGCAATCGGCATACATCGATTATTCGATGTCGGTAATTGTTTCACGTGCTTTACCTGATGTTCGTGACGGGCTGAAACCTGTTCACAGACGTGTTCTTTTTGGAATGCACGAATTGGGGATGTCGCCGAATAAGCCCTATAAGAAGTCTGCAAGAATTGTAGGCGAAGTTTTAGGGAAATATCACCCGCATGGCGACTCATCTGTGTATCATGCAATGGTTCGGATGGCTCAGCCCTGGTCGATGCGCTATATGCTTGTCGATGGCCAGGGAAACATGGGGTCGGTCGATGGAGACAGTCCTGCTGCAATGCGTTACACAGAGGCACGCATGAACCGTCTGTCGGAAGAGATGCTGGCAGATATTGAGAAGAATACTGTTGACTTTCAGTACAACTTCGACGATTCATTGAAAGAACCAACGGTGTTGCCAACCAGAATACCAGCATTACTGGTTAACGGCACTTCGGGTATTGCCGTTGGAATGGCAACCAATATGCCACCACACAATTTGGGAGATGCTGTAAATGCCATTGTGGCATATATTGATGATCCTGACATTGATATTCAGGAACTCATTAAAATTATTCAGGCGCCTGATTTTCCTACCGGAGGTATCATTTACGGGTATCAGGGCGTTAAAGAAGCTTATGAAACAGGGCGTGGACGTATTGTCATCCGGGCCAAAACCGAAATCGAAACTGATAAAACCGGTCGCGAAAGGATTATCATTACCGAAATACCCTACATGGTTAATAAGGCAGAACTTATTGTAAGAATTGCCGACCTAGTCAATGAAAAAAGAATTGAAGGAATTGCCAATGTTAATGACGAATCGGACCGTGAGGGAATGCGAATCGTTATCGACCTTAAAAGAGATGCAATTGCAAATGTGGTGCTGAATCATCTTTATAAAAATACAGCACTGCAATCTTCTTTCGGGGTTAACAATATAGCATTGGTTCACGGAAGGCCGCAATTGCTTAATCTCAAGGGGATTATCAAGTACTTTGTTGAACATCGCCATGATGTTGTTACCAGACGAACAAAATTTGAACTCGATCAGGCTGAGAAGAGAGCTCATATTTTAGAGGGGCTTATTATTGCAAGTGACAATATTGACGAAGTTATTAAGATAATCAGAGGCGCTCAAAGTCCTGATGAAGCCCGCGAAAAATTGATTGAACGGTTCGACCTGACAGATGTTCAGGCACGGGCTATTGTTGATATGCGCTTGCGTCAGCTTACCGGTCTCGAACAGGACAAATTGAGAGAAGAATACCAGGCCCTGTTGAAAGAGATAGACCGTCTGAAAGACATTCTTGAGCATGAACATTTGAGAATGGAGATCATTAAAAATGAAATGCTCGAAATTAAGCAAAAGTATAATGATCCCAGGCGTACCGAAATTGTCTACTCATCGGAAGAGTTCAATCCGGAAGATTTCTATGCCGATGAAGAAATGATTATTACCATTTCGCATCTGGGGTATATAAAAAGGACTCCGTTGTCCGAATTCAGAACTCAAAATCGGGGAGGGGTGGGCTCGAAAGGAAGTACCACCAGGGATGAAGATTTCATTGAGCATATTTATCCTGCGTCGATGCATAATACAATGCTCTTTTTTACAAAAATGGGGCGTTGTTTCTGGCTCAAAGTTTATGAAATCCCTGAAGGAAGCAAAAATTCCAAAGGACGAGCCATTCAAAATCTTCTTCAGATAGATCCCGAAGATACTGTGAAAGCATTTATTCGCGTGAAACAATTAAATGATGAAGAATTTATAAACTCTCACTATATCTTGATGGGAACCCGCAAAGGTGTCATCAAAAAATCTTTGCTGGCCGATTACTCACGGCCGCGTCAATCAGGGGTTATTGCCATTGGCATAAAAGAAGGTGATGAACTGATTCAGGCGCGCCTTACTAATGGTAAAAGTGAAGTATTGATGGCAACACGTTCGGGAAGAGCCATTCGCTTTAATGAATCCAAGGTGAGATGTATTAGTCGCATCGGTCAGGGCGTGAGGGGAATAACTCTCGATTCAGACAGGGATGAAGTCGTTGGCATGATTTGTGTGAAAGACAAGACAGACGATATCCTGGTCGTTTCGGAAAAGGGTTATGGAAAACGTTCCAGCCTTGAAGATTACCGGATAACCAACCGCGGTGGAAAAGGAGTTAAAACGATGAAAATATCCGAAAAAACCGGGGATCTGATCACCATAAAGAATGTAACCGATGACAACGACCTGATGATTATTAACCGTTCAGGAGTGACGATCAGAGTGGCGGTTTCTGATATTCGGGTGACAGGTCGTGCAACCCAGGGGGTTAGATTGATCAATCTGGACAAAAAGCAGGATATGATAGCCTCTGTTACAAAAGTCATCTCTGAGGCCAAAATGGCTGAAGAAGACATTACTGCATCCGGTATTCTTGAAAAACAATCGGATGATGTTCAGGAAAATGATGAAAATAGAGATTAAAATATTTAAATTTAATTTGTAAAATCCACTCAAAAACAGAAGATAAATATGAAAAAGTTGTTATTTATTGCGATTGCACTATTTACCGTAACAGGTGTATATGCGCAAAAAGGGAAAGTAAATGCTGCCGAAGCCTATCTGGAAAATGGGGATATTGAGGCAGCCGAAGAACGCATGCAAGATGCGTTTGAACATAAGCGGTCTAAAGATTGGCCTAAAACATACATTGTTGCGGCCAAGTTGGCATCAGCAAAATATAAAAAGGAAAAAGACATTCAACTCCTGAAGGATGCTGTTGACCATTACATGAAGGCTATTGAGCTCGACAAAGCCGATCGGGGCCGTTTCGAAAACGAAATTAAAATTGCATTGACATTTTTCCAGAATGAGTTGACCAATGCCGGCATTGAAGGCTTTAATGAGCAGAATTATGAAAATGCCATGGTCGCATTCGAAAATGTTTTAAAAATAAACAATCTTGATATGTTCAAGACAGAAGATGCAACTGTTGATACAGCCATAATCTATAATACTGCTCTGGCAGCCTACAATGCCAAGAAATGGGACAAAGCAGCAGAATACCTAAACAAATCCATAAAATACAATTATGGTGGAGGGGATGCTGTTTTATTGTTGCACCAGGTATACAGCAATATGCAGGATTCTACTGAAATGGCTGCCAATCTGAAGAGAGGTTTTGAAAAATATCCCGACGACGACCGTTTGCTTACGCAACTGATCAATTATTACCTTGAGACACGTCAGAATGATGAGGCTATGGAATATCTCAACCAGGCCATTGAAAAAAATCCGAAAAATCCGACTTATTTTTATGCACGGGGTGTCTTGTACGATCAGACCCAGAAATATGATGAGGCGATTGATGATTATAAAAAAGCAATTGAACTGAAAGACGATTACTTTGATGCTTTGTATAATCTTGGGGTCATATATTACAACAGAGCCATCGAGCAAATGAATGTGGCCAATGAAGTAACAGACCACAAGCAGTTTAAAGAGGAAAAAGCCAAAGCTGATAGTCTGTTCCATGAGGCATTACCTTATATGGAAAAAGCGTATGAACAAAAGCCGGATGAAATTCCTGTTCTTGAAAGTTTGAAGAGCTTATACTATCGATTTGAAATGAACGATAAGTATGATGAAATTACTGCTAAACTTGATTCTTTGAAAGGGGAATAATAAGAATGTTTATCAGAAATAGAAAAGCGCGAAATTTACAACTTCGCGCTTTTCTTTAATTTATTATATTAAACATAATGTCAATTATAGGACAATGAAGACGAATCACCACGCCTTCTAAATTATTAAGGTCGTTCAATATTTTACAGGTGCAAACATTTTTAAAGCAATCCGAAAACTCGCTTCGCTCAAACAATTCGGATTTACCTCATTATCGTGTTTGCTTTCAAAGGCATTCGGTGAACTCGCAAGCTCGTTTCTTTACGAAAAACAATCTGATTTTCTTAACTGAATTTCTTTGATGCGAACCTAACCCTGAACTGTGTAAAAGTATTCAGAGCGCACATAAATACAGGTCTTCATTAAATCCATTTCCTTTTAGTCGGTCAGTAGTGATTAATTAGGGTCTGCTGAATAAATGTTTGCACCTGTAAATGTAAATTGTCAACACATCACTGTTCAAATGAATGTCGTAATAAAATGAACGACTTTGTCTATTTAAAAGGCGCGGTGGCCTGTTCGCTTTCCGGGCCGGCGGATGGCGGGAATCCAAAATGGGCGACGTTCATGGCCTTGCGCAATGGCAGGAAATTTTGGCTTTCGCGGGGAGCCAGGTTTAAGCGGACTATACCTTTTTGGTTCTTTTTGGGGCAATGCCAAAAAGAACAATGGAAAATAAATTTGAAACAGGTTGCTGACTTTTTCAGCAACCTCTAAGTACCTTGAAAATTATCGCGATATGGCAAAGCACGTATTGAAAACCTTGTTTAAAAATAAGCCTGAAGGAAAAACAATCTTTAGCTGAAGCTATAGGTTCTGAGTAAAACCCGATACGGTTTGTGAACACATAAAATAAATTTTCACTCATTCCAATTACTGGCAAGATCAAATAAATTGTATTGAGGCCAATCAGGAGTCCTGTTGATAGCCCTGTCCATCATTCTACGGATGTCAGTCGCAAGCATAGGGCCTTTCCATGTGCTGCTGTTGAACAGGATGACATAGGAAAACCCGTCATCGCGCCGCACCATCAGCGCAGAAGTACCTGCCAGAGTCCCTGTACGATACCAGGAATGCGACTTTACGCCTCGCCATCCTAAAGGATCAAGATACGGTTTTTCCGGAGAAGTCATAATTTCAACAGACTCCCTTGTAAGAATATCTTCCGGAATATTCATTCCGTCAATGGCAAGCATAAACCTGAGAAGATCAGTTGACGAGGCAATCCAACCACCTGCAGGACCTAATGTTTCTATGTCGTTTCCCCCGTAACACCGCGGAACCATTTTTTCATTACTGCAATGATCTTTGACAAGATAGGTATCAGAAGGCTCATAATATTTTACTTCCAATTCGGCCCTGTCGGCCAGATAACTACCACCGATACGCATATCAAAGATGCCAAGCGGATACAGCAGGTTTGTTTTAATGAATGATTCATAATCGTCGCCACTGACCTTCTCAATAACCTCTCCCAGAATAGCATATCCCAAATTAGAATAAGACGAGCGTGTTCCTGGCTTAAAGTGTAATCGCTTTCCAAGCATAAAACGGATAATATCCTCTCTATCCACAGGCAATTCCTTGTTCAATCCTCGTGCCACAACCTGGGGAATAAACATGGGATCACCCCAGCGATTGGTCCATCCACCCGAATGATTAAGCAAATGAATAATTTTTATCTCTTCGACGGTCTTATCAGCATAAGCATCAAATGGATAATCATTTAAGACTCCATCCGGTCCGAACACATGATCATTGAGGTTGAGTTTACCCTGTTCCACCAATTTCATGATACCGGCAGCAGTTATCAATTTCGAAACACTGGCTATTCTGAAGAGATGATAGGGTTCGGTGCGAATTCTATTTTCTCTGTCGGCCCATCCATAACCCTTAGAGAAAACCATTTCTCCATCTTTGGCAATAGCAACAGATGCTCCCGCCATTCTATTGTAATCAAGAAACCGCTTCACCGAATAGTCAATTTGAGCGAAGGCAGGATCTTCTGAAAAGAATCCTGATATCCTCAATGAGGAAGCAACCGGTTCGGGAGGGGTAAAATCTGTACCGAACGATTGAATTGAGGGACCTGTGATATATTTCGTAGCAAGCCCCGATAAAAGACCTGCCAATATTAAGAAGACGATTTTGTGTCCTTTCATAATACCTGATTATAACCGAAAAAAATGTTGCTAAAACAACTCCAAAAAAATCTTTACAAAAACAACCATTTTCGGATATAATGAATCTAATTCATTATAAACCCTGTGACTATTTGTTCCACAAAAATAATGTTTTTATTAAAATGCAAAGAATTATGGAACGCTTTCTTTACGTATATAAGGCATAAAGGTTTCTTTTTCGAAAAAAGAAACTATTTAGTGTCTGTCCATAAAGTACCATTTGCTGTGTTACGCTCGCCGCCAAAATACTCATTTACGAAAAGTAAACTCCGTTTTTGGCTGCTTCGCAAGCTTTGCAAGTGGCACTTTCTGAACAGACACACATATTGTAAAAATCTTTGCGAGTTTATGGACAAGAACTATTTGGTGTCTGTCCATAAAGTACCATTTGCTGTGTTACGCTCGTCGCCAAAATACTCATCTACGAAAAGTAAACTCCGTTTTTGGCGGCTTCGCAAGCCTTGTAAATAACATTTTCAGAACAGACACATGATAAGTAGGAAACTTTTCCTACTTTATAGACACGCACTATTTATCATAACTAACACTTCGTAGTTCTCTTATTTTGGATCATGTCTATTAGTGTTAAGGTTTAGTTTCATCCGTTTAAGGCTCCATTTTACAACCCCGGGAGATGAACGAAGAAATAAGATCAGCGAAACAGCGATAAATTCATTGGGTATATATTGTGGCAAAAAAGCAACTGAAACAAAGAATACGAAAAGCAATATGACTAATACATTTTTTACAAATGTAATCCAGATTGTTTTTACATTTGTAATCAAAACTAACCATAAAGGATTAGCCCAAAGCAAATTCCAGTTCGGGTTTGTAACCGAATGATTTGAAATAAATGCAAGGTACGAAATAACAATTCCCGCTATACCTGCAATTAAATAAAGCGCAACATCAAAAAAACGTAAACTAACGGTTCCAAAGACTTCCGCAAAAGAAAGGAACAATATCAATCCGAATAACCCCCAAAAGATCAAGGATGGCGATGCCGTAGAATGCGCTTCTGGAATATCCTGACCGGTAAAATCAAGAACAACCGACTGAGATTTAACTAAGTCAACAATATTTCCGTCCGAGTTTTGATATTTTATTCCGGCAAATTGCTCCATTAAGAAATCAGGAAGAAACATTACTGTCAATGAATCGGTTTTTGAATCAGCCTTTGCGCCCAAAATCAAATCAATGCCGGTTTTCGTCCATGTTTTTTTTTCGAGATAAGGGTGAATTGCTTTCCTGAAAGTTAAGGCAGTTGTTGAAGCGGATTCCGTCTCAAAATAAATGTTTCCGGGCAACTGTTCGATAATGATATCTGCCACCCTTGTAGCACAATTATCATAGAAAAAATCATACCTGTAGGCCCTGTTTTCGGGGCGGGCATTGAACATTAAAGCACGAAACAACCTGTCCTTTTGTGCTTTGGTAAGGTTGAGTTCCTGTTGCCATACCGTACGTCCGGTAACAAAATATTCCCTTAAAAAATTCTTAAACGAAGTAACAGACAAAAGATAATCAAGGTTGCCATGCCCAAACTTTAAATAAAAAAAAGATGTATTAAAATCGAAGGTTCCGTAATTGAAAACAAGATCAATTTCATTCTTCGGATCGGATACACGAATGGCAGTATGACCGAATACTGAATACAACTCATTACCTGGCGCACAGGTCAGCACCGATACGGAAGCCTTCTCCGACAGTTCCTGCCCCTGAATGGAAAACAAGCTGATGATGATTAATACGGCAGATAAGATTATTCTAAGGAAACCGGAATAAAGAAAGTTTACAAATGTAACCAACATGTTTATCTTGATTTTTAGTTTACATCTTTAAAAACACGCATCACGTAAGTTTAATCAGCCTTCAAAGTCAGAAGAAAAAACCTGTTGCATACAACAACTAAGAAACATCCAGGCCCCCTATGATATCTGTAATTTTTTCTATATTATGACGTTGCATATACCCGGCCAAACCATCAACAATTCGACCCGATACAGAGGGGTCAACAAAATTGGCGGTCCCCACCTGGACAGCAGATGCACCCGCGAGAAGAAATTCAACAGCATCGGTTGCAGAAGAAATTCCGCCCAGGCCGACAACAGGAATTTTAACTGCGGAAGCCACCTGCCAAACCATTCGTAAAGCAACCGGTTTGATGCATGGTCCCGAAAGACCGCCGGTAACGGTAGATAATAAAGGTCGCCAGGTTTCGGCGTCGATGGCCATTCCCAGCAACGTATTTATGAGAGAAACTGAATCGGCCCCTGCCCCTTCTACGCCTTTGGCTATTTCGACGATGTCGGTAACATTAGGTGACAATTTGACCATCAAATGCCGCGGAAAAACTTCGCGCACGGCACGGGTAACAGCAATTGCAGAAGGACAACTGGTTCCGAAAGTCATTCCTCCCTCCTTTACATTGGGACAGGAAATATTCAGTTCAATACCCGGTATATCCTTCACCTCTGCTATTTTGGAAGCTATTTCTACATACTCTTCAACGGTAGACCCCGAAACATTCACCAGGACATTGGTACGAAACGTTCTGATTCTCGGCCAGGTTTCACTTAGGAAAACATCCACACCTTTATTCTGGAGACCAACAGCATTCAACATTCCCATAGGTGTTTCAGCCATTCGCGGATAAGGATTGCCTTCGCGATGGCTTCCGGTTGTCCCTTTTACAATGATTCCTCCGAGCGCGGAAATATCAACAAAATCGCGATATTCTTCGCCATAACCGAAAGTTCCTGATGCGGTCATTACCGGATTCTTAAGCTGTAAATTGCCAATATCTACTGATAAATCTACCATTTTAAATAATTTGCATTAAAAACCGGCCCGTCCGTGCATGTGCATTTATTACCTTCAATTGTTGGTGTAACACAGCAAAGACAAGCTCCGATACCACACGCCATTTTATTTTCAAGCGATACTTCACAGGTAATGTTTCTTTCCCGTGAATATTTGGCAAGAACTCTCATCATTGGTTCGGGTCCACATGTATACAGCCAGTCAAAGTCGGGCTCAAAGGTTTTCATTACGGGGTGATGAATGACAAATCCCCTGGTTCCTCTGGAGCCGTCTTCTGTGGTAATATAAACGTCGCCTAATTCGCGGTATGCATCCAGTTCCACCAAATCATTTTCGGAGCGTGCGCCGACCAAAAAGCGGGGGTCAATTCCGTTTTCTTTCAGATAGCGTCCTAAAAAGAGCAAAGGCGCTACACCACAACCTCCGCCTACCAGTAATACCCTTTTTTTGTCGGGCAGCGAATAATAGGTACCCAAAGGATAGACAAGATTTAGCTTTTCTCCGGATTTCATCGATGCCAGTCTGCGAGTACCGGGACCGACTTCCTGAATGAGCAGTTTTATGGTGTTGTTCTTATAATCTACGTCGTGAATGGACAGAGGTCGACGTAAATATGTTTGGGGTGAACCATCAACTCTTACTTCGGCAAATTGTCCCGGAAACATCTGTGGAAGCATCTCTGGATGCTGCAGCGTTAGTATTACAAACTCGTGGGTATGCCTTCTGTTTTCGAGAATTACAAAATCAGTAATGTATTTTTTTGACATCAGCAAATCAAAAAATTAAATGTTTACACATGTAACTAGTCGTTTTTTTATTCTTTCTTTACACGTTATTGGTGCTACAAATATAGGAAACCAAAAGGATTTTTTCCCATTAAATCAATTGGCATGCATCCGAAATTAATAGTGCATTCAATAAAAGATTGAATATAAGCATGATAAAATGTCAATAGTAAATATTGATACATGAGTCTGCTCCTAAAAGCGCTATTTTTGTCAAGGTCGAGGCGTGTAAAGTGTGTAATAAACTTTTACATAATTGTTTGCCTTTGGATCGACTTGATTTCACACCCCCGGATTTTTGAACCGAAGTTAAATAATTGTTAATGAGGATTTAAATATTTTCAACAACAATAAGACTGTTAAAAAGCGACTTTTAGGAGTGGACTCATACATTCAACTTTTTATTCGGGAAAGAATACTTCGAATGTATTATCATCATAAAATAGAATGGTCTTAATGTATTTTTTTTTCGGGTGCAGAAGGCGTAACATCACCACCGGTGCCAGGTATTGAAGTGGTTTTGTAATGCTCCAAACTCCCCTTACGTTTTTCACGGTACTGCACTCTTTCTTCTTCCTTTACGGGTGTATTTTCCGGGAAAACAATTTTGCCATCCCGGCGAGTTGTTTCATAAGTACCGCTATTTTTGTTGTCGATGGATGAACGCTTATATGTACCGTTGCCACTAATCAGCCAGTCTGGATTGATATGTTCAAAATTTGTCAGTATTTTCTGTAAAAAATCAAGACTTGGCTTATTGCGCCCGGATAGAATATGGCTGACACTGGACCGTTGTACACCAACCAATTCTGCGAATCTGGCAGGGGTCAGTCTCTCATTCTTTAGTATTTGTTGTAAACGATCTTTCATCAGTATAAAATTTGTCTAAGTTATTGGTCTGATGTAACTCGCATGATTGAAGGTTATACATGTTCTTTAGTGACAAACTTTGTCATGCTCGTTTCATTCGTATATAATTAATCTAAGTTATTGGCCGAATGGAACTTGCATGCGGGGTTTATACATGTTTTTATTGTAGTAAACTTTGTCATGTTCATTTCATCTTATATTCTATATCTAAAAATCTAATGATCTATTATGGCAACCTTTGCAGGGCCCGCTTCATTTGTTTCGATACAGCAAAACCTAAAGAGCCATTTACAAATGTAATTATTTTTTCAAAATAATTTTATATTTTCCAGTTTCCATTTGTATACAACAAGGTCATCCCGTTTAGTTGTCTTGATTACATTTGTATTCCGCGGTTATACTTAGGCCTTCCCGAAGTACAGATTTCTTGACTATTGTTTTGCAAAAATTAAAATGATTTCGGGTAAATTACTGTCATATAATCAAAAATGACATCGGATCATGTAAAGAGTTTGGCCCTCCATCTGGTCATTTTTTTAATTTAAACTTTCTGGAATGAAAAATGATGTTTTCAATACTTATTGGATACCAATGTTTTAACAATTTAATAATTGTTGCTTTTATTTATACTTCAAATAATTACTTTTATTTATTGATTTTCAGCCTATAATGAGCTCAATACAATACAAAACGAACGGCTTTTGTATAATTATGCATGGCAAACTCTATTAATACTCTATTAATCGTTTAATTGGTTTTAATAAGTAATTGATAAAGTGAATACTAATTAAAAATGAATAGCCTTTTTACAAAAAGAAAAAAGCATTTTTGTATTGATTACATATGTAACTTTCAATAACTGCATTTTGCAAATAGAAGTTTGGAAGGCATAATTGAGAAGTCAGGAGTTAGATGTTAGACGATTAGATAAAAGTAACCGACAGGCAAAAGTTTGCCAGACAGAAGGCAGAAGTGTTAAATTTTACAGATTAGAATTTTACCGTTAGTACCGAAAATTGGCCTGATAAGCAAAAATCCAACTCTGCATAACAAATGATTGATATAGAGTGTTTTGTGATTTGAGTTAGATAAAAGTAATTTAGTAGTCAGCAGTCAGGATTCCGGATTCCGGGTTTCTGGTTAAGTTTGTTATCGTCTTTGGTCAATTGTTATTGATAATTGATAATTGAAGTGATTCTTCGTCGTACCTTCTCGGAATGACAAAAGAGGCTTCCTGTCATTCTGAGCAAAGCGAAGAATCTCATCTTCTAACATCTAACCTTCTATCTAATTGATCATTGTAAATCTGTGTGGTTGTTACAAAAGAAATAGAATAAAAGCTTCATAACAATACTCCGTTAAACTTTTACAAATATCTGATAATTAATTGTTTGCATAATCAAGGGCACAAAGCACAACTCCCTCATAATAAAAACTTTGCGCCATTGCGTCCCCGCGTTTAGGCTTTTTTTAACTGACTAGTGCGTGTCTCTATAAACTCGCAAAAATTTTTACAATAAGTGTGTCTGTTCAGAAAGTGCCAGTTGCAAGGCTTGCGAAGTCCGAAAATACGGAGTTTACTCATCGTAAATGAGTAATTTTCGGACGATCGTAACACAGCAAATGGTACTTTATGGGCAGACACTAACTATTGTCATAACAGAGAGACAAAAAAATGCCTGTTCATAAAGTGCCATTTGCAAAACTTGTGTAACGAAGCAAAATGACACTATATGAACAGGCTCAAAATAATCAGACGCTAGCGAAAATAGAATTAAATAAGGGACATCTTCCCAAATCTTATTTTTCCTCAAATGCCTTTTTTATGTCAGCAACCCATTTTTCAATACGCTGATCAGTAAGAGCTGCCTGGTTTTCAATATCAAGAGCAAGTCCGACAAATTGATCGCCACGCCGGGCGCGCGAAAACTCAAACGTATATCCTTCGGTTGAAGTAAAACCTACAATTTTGCCACCCCGCTTTTCAATGAATTCTGCCATAATACCCAGTCCATCCACAAAATTTTCGGGATATCCTTTTTGATCACCGCCCCCAAATAATGCAAATTTTTTCCCCTTCAGACTGTCATCTTCGACAGTTGGCAAAAACTCATCCCAATAATAAGGAAGTTCCCCGTCAAACCATGTAGGTACAGCAAAAATGTAGTTATCAAACTTCTCAAAATCTTTGTGGCCGGCGTCGTCAATATTGACTTCCTCAACATTTTTCTCGCCCAGGTGTTTAATAATCTTTTTCACCTGCTGCTTGGTTTTGTGCGATCGGAAGCTATAAAATATGCCTATCTTCTTCATGAAATGTAAATTTTATCCAATTAATTGTTTTTTAGCAACTAAAAGGCAGCCAATTCACGTGCTGCTTTAATTATTTTGTCGGTATTTGGCAAGATTGCCTTTTCAAGAATCGGATTAAATCCAATCGGGGTAAATTCAGCTCCCACTCGTTTTACAGGCGCATCGAGCAAAGTAAAGGCTTCTTCAGCAATAATAGCTGCCAGTTCTCCGCCAAAGCCGCCAAACACTTTATCTTCGTGCACAACCAGGGCACGTGAAGTCTTCTTCAGCGATTGGATGATCGTCTCTTTGTCGAGCGGAAGCAGTGAACGTATATCAATAACTTCCACTTCAAGGCCGTCTTCTTTGCTCATTTTTTCAGCAGCCTGAAGACACATATGTGTTGTATTACCATAAGTGATCATGGTCATGTGTTTTCCTTCGCGCCGTAAACGGGCTTTACCGAACGGTACCTCAAAATCATCGGGCACCACTGTTGCTGCTTTTGGAGAATTATACAAAGCCTTGGGCTCAAGGAACAGGGTCATTCCTTCAGAGCGAATGGAAGTACGCAACAGGCCGGCAGCATCATCGGCAAACGATGGGTAAACTACCCGCACACCAGGAAATGTGGCCAGAGCACCTTCGGTTGTTTGTGAGTGATACAATCCGCCACCTATGTAGCCACCCGATGCCAGACGAATAGTAATATTCGGTGAAAACTGTCCTTTAGTCCGCCAATATTCATGTGTCGTTTCCACGTACTGCTCCATTGCCGGCCAAAAATAATCGGCAAATTCAGCCCCCTCAACGACAATTCTGATTTTTTTATCGAAGCGTGACATGCCATTAGCCGTTCCCATTATATAATCTTCTGCAATGGGTGCATTAAAGACCCTCTTCTTTCCGAATTCCTGTTGCATTCCCTTTGTGACGTTAAAAACACCACCCTTTTCTTTGTGGGCAATATCCTGACCCCATATATAGGTGTCGGGATTGTTCCGGAATTCTGCTTTAAGTGTTCCGTTTAGCGCTTCGATTAATTTAATGGGTTTGCCCTCGTGGCTGTGCGTTCCGTCCGGGTATTTTTTGCTTTGATACGGTTCGGGAAGAACAAAATCATGAATGGACCCGGGTTTCGGATCGGGAGCTTTTATTCCCTTTTTATGGGCATCTTTTACCTCTGCAGCAACTTTCTCCTCTATTTCTTTTAGTTCTTCCTCTGTGACTCTTTCGTACCGGAGTAACAGTCGTCTGTATTTGGCCAGCGGGTCATATTCTTTCACGTAGCTGAGCTCGTTTTCATCGCGATACAGCTCATGTCTGTCAGAATTTGAGTGAGACCCGATCCGGACACAATTGGCATGAACGATCACCGGACTTTGCTCTTTCATTGTCCAGTTAACCGCTTCTTCCATGGCATTCATGGAATCAAAGACATCTTTCCCGTTACAATAAATGATCCTCAAATTTTTAAAACCTTCAAAATTCCTCGCCGATTTCCGGTTTGCAGTCTGGTCCTCTTTCGGTACGGAAATTCCGTAACCATTGTCCTGAAACACAAAAACAACGGGCAGCATTTCACGAGATGCACCGTTGATGGCTTCATATACATAGCCTTCCGAAACTGAACTTTCACCCTGAGAGCTGATCACAACAGCATCCTTAACATTATAGGTTTTAAGTGCCCTTCCCAGGCCGGCAGCATGCAGTGTATGATTACCGGTTGCAGAGCTGACATTATGAATATTCCAGGCCGGTTTCGCAAAGTGGTTCGACATGTGACGACCTCCTCCTGCTACATCGGTATCTTTGGAAATGCCATTATAGATAATTTCTTCTGCAGTCATGCCCGCCGACACAACGGTCTGAAGATCCCTGTAATATGGAAACAAATGATCCTTCTTTTTCCGGAATTTTTGCCCGATGGCAAGCTGAATCCCGTCATGCCCGGCTGCAGGGGCATGATACGACCATCCTATGGCCTGCTTCAAATAATTGGGAGCGCGCTCATCGAGGGTACGGCCTAAAAACAAAAGGTAATACCATTTGAGCAGTGTCTCCTTATCGGTTTTTTTTACCGAGTATTTTTCTGGAACATTACTTTTCATTAGTATAAAATTTATTTATTAAGGTCTAATGGAACTCGCATACAAGTATTTATGCATATTCTGATTGTTGCAATCCTTGCCATGCTCGTTTCAATTCGTTCAAAATTTATTTAAGTTATTGATCGAATGGAACTCACGATGAATTTTGTTTATGCTCTTTTGAGAATTTGGCACTCCAAAATTCATGTTCGTTTCATCAGTATAAAATTAGTCTAAGTTATTGGTCTGATGGAACTCGCATGATTAGAGTTTATACATTTTCTCTTGTGACAAACCTTGTCATGCTCGTTTCATTAGTATAAAATTTAATTCTCAAGGTCTAATGGAACTCACATACAATCATTTATACATATTTTTTTGTTGCAATTCTTGTCTTATTCATTTCATCTTAAATCTTATATCTAAGAATCTGATAATCTATCGTGGTCACCTTTGCCATGCTTCTTTTATCTTATATCTAAAATTTGCATCAAATATCCCTGTCGATATCTGCGTTTTCCAAATAATCGGCAATTTTCCTAAGAAACATACCACCAAGAGCCCCGTCAACCACACGGTGATCATACGAAAGCGATAGAAACATCTTGTGGCGGATGGCAATGACATCGCCCGTTGGTGTTTCTACTATGGCAGGTTTTTTCTCTATAGTACCTGTAGCAAGAATAGCAACCTGTGGTTGATTAATAATGGGTGTTCCTATGGTGTTTCTGAAGGAACCAAAATTGGTTATTGTAAACGTTCCTCCCTGAATGTCATCGTTTGACAATTTATTATTCCGGGCAGCATTCGCCAGCCGGTTTATGTCAGTAGAAAGCCCCGCTAAATTTTTCTGGTCGGCCTGTTTAACTACCGGAACAATAAGATTTCCTGAAGGCAATGCAACCGCAATTCCGATGTTAACATTTTTTCTCTTGATAATGTTATAACCGTCGACAGAAACATTAACACCCGGGAAGTCTCTCAGCGCTTTTGCAACGGCCTCGGTAAACATAGGCATAAAAGTGAGCTTCTCTCCATATTTTTCCTGAAACTTTTCCTTCATTTTATTGCGCCAGATTACAAGGTTAGTGACATCTGCCTCAACCACCGATGTGACATGCGGAGAAACCTGCTTCGACATAACCATATTGTCGA
>NZ_AHZV01000041.1 GCF_000250735.1 Anaerophaga thermohalophila str. Valhall
CAACAGCCTGTTTTTTGTGAAAAAATGTCAAGTATTTCAGGAGCAGACTTATTGGTCTACAATAAGATTAAAAATATCATTATCTTTGAAGAAAAAACAGGTTATTTTTGTTGAGTTCATTCAATAGTCCTTAAAAAAACCTGAACGCAAAGACGCAAGGAGGCAAAGTTTTTATTAGTAAGCGAGTTATGGCTTGTATTATTAATGGTGCAAACAATTAATCATCAGACATTTGTAAAAGTTTAACTAAGTACTGTACCTTTAAACTCGCAAAAATTTTCACAATATGTGTGTCTGTTCAGAAAGTGCCAGTTGCAAGGCTTGCGAAGTCCGAAAATACGGAGTTTACTCATGGTAAATGAGTAATTTTCTGACAAGCGTAACGCAGCAAATGGTACTTTATGGGCAGACACTATTTAAACAATAAATGATATGAAAGACAAAACCCTAATTTTAAAGCATCTGCTGATAGCGGTTCTTATTTTTCCGCTAATGACCAATTGCTCCGATGAGGATGAAATAACTGATCCAACAACATCAGATACTGAGTCAGACACAGAAACACAAGAATTAGATGCACAAACATTGATGATCAATAATTTCATCGATGAAAATATGTCATTCTACTACTTTTGGAATGAAGAAATGCCTGATTTAGATCCTAAAAAAGAAGAAGATTCAGAAGAATATTTCTATAAGCTACTTAAAGAACCAGATGATAAATGGTCCTTTATAACAGATGATTATGAAGGGCTAATGAACTACTTCTCCGGGATACAGAAAAGCACAGGCTACTCTTTAATGCCGATGTATTTAGAGCAAGGCAGCAATCAGGTAATTGCTTTTATCGAATATGTACACAGAAATTCTCCTGCCAGTGAAGCCGGATTAGAACGTGGTGATATGATTTACCGGATTGACGGTCAAATCATGACGGATCAAAATTACTCGGATTTACTTAGTCGTGATATTTTTGATATAACTTTGGCAGAAATCCAAACAAATGAAGATGGTGATATTGAAATAATAGAACTTCCTGATGAAATACCAATGGTGGCAGAAGAGATCAATCTTCACCCTGTTATCGAGTCCACCATAATTGATACTCTTGATCATAAAATTGGATACCTTGCGTATTCTTCTTTTGTGTCCAATTACGACACAGCATTGGTCAACACTTTTAGTCATTTTAAAAGTGCAGGCATAACCGATCTGGTAGTTGACCTCAGATACAATGGTGGAGGATCAGTTTCAACTGCCGCCTTAATCGGTGACATACTGGTCCCACCCGGGAACGTTGGAGAAACCTTTATTGAAGAAGTATATAACGATTTGCTAACTGTAGCTTTCAAAAGAGAACCCGACTATGAGCCAGATGACTTCTTGATAAAGTTTGAACAAAATTCAAATAACCTTAACATAGACAAGTTCTACGTCCTGACAACTCCATCAACTGCATCGGCAAGCGAAATGGTTATTTACGGACTTGAGCCCTATATGGATGTTATTCAGATTGGTGAAACCACTCATGGAAAATATTATGCTTCTGCTACATTTTGGGACAGAGAAGAGAAAAAACATAATTGGGCAATCCAGCCTATTATACTAAGGTCAATTAACGCTACAAACAGTATTGATTATTCTAAGGGTCTTCCCCCCGACCACATTCTTGACGACCTATTTTATCTGATGCCCAACAAATATCAGTTGGGTGATCCGGATGAGTTGTTCATGGCAAAGGCCATTTCTCTGATTACCGGTGAACCGTTCATTTATGAAGATTTTGTGAATGGTTTAAAATCAGCCTCACCGAAGCCTGTCGAATCATACCGGCTCAGAAATAACCTTTATCCGGGAAGGTCCAGAATGTGGATAGATAAACCCGGATGGATGAAATAAAACGTTTTGAAACGAACATACAATGCTCGCTCAAAACAGGTTAGTTCTCCCCCTTTGTTTTTGAGAATTCCTCCCGCATCTGTTTCAAAAACCGGGAGGCATAAATAAATTCGTTCAATCTTGAATTATCTGAAGTTAGTATGTTTTCTTTTGTCCCTTCCCAACACTTTTCACCCTCCGATATGAAAACAACCTTTTCACCTATTCCCATCACTGAATTCATGTCGTGCGTGTTAACGATGGTTGTCATGTTATATTCCTTGGTAATCTCATAGATCAGCTCATCAATAACAATAGCCGTTCTGGGGTCAAGACCAGAGTTTGGCTCATCACAAAACAGGTATTTAGGATTGAGAGAAATAGCTCTTGCAATAGCAACTCTTTTCTGCATTCCACCACTCAACTCCGAAGGAAAGAGTTCATTAACATTTTCCAGGTTAACTCTGTTGAGGCAAAAATTGACCCGGTCGTCTTTTTCCGAGGCCGACATATCTGAAAAAACATCAAGCGGAAATCTTACATTTTCTCCTACAGTCTTGGAGTCAAACAGTGCCGACCCCTGAAACAGCATACCCATCTCTTTTCGAATATCCTTTCTGTTTTTCTCGGACATTCCCGAAAAGTCACGACCATCATAGATGATCTCACCCCGATCTATCTCGTGCAGTCCCACGATAGATTTAAGCAGCACTGTTTTCCCGGAACCGCTTCTCCCTATTATCAAATTTACTTTTCCAGGCTCGAACAAAGCCGATACGTTTTTCAATACTTCTGCTCCTTCAAACGATTTAAATACATTTTTGACTTCGATCATGCCAGCAACATTTGAGTAAGAATGAGGTTAAATAACAAAATCTGAATACTGCTTACAACAACAGCTCTGGTACTGCAACGCCCCACTTCAAGAGAGCCTCCGGAAGTATAATATCCCCAATAGCCGGAAATGGTCGCTATCAGGAATCCGAAAACGACCGACTTAATTAAAGAGTAAACAATATAAAAAGGGATAAAAGCATATTGAATACCGTAAATATACTCTGCCGAAGGAACAACCCCTGTAAACTCACCTGCAGCCCATCCGCCAAAAATACCTATTCCCATACTAATCATTACAAGAAACGGATTGATAAATACCATTGCCACCACCTTCGGAAAGACCAGATAACTGGCCGAATTAATTCCCATTACATCTAATGCATCAATCTGTTCTGTAACACGCATAGTTCCTATTTCCGAAGCAATATGCGACCCTACCTTGCCGGCAAGTATAAGAGATACAATTGTGGAAGAAAATTCCAGAAGGATAGTATCACGGGCTGCCACTCCCACCGTATATCTGGGGATGATGGGCAGTTCGATATTGTAAGCGGTTTGCAAAGTAATGACAGCTCCAATAAAAACAGAAATAATGGCTACTATCCCCAAAGAGCCAATTCCCAAATCATCAATTTCATCGATGATTTGCCGCATAAATATGCCGGGCTTAACGGGTTTACCAAAAACCCGGCCTAAAAACATAAAATACCGGCCCGTATGAAACAAAAAAGTCATCGCAAAATTTTTTTCTAAAAATAGTAACTAAATTAGTGGTACAAAACAAAATTTAACCAGATTATTCCGTGAGCTAAGTTATCCTAACTCAGATACCGCCGAAAAATACATATAAATTTCAACATAAAAATACCCTGGTGTTGTCTAATGCTTAAAATGAAGCATATTCGGTAAGCTATTTCATGCTTTATTTAATACCTTGTTTTTAGTGCAAAAGTTAATGTTGAAAAAGAAAAATAAACGGCATACTTTATGCAAGTCAGATTCAGCGAAAACACTCATTTTTTGTAAGATTAAACACTATTGTAATACATATTAAAATAATAAAAGATGAAAAACAACACTTATTGTGTCATAATGGCAGGTGGCATAGGCAGTCGTTTCTGGCCACTAAGTAAAACCAGTACACCAAAGCAGTTCCTCGATATCCTGGGTACAGGAAAGAGTCTTATCCGCCAAACCTATGAGCGGTTCGCACCTTTATGCCCAAATGAAAACATCATTGTAGTAACCAGTGGTGATTACAGCGATATGGTTCTGGAACATATTCCGGAACTAAAACCCGAACAGGTATTATCAGAGCCTTTCAGAAGAAATACTGCCCCATGTATTGCCTTTGCAAACAAATGGATTGAAGAGAGAAATCCTGATGCCAATATTGTTGTCACTCCTGCCGATCATCTAATCATTAACGAATCTGAGTTTCGACAAGCAATCGAGAATGGAATTGATTTTGTCAGCCAAAACGACGCACTCCTGACACTGGGGATAAAACCACATCGCCCGGAAACCGGGTATGGGTATATCCAGGCAGGAACCAACGATGACGATAACAGCAACTTCAAAAAAGTTAAAACCTTTACTGAAAAACCCAATGCAGAACTGGCCAGAGTATTTTTTGAGAGCGGAGAATTTTTCTGGAACTCGGGCATCTTTCTCTGGTCGTTAAAATCCATTAATAGCGCGTTCGACCTTTATTTAAAAGATGTAAAACAATTGTTTGATCCCCTTGAAGCATCTCCGGCGTTCGATATGAAAAAAATTGAAGATGTATATGCCGAATGCAAAAACATTTCCATCGACTATGGTATAATGGAAAAGGCAGAAAATGTATATGTTCAAACAGTTAATTTCGGATGGTCTGATCTTGGAACCTGGTCTTCACTGTATGAATATTCTGCTCAGGATAAGGAAGGAAACGCCATCATCAGCGGACAAGTTCTTCTTTACGATACAAATGGTTCAATTGTTAATGTCCCTTCCGGTAAAGTGGCGGTTATTCAAGGTCTGACCGACTATATAGTTGTAGATTCCGGTGATGCGTTGTTGATATGCCCGAAACAAAACGAGCAACAGATACGCCAATTTACCAGCGACATAAAAGCAGAGTTCGGTAAAGAATAATTACCGCTTTAATCAAAAGGGGGCTGTTGCAATTCAGCAGCAGCCCCCTTTTGACGTATGATGAGATAAAACAATTAATGCCCTAAAACTCCCATAAATCTTGTTCCCACTGGAATATTTCGTTTTCAATTCTTTTGGACTCCAGTATCGCTTCTTTACCAACCGTATATTCCTGAATGCCCCTGTTATCATAAACATTAGCTTCCTGGGCTATATAACTGCCAAAATACCGTTTGATGAAAATGTCATCAAAGCTCCTTCTTTGCGTATCATTTCGTGGGTTAAAAACTTCGTGCTGAGCCAACAATTCCCGAGCCTCAGGGAAATAAACCCAGAATACCATCTGCTTAACAACACCTCCTTCTATACCTTCTGCGCCTTCAAAGTCTTCATCAACATATTCTCTGATGGGACAAAGCCCCAGAATTCGAACATCCAGACGTGAATAGTTTCTGTCGAAATACCAAATTTCTTTAACCATAACCTGTTTCACCTCGTGTGTCCGTGCTCCCTGAACCACTTCCTGTTCTACTTGTGTCCCGTCAGCCTGGGTAACCACCACTGTTTCGGGACCGGCTCCCAACCTCTTGAGAATCTCACCTTCATCGTCCATTACAACTTTGAATTCATCGTTGGCATCAGGCGAATAAGCTGTTAATTCGCCTAACTTTCCATCGTTCGGATCATCACCAACAACACCTTTCAACAACAAATCTATAAGACTGTAGCGACCATCCATTGGTGTGGTAGGATAATATAAAGGGAGATTCATTTTTTCCCTTAAATCAATTATTCTCCATACCTTTTTCGACCACAGAACATCGGCTTCCCTTATACTAGGGTAAGGAATTGGCTTCCGGTTTTTAACGTGTTTTCGTTCAAACAGGCCGTCAATAGGAAGATTGTCTTCTGCTACGGGTTCTTGTTCCTGTGCAGTAAGGTTAGAACCGAGGATCCCCAGAAGACCTATCACCATTAATAAAAGAAGTTGCTTTCTCATCATAAAGAAATTTATACCATTCAAAATTTTATTCTATCTCAAAGTAAAGTTAATTGAACCCAAATCGCGAACTGAACCATCGGGTCCTTTGGCTTTGATATTATTAAACATCACCACACTTCCGGGCGAAGAATTATCAATCAGATCCTTCTGGTCTGTTGTAATAACAGCACTTTCACTGTCCTTAAATTGCAGATATCCGCTTCGGATGGTACTGACTGTGAAACTGACAACATTAAATTTCAGGTCAAAATCAAAATTATCCATTTCAGCAACTACAATTTCCTGAGCTTTTAGCAATGCCTTATCTATTCGGCCGCCTCTCATTCCGGCAACTGTGGCAACCGGATCAGGCACACGCTTAACACGGAACTCCTGGCTACCAAGGTTCTGAACCTTCCCGTCAACATTTGCCCTGACCGAAACGATACATTTTTTGCCAATAGCATTGGAATTGGGGTTTACGATATACTGGTTGCCGGATACTTTCCTCATTCTACCGTTGGTAATCCTGACATCCAGTCTCTCACTGGGAATACCCGGAGCAGAAACCTCAACCGGATTATCAACCCCAATATAGAAAACATTCATTTTAGTGGGAGAAATGACAACCCCGGGTTCGGAAACAATATACGAACCACTAACTTCCCTGCGTGTTAATGTTCCATCGGGTCCTACAATAGCAATCTCACCGCTCCATTGTTTTTCTCCTGTCGAGGTGGCTGGAACCTCATAAATGCCACGTCCGTTTTTGATGGGAAGGGTTTCACCATTCACTGTAACAACCGGTGGTTGGGTAGTGTCCCGCGCAGCAAGCATTATTTCAGCATAATAATTATCGCCGCGCATCACATATTCCGAACGCGGAACAACAATGGCTTCTATACTGTTAAAAGCAAAGGATCCTTCATCAATTTTTGCATACAAATACCGCACTACATCCGACTCCATATTTCTAACTTCACTCTGCAGCTGGCTCATCATGGCCATACTGGCGGCCAATGGTACATGCTCGAACTTTTCACTTTCCCAACTTTTTTCAACTCCCTCCTCTTTTGGAGGATCATGAGGTGTTAATGTCCGGTCAAGAGAGTTTAACAATGTCGTATCCTCTTCGTCTATCATTGATTTCAACACGTCCCTGAAATGTATAAAATGTTCCTTCAGCTTTTCACTCCGTTCTCCGCCTCTTTCGGTAATCATAATTTGGGCTGCCACATCCTGATTATCTATGGATTCATAGTTGTAGGGGGTAGCTTCTTCCCCATCGGCAGCCTGAACAATTTCATATTTTAAGTCTTCAATATGTTTATAGAGACTATCGGCTTCTTCCTTTACTTTTAAAGCATCGAAATATTTATCTCTTACCTTGGCTTCATTTGTTGCATAGGCACTTTGAAATTCGGCATAAGCAAGACTATTCTTCTTTTCCATCGTTTCGATGGTTTTCCTGATACTCTTGTCGACAAGCTCAAATGCCTGAAGCAATTCTCCGGAAACATTGAGAGCCAACATAGCCGTGAGCATAAGATACATCATTCCGATCATCTTTTGTCTCGGCGTTTCAGGACAGTTACCACCACTCATATCAATACAATGTCTTTAGGTTAGTTAATACTTCCTGTGTTATTTTGAGTTGCTCCCCATATTCATAGCACTGAGCATATTCCCATAAATGGTATTTAATTCTGAAACGGACTGGTTCAATTTGCTCAATTCTTCTTTATAGGCCTTTGCATCATCGACCGATTTATCGAATTGCTCATGAATGGCTCCCAATTTCTCTGTAACGTTTTTTGATGCTTCCATCTGAGCAGAGAAGCTTTTCAACTGCATTTCATAAACCGAGTTTATAGCAGTTAATTGTTTATTGGCCTCAGCAAGCTGCTGATTATAATTTTCAGCATTCCCGGTAACCTGACCTGCATTTTCATTAATGGTTTGGCTAAAGTTTCTGTAGGATGAAACCAGCTCTTTACCCGATTCTTCAATATCCCTGACAATAGTGTTTCCTGCTGCTGTCATATGCTCGGCAAGCTGCTTTCCCCCTTCAGCTACTTGTTGGGCTGCTGTACTGTAACTTTGACTCAAATTATCAATCTCGCGAATGCTTTTAGATTGAGAATTGGATAATTTATTGACCGATTCGGAAGCCATCTTCATACTTTGAAGATAACTTTCAGTGGCTAATGAAGCATCGCTCAGGTCTGATAATTGCCCGGTTGTTGCCGTTAATTTCCGGATTCCTTCTCCCAATTTTTCAACCACTTCCGGTTCCAGCGCACCACTTTCGATCAGAGCTGCAAGATCACTTCCCCCGGAACCTCCGCCACCACGACGACGGTCCTCTTTGGGCTCCAACCCTACCAACTCCGGATATACGATACTCCAATCCGGCATTTCATGTGGAGGTTCGAATGCCGAAAGGAAGAAGATAATAACTTCCGTTCCCATTCCAATATTCAGCATAAGGCCTGCCATTGGATAATGCTGAATCTTGAACAAGGCACCCAACAATACTAATGAGGCACCCCATCCGTATACTTTGGCCATAAACTTTTTATAGGCAGGACTCTGGACAAATTCTGAAAGACCCATAGAAACTAATTTTTCTTTTCCAAACCTTTAAAACTTAACTTCCTATATAATCACGAACACAACGGAATCCGATATAAGATTTTGCAGAATCCTGATATTCATAAGTGCGTGCACCATTCTGCAAAAAGTACCCTATATCTTTCCACGACCCTCCACGGATTACTTTTCTTTTCAAAACTTCCGGATCATCCGGTAACGCATTATATTTATAGGTAGGACTGATGTCGTGCATAAATCCATAAGCGGATTCATCATACGCACTTGAAGTCCATTCGGCTACGTTGCCAGCCATGTCAAACAAACCAAAATCATTTGGTGCAAAATTGGCCACTGCCATTGTATACATTCCGCCATCATCTCCATATCGGCCACGCAATGGTTTAAAGTTGGCCAGGAAACATCCCTGATTATTCCGGGTATAATAGCCACCCCATGGATATTTATTCTGATCCAGTCCGCCACGTGCTGCATATTCCCATTCTGCTTCACTGGGAAGGCGGTAATTCATTACCACGGACTCACCTTTACTGGCCAGATAATTATTTAATAATTGAGTACGCCAGATGGCAAATGCCGTAGCTTGTTTCCAGGTCACTCCGACTACCGGATATTCGTCAAAACCAGGATGCCAGAAATATTTTTCAGTAAGTGGTTCGTTAAACGAATAAGTAAAATCGGCAATCCAACACAGAGTGTCGGGATAAACCAAAACCTGATCGGTCATGATAAAAGCAGAACGGTCATCGATTTCACGTTCCTCTCCATACTGATCAAAAACGACCCCTTCATATTCCCTGGTATCAAAATTATACCGGTTGCTTTTTTTAGCTGCCTGTTGAAGATCAACCCATTGGTAGTCGTACACCAGCTTCCTTGTATCGATCTCCTTTCTCCTGAAAAAACGCTCGTTTTCAGGAAGATACATTTCTTCAAGAATGGGGGCATATTCCTCATCATCCCATTCAATTGGTTCGCTCCAGTTGAGATAAGGCGGATCGATGGGATTACCGAATTCATCCTCAGCAATTAAAAATTCTTCAAATTGCTGACCCAATAAACGCCGGGCAATAGAATCGCGAACCCAGTAAACAAACTGGCGATACTCTGTGTTGGTAATCTCGGTTTCGTCCATCCAAAACGAGGGTACCGATATCGTCCGCTTCTGTGAATTCATGGTATAAGCCATGTCCTCATCAGCAAGGCCCATATTAAAACTGCCTTGTGGAATAAAAATCATTCCGTATGGATCGGGCTCATAAAAAGCCGCTTTCCGTGACACACCGACGAGTTCTCCTCCACCGGATTTGCCACATCCGTATAAAAATGTGACGACGATGATACTTAGGGTAACTACTTTCTTCATAGTATTTCGGATAATCAATTTTGTTCCTGTTTATTATAAGAATCTTACACTTTTATATCTCTTGCTTTGCTTATTTATATTCAAATCGAACGAGTAACCGACAACTATTTCGTGTGAACCGTTACTCCCTGCTTTCGATAAAGCAGATGTTGAAATATCGTAACTGTATCCGGCCCAAACGCCATTGGATAATTTCAATCCCCCCATTAATACAATAGCATCCTGATAACGATAAGTAATTCCTGCCCAGTACTTATCTCTAAAATCAACATTCAGATTCCAGTCGATTTGCCAACTTCCACCTCCAACCCGGGCGTAAAATGACGGCTTCAGGTTATATCTGCGCTCGTTGGGGCTAATGGTATACCCTCCGGTTAAAAATACGGAGCGATGGATGTATACGTAAAAATCCTCCTGAAAGTTTGGTTCGGGCGCAAATAAATGCTGAATTCCCACACCGGCATACAACTTATCTCCCTGAAAAAAAGCTCCAAGGCCAAAATCCGGTGTAAATCCGCTTACTTCTTCGGCAGGTATTAGCGGATCATTTTCTTCGTGATAATCACTCTCCGGGATGACCACACCGGTACCATCGAAACTCTGACTAATCACTCCGGCCGATAAGCCAACTCCCAATCTGCCCACCGGAAGCAGGAATTGCCTTGCAAATGAGGCTTTAATAAACAAATTGGAAAACAATCCAATATTATCGTTCATCACTTCAAGACCAACGCCTGCTCTTTTCCCAAAAATATCAAGGGCTGCATCTGCGCCTGCTACCGTTGTAACCGGAGCTCCCTCCAGTCCTGTCCACTGGTTGCGGTTTGCCACTATCACATTCATCTGTCCGCTGCTGCCGGCATATCCCGGATTACCATTCAGCAGGTTGAACATATTCTGGCTAAACATTGGATCAAACTGGGCAAAAGCGTTGGATGATATGCAAAATAAAATAAAAAAAATAACACTCCCGCTTCCGGTCTTCTTAAAAACAGGGGTTACTTGTTTTAAAAGCAAAATTCGCAAAACAACCAAACAACTAATAAACAGGCCCTTGCAATTATTAAAAGAACGTATATTATTTGTGCTTTTAAATAAGTCCATATACTATATTTCCCCGGTAAAGGTTTCGTTTTTCATATAGAAACTCGAAATTATTGTTTGGTAATTTCATGATTACCGGCTATTCTGATAAAATGTCGCCACCAAATTTGCGGAAGCTCTTTATTTAATGCCAATTTATAGTCATCTGCATGGCATGGAACAATTTTACCACCCTTTGTGTCCGGCACGTTAATCCACCATCGGTCATTCCCCGGATTATGATAAAACTTCAGGGTTTCATCATATTCTTCAAGGTAAATCGCTTTCAATTCGTACTCCTCAATGGGTTTAAGAGGATAATCTCCTTCTTTGGCTCCACATCCTTCCAGAAAATGCCAAACCATCTGGGCAGCGGTCACTAGCGACATTTCATCCTCTTTATCAAGGCTTATGTCAAAGAGTCCTGCAACTTTCAACACATCACTTGCCCCTGCATACCATAACATTCTGCAGGCTTCTGCCTCCGAAAACCCGTTTGGCATTTTCCCTCCACGGGGAAGCGATGGTTGACCTTTAAGCGCACCAAAGTCAAAACTTAGCAAAGATGCATTTCTGATAAAGACCTCAAAGTAATCGATTCTATCAGCCCGTAAATCTTTTAAACGAACAACCGGGAAATGTAATTTATCCATAAAATCTTCCTGCTCCTTTGAGCAATAGTAGAGTTGAGTACCTAAAACGGATAAATCACCAATTTTATTTCCCGTTTCTTCTGTTAATTTGTGAATATAGGCAGAAGATGAGAAATCAAGTCTCTGAGGATCAACATCCAAAAAGGCATCTACAATAACTATATTTCCATCTTCTTCCTTCTTATCTAAAAACCTGCTTGCCGGCAAAGTTAAGTCCTGCGACCCGCCAATCAGAAAAACCGGAACACCTTTCAGATAGAGGTAATTTATTACCTCTGACAATGCATAATACCTGTCTTTCAATCCGTTGCCCTTTATATCTCCCAAATCGGCAATCGTGAGACCCGATGATACACTTCTCATTCCGTAAAGCCAGGTACGCACATGAGCAGGAACCTCCGGGAGTAAAGCGCGTGTGCTGTTTCTTACCTCAGGTATGCCTATGATGGCAACATCGAATTCATTATTTTCGAACCATTCAGATTCTCCGTTAAAAAATATTGTCTGGCCCCCGAGTGACGCTTCTTTTGAAATTCCCGGAAAGGCAACCCATGTTTTTTTCAATGGTTCCAGATAATGAACTATCTCCACAACATTAACTTAAGTTAAGTATTTTAATTTTTTTGGTCCGGGTCTTTGCCTGTTTTCCTGATTTTGTCCCCGGTTTCTTCTTACTTTTCCCCTTTTCTCTCTTAGTTTTATATCCTTCTTCTATCAATTTAAGACACTCCTCATAGCTTAATGCAGAGGCTTCTTTATCCTTTGGGATTTTATAATTTTTCTTTTTAAAACTGATGTATGGCCCCCAACGACCATTAAGGATTTGCAGGTCTTTGTTTTCTTCAAACGTCTTAATGGTTTTTTTATTGTCTCTTTCTCTTTTCTCCTCAATCAGTTCTATTGCACGGTCGAGACCTATGGTTAAAGGATCATCAATTCCCTTTTTCAGGGAAACAAATTTCCCGTCGTGTCTCACGTAAGGTCCGAACCGGCCAACCCCGACTACCACTTTCTTGTTTTCATAAGTACCTAATTCCCGGGGAAGATCAAATAATTTCAGTGCTTCTTCAAAAGTTATGGTTTCGATGTGTTGTTCTCGTGTAAGTGGTGCATAGCGCGGTTTTTCTTCGTCATCAGAACGACCGAGCTGTGCCATTGGTCCAAACCGGCCGATACGAACACTGACCTGTTTCCCCGTTTTGGGGTCTGTCCCCAGAATCCGTTCTCCGGTTTTGCGTTCCGATTTCTCCAGGGTTTCCTCTACCTGCTGATGAAATGGTTTGTAAAAATCATCAATAGCTCTGTGCCATTCTACTTTACCCATTGCAATTTCGTCGAATTCCTGTTCCACCTGCGCGGTAAAATCATAACTCACAATATTGGGAAAGTAGTTGACGAGAAAGTCGTTTACAACCATAGCAATATCGGTGGGAAACAGTTTGTTCCGTTCGGCATTGGCCACCTCTGTTTTTTCTTCCTGCTGAACTTTCCCCCCTTCGATCCATAGATACTGATATTTGCGCCTTTCACCTGTTCTGTCCTCCTTAACCACGTATCCACGCTGCTGAATGGTGCTGATGGTAGGTGCATAGGTAGACGGGCGTCCAATTCCCAGTTCTTCCAACTTGCGCACAAGACTGGCCTCAGAGTAACGAGGCGGTTTTTGAGAGAATCTTTGGCGGGCTTCCAGTTTTTTCATTTTAAGAAGGTCATTTTCTTTCATCGGTGGAAGGAATGCAGCAGACTCTTCGTCTTCTTCCTGATCAGTCGATTCTATATAAACCTTCAGAAAACCGTCAAATTTCACCACTTCCCCTGTTGCTACAAACTGATGTTTCTGTCCGGGAACATCTATATTCACCGTTGTCTTTTCGATGATGGCATCACTCATTTGTGAGGCCAGCGTGCGTTTATATATCAGGTCATAAAGTTTTTGCTCGGCAGATGTTCCCGAAACGGAAGCCCTGTCGGGATAGGTTGGCCGAATGGCCTCGTGCGCTTCCTGGGCACCTTTAGATTTTGTTTTATACTGCCTGACTTTAACATATTTCTCACCCATTTCGGATTTGATGGATGAAACAATCGAACCAATGGCCGACTTTGCGAGGTTGACAGAGTCGGTCCTCATATAAGTAATTTTACCGGCTTCATATAATCGCTGAGCAACCGACATGGTTTGACCAACGCTAAATCCAAGTTTTCGTGCGGCTTCCTGTTGCAATGTTGAAGTCGTAAAAGGGGCTGCAGGCGACTTCACCGAAGGCTTTTGGATAACAGACCGTACCCTGAATTCAGTACTTATACATCTCTCGAGAAATTCGCGAGCCTCTTCTGCAGTTTTGAAACGATGATTCAGCTCGGCTTTAAACTCACTTCGTTTACCATTTTCGTCAACTGAAAAAATAGCGGATACCCTAAATGAAGACTCGGCCTTGAAATCGAATATTTCCCGTTCACGTTCTACCAGCAGACGTACAGCCACAGACTGTACCCTTCCGGCCGAAAGTGAAGGTTTCACCTTTTTCCAAAGAACCGGGGATAGTTCAAACCCCACCAGGCGATCCAATACACGACGTGCCTGTTGGGCGTTAACCAGATTATGATCTATGCTGCGGGGATTTTCTATCGCTCTAAGAATAGCATCTTTGGTTATCTCATGAAAAACAATTCTTCGTGTGTTGTCCGGTGAAAGGTTTAGAACTTCACTCAAATGCCAGGCTATGGCTTCTCCCTCACGGTCTTCATCGGAAGCCAGCCAGACAGTACCAGAGTTTTTTGCCAAAGATTTCAGCTCTTTTACTACTTCCTTTTTATCATCAGAAATTATGTATTGCGGCTGATAGTTGTTGTTGATATCAATTCCGAAATCCTTCTTTGCCAAATCCCTGATATGCCCGAAGCTGGATTTAACCAAAAAATCCTTTCCTAAAAATTTCTCAATCGTCTTGGCCTTTGCAGGCGATTCCACAATAACCAGATTCTCTTCTGTCATCTTTTCTTTTTTCGCCATTTTTTATCGTTTTATTTTTGCCCTCCTCTGTATTTTAATTAGTGTTTGTCCATAAAGTGTCATTTACTGTGTTACGCTCGTCAGAAAATTACTCATTTACGATGAGTAAACTCCGTATTTTCGGACTTCGCAAGCCTTGTAAATGACACTTTCTGAACAGACACGCACTAATTACTCATCCGGGCTCTACATTATATATTATATCGAGGGGGGACAAATTTATAAAATATTGTTAACAGCAATCAAGTTATTTTCTCCAAAGCCAATTTATACCTGATTTACTACTCCTGCAAAGCAGATAAATCCACAACTGAATGACTCTTTTCATAGGAGACTCATTAACTTCATACTTGAATCCGGGGATTTTAGTTTCCTTATTTTTTGTATTTTTACAAATTCAATCTTTGGAGCAAATTTTGCATGGTAAGTAATAACAACATCACCATAAACGTTAGGAAATGCAAAGTTTAAACAATATCTTCTGATGGAAAAAAATCTTCTGCAAAAATATATTCGCTGGCTTTATGGCTTATTTTTGGGGCTGGTAGGCTTTTCAATCCTGCTGTTTTTTTTGATTTCAATTGGCGGACTGGGCTTTATGCCAAGTTTTGAAGAACTTGAGAATCCCAAAACAAATCTTGCCACAATACTTTATTCTTCCGACCATGAAGTGCTTGGTAAATATTTTCGGGAAAATCGGACCAATGTTACGTATGATGAATTAAACCCTCATGTAATCAATGCGCTGATATCCACCGAAGACATTCGGTTTTACAGGCATTCGGGGATTGATGCCCGCGGATTGGGAAGGGTTTTGTTCCGCACCATCATTATGGGAGAAAAGAGTTCGGGCGGTGGCAGTACCATTACCCAACAGCTTGCCAAACTTCTTTTTCACGATCCGGCCAGAAATCTCTGGCAGCGAAGTCTGCAAAAACTTAAAGAATGGGTTATTGCCGTAAAGCTGGAACGCAGTTATACCAAACAGGAAATTCTTACGATGTATTTGAACAAAGCCCCGTTCATTTACGGAGCGTATGGTATTGAATCGGCAGCCCATACTTTTTTCAGCAAACCGCTGGATTCTATACAGGTTGAAGAAGCCGCCACTTTAATCGGTATGCTGAAAAACCCTTCTCTTTACAACCCCATTCGCAGGCCGGAACTTACTCAGGCCCGTCGAAATGTGGTACTTGGACAGATGAGAAAAGCCGGTCACATTGCACCTGAAGAATTTGACAGTTTAAAGATGCTCCCGCTGAGTATCAATTTTCAGAGAGATGACCACATCCATGGTCTGGCACCCTACTTTCGCGAATACCTTCGTCTGGTATTAACAGCCGAAAAACCGGAAAGAGAAAATTACGCATCCTGGCAGGAGCAACAATTCATAGAAGACAGTACGGCCTGGATAGAAGACCCTCTTTTTGGATGGGTAAATAAAAACCTGCAAGCTGACGGAACAAAATACGATATTTACAAAGACGGCTTACGTATATATACAACCATAGACAGCCGGCTTCAGCAATATGCAGAAGAAGCCATGAAGCAGCATCTGGGTGAAGAGCTACAGCCCACCTTTTTCAGGGAAAAGAAAGGACGGCCGCGGGCTCCATTCACCAAAAATATTACCCGGGAGCAATATGAATCCATCATCAACCGTTCCATTCGCAATTCCGACCGATACAGGTATTTACGGGAAAAGGGTATTGAATGGGATTCCATAATGACCATCTTTAAAATACCGGTAGAGATGGAGGTTTTCTCATGGAAAGGCGATATTGACACCATCATGAGTCCACTGGATTCCATTCATTATTATAAGTCGTTCTTAAGGGCCAGCCTGCTCTCCATGGACCCGCAATCAGGACACGTAAAAGCTTATATCGGCGGCCCCAATTATGAGCATTTCAAATATGATATGGTTTCCATGGGGAAAAGACAGGTAGGTTCCACAATTAAACCTTTTGTCTACACACTGGCCATGCAGGAAGGGCTCACTCCCTGCGACATGGTTCCCAACATTCCGCAAACTTTTCATCTTCCCACCGGTAAAACATGGACGCCCAGAAATTCAGGGTCGGCCAGAGCCGGTGAAATGGTTTCGCTCAAATGGGGACTCGCCAATTCCAACAACAATATTACCGCCTGGATATTAAAACAATTTAATCCTGAGGCAGTTGTCAATATAATTCACGATCTTGGAATAGAAAGTCCTATGGATCCTGTACCATCCATTGTACTGGGTGTGCCTGAGTTCGGCCTCGATGAAATTGTTTCTGCTTATTGCACCTATGCCAATAAAGGTGTTCATGTTGACCCTTTGATGGTAACGCGCATTGAAGACCGGTTTGGGAATGTCATTTCAAGTTTTACACCCCGGAAACAGGAAGTGTTAAGCGAAGAAGCGGCCTTTCTGATGCTTAATCTTCTGGAAGGAGTTGTCAATCAGGGAACAGCCATCAGATTAAGGCTAAGGTACAATTTCGAAGCCCAGATAGGAGGCAAAACCGGAACCACCCAAAATCATTCCGACGGATGGTTTATGGGGGTCACTCCCAACCTCGTATCCGGGGTATGGGTAGGCGGCGATGACCGCGACATCCATTTCGACAATCTTTATTACGGACAGGGAGCCAACACAGCTTTGCCAATCTGGGCACTGTATATGAAACAGGTATATGAAGATGAAGAAATACCCATTACGCCTGAAGACACATTTGAAGAACCTGCTAATTTCAATATCGATTTGGAATGTCCCGATGAACATATTCCCGCGAATGAAGAACAACTCGAAGGAGGTGATACAACCATTTATGAAGAAGAATTTTTCTAATCAAAACTTCGCATGGTATAATAAGCAGCTCAGGAAAACAAGAATCTGAATGCCTCTTCAATCTTTGCTGCCTGAACAACTTTAATATCGAAGTTTTCAAAACTGACCCCGCGGTTGTATTTGGGTACAATAATAGACTTAAACCCCAGTTTTTCAGCTTCACTTACGCGCTGTTCGATGCGGGTAACCGGCCGGATTTCTCCGGAAAGGCCAACTTCTCCGGTCAGGCAAATCTCGCGCGGAACGGTCAGGTCGGTATTGGATGACAAAACAGAGGCAACCACCGCAAGGTCAATGGCCGGGTCGCTCACTTTTAGACCACCGGCAATGTTCAGGAAAACATCTTTGGCTGCCAGTTTAAATCCGGCACGTTTTTCCAGGACAGCCAGCAACATATTCAATCGACGCAGATCAAACCCGGTTGAAGACCGTTGTGGTGTACCATAAGCTGCTGTGCTGGCAAGGGCCTGAACTTCGATCATAAACGGACGAATCCCCTCTAACGCAGCAGCGATGGCAATGCCACTCATCTCTTCTTCATGATGAGCCAAAAGCATTTCCGAGGGATTACTGACTTCCCTGAGGCCGTCGCCCAGCATCTCGAATATGCCGATTTCAGAAGTTGAACCAAAGCGATTTTTTACGGCTCTCAGAATACGATACATATAATGCCGGTCACCCTCAAACTGCAAGACCACATCCACAATGTGTTCAAGCACTTTAGGCCCGGCAAGGTTGCCCTCCTTATTGATATGCCCGATCAACAACACAGGGATATTCTTCTCCTTGGCAACTTTTAAAATAGATGCTGTACATTCCCTTATTTGCGACACGCTACCGGGAGCCGACTCAAGCGTCTCCCGTTCCATGGTCTGAATACTGTCAATAATAACCAGACCTGGATCCTCATGTTCGATATGGTTCACAGTCTGCTCCAGAGATGTTTCTCCCACAAGCAGGCAATGGTCACCATTCACATCACTCAGCCGGTCGGCCCGAAGCTTGATCTGCTGCGGACTCTCCTCCCCCGACACATAAAGTATTTTGCGGGTATCGAGCTTCATAGCCATTTGCAAAACAAGCGTTGACTTCCCGATGCCCGGTTCACCTCCCAAAAGAACCAGAGAACCGGGAACCAGTCCACCTCCAAGTACCCGGTTCAACTCTTCTATGCGGGTATCAATTCTGGGTACATCATCCACAAACACAGAAGAAACCGGGACAGGCTTTTGCTTTTCTTTCCCAAAGGTGAGCGACAATCGCTTGTCTTTGTTTTTCCCTGTAATGGCCACTTCTTCTACAAAAGTGTTCCATTCACCACAGGCATAGCATTTCCCCATCCATTTGGGCGATTCGGCACCGCAATTCTGACAAACGAATACAGTTTTGTTTTTGGCCATAGTCGAGGTGATTTTAATACAAACTTAAACTTTTTTGTATTCCGTTTCCGGCAATAGCCGTTAAAAAAACCCTAAACGCAGAGACGCAATGACGCAAAGTTTTTATTAGAAGAGAGTTGTGGTTTGTGCTATGAAGAATATTCAACAAAAAACCCCGGCTAAACCGGGGTCCGTTAACAATATAAAATTCCTGCACTCTATACCAGTTTATTTGTAGCAGTATCGGGAAAAACAAAAACCGGTTTATACTTTTTAGCCTCTTCAACAGGCATAGAAGCATAGGTTATAATTATGACTGTATCTCCCACAGCTGCCTTGCGTGCAGCAGCTCCGTTTAAGCATATCACTCCCGAACCGGGCTCGCCTTTTATTACATAAGTTTCAAGACGTTCCCCGTTGTTGTTGTTGACCACCTGTACCTTTTCATTTTCAATAATGTTGGCCGCTTCCATCAATTCGGCATCGATGGTGATACTACCCACATAATTAAGATTGGCTTCGGTGACCGTAACATTGTGTAATTTTGATTTTACAACCTCTATGTTCATTACTCCACTTATTTGTAAACGATATTATCAATAAGTCGGATTTCACCAGCAAATACTGCTATACATCCAACAATATAATTGCTTTCCTCCCAACTGTCAACAGATTGCAAAGTGTTTCCGTCAACAATCTGAAAGTACTCCAGTCTCAGGTCCTTATTCCTGCCGATACTCTCCCTGACAAATTTTTCGGTATCGGCAACTGAACTATTCTTTGCAAAATTACAAGATTCAAATAAAGTTTTGGCTATCATCGGGGCACTTTTTCTGTGTTTTTCCGATAAAAGCCGGTTTCGCGAACTCATAGCCAGTCCGTCAGACTCCCTGATTACAGGACATGCAACAACTTCCGTTCCAAGATTCATCTGTCTGACTAAATCGCGTATAATAACAAGTTGTTGAAAGTCTTTCTGACCAAAAAAAGCCTTATCGGGTTTAACCATGTCAAAAAGTCGGCTCACAACCTGCGCTACACCGTTAAAATGTCCGGGACGGTGTTTACCTTCCATTACTTTATCCAGATGACCGAAATCGAAAACCCGTTTGTCAGGTTCGGGATAGATTTCCTTCACCGAAGGCGCAAAAAGAAGCTCGCAGGGAGTTGTTTTCAGAAGTTTAATATCTTCTTCCAGATTCCGGGGATATCGTTCCAAATCAGAAGGATCATTAAACTGTGTCGGATTTACAAATATACTTACAACAACAACGTCGCTAACTTTTCCGGCATTCCTTACGAGGGAAAGATGTCCTTCATGAAGCGCCCCCATCGTCGGAACAAATCCAACCTTTTTCCCGGGTTTTCTGAGAACGGCCAACCGTTCCTCCAGTTCATTCCTGGTTTTTACTACTTCCATAAGAGTTAACAGATCATTAGAATTTTAGCCTGCTGAATCTGCACTAAAAGAGCTGTTTTTGTCATAATCGAGGTACGAAAATTTTTGAGTTTGAATTAACTAATTGGTTATAAGTAATTAAGAATCTCCCTGACCATTAAACCGGCAAAAAACAACTTTTCGGTGCAGACTCATAACTGCCTAACTGCGGGCAATTAAAATATTTCACGCCATTGCTTGATCATTCTCAAATTTTCAAAAAACGCGGCAAAATAAAAAATAATTCTCATAACGGAAAGAAATTTTCTTATCCCAAGGCATCAGGGATAACATCCACTTGTAAGGGACAACAAAACTTCCCCGGAGGCAAAATGAGACGGATGATCAACGTAAATTCATTCACCAATAAGGCGGTTTTCCACAAGAATATCTCCGGAATGATTCAACAACAATTTCATGGAAACATTGATAATCAACCCAAAAGAAATACCAGGGAAATATTCAACTTTGTTTAGATTGCAGATTTTTTGTACTTTTGTGGAATATTTATCTTAATATATCCTTGAAAAATGGAAAATAACAAGGTCCTATTCATCTCGCAGGAAATAACACCCTATCTGCCCGAAAATTCAATGTCGTCTCTTTGCAGAAACCTTCCCCAGGGCATTCAGGAAAGGGGCAAACAAATCAGAACTTTTATGCCCCGTTTTGGTAACATCAACGAAAGACGCAACCAACTGCACGAAGTCATTCGTCTTTCGGGCATGAATCTGATTATAGATGACACCGACCATCCGCTGATAATAAAGGTGGCCTCCATTCAGGCGGCCAGGATGCAGGTCTATTTCATCGACAATGAAGACTATTTTTCCAGAAAAAATACCATCTCGGATGATGATGGCAAGGAATTTGATGATAACGATGAACGCATCATCTTTTTTGCCCGGGGTGTACTCGAAACAACCAAAAAATTAAGATGGGCACCCAATGTAGTACATTGCCAGGGATGGTTTACTGCCCTTGCTCCTTTATATATCAAAAAAGCAATGAGTGAAGACCCTTACTTTGCAGGTGCCAGGGTGGTATATTCTGTTTTTGACGATGACTTTAAGACTGCGCTCAATCCGGGCATTAAAGAAAAGGCGAAAGTTGAGGGAATAAAAGATACTGATCTGAAAATACTGAACCCGGCCAATTTTATCAATCTTACAAAACTGGCCATTAATAATTCAGACGGAATTATTCAGGGGTCGGAAAAGATAAATCCTGAAATTGAGAATTATATAAAACAGTCGGGAAAACCTTTTCTGGAATATCAACCCGAAGATCAGTATATTGACGCTTACAACAAATTTTACGACAGCCTGTAGTTAGTGCTCGTCTATAAATTACGCGAAAGTTGTTTCTGATCATGTGCCTGTTCAGAAAGTGTCATTTTCAAGATTTGCCAGGTCCGAAAATACGGAGTTTACTCATCGTAAATAAGTAATTTGGCTGCGAGCGTAACACAACAAATGGTACTTTATGAAGAGACACCAAGTAGTATAGACTTGCAGGAAATAAGGAATAACATACCCAAAAAACAATAAAAGCTTTTAACCTGTATTATTCATAAATCAGGTTTCAAATATCAACAAACTATTGAATAATTTTTAATAGTGACTTTTTAGAACGCCAAAACTGATTGGATTTTTATGCTGAATAAACTAAAAATTAGGTTTTTATTACCTTTTCTTATTGTACCGGTTGCAGTATTTGTTTCATGCGAAAACGAAACAGGAACCTTAGGTTTGGATGTTTTACCACAAGATGAACTATTCTCAGGCGCCGATGAAATCGCTTATATGCCCGTCAGTAATGAAAATCCGACACGGCTCCGTTCCGACGATGTGGATTATACCATTATTGGTAGTGTAGATGATCCTTATGCCGGAAAGACCGAGGCTTCGTTCATTACACAGGTAAATATCGGAGAGTTTACTGGCGAGTTAGACAAAACCGACTCCCTGAATGAATATTTTGTTGACTCTTTGGTTTTGAATCTTGCCTACCGTGAAAATTACTGGCTTGGGGATAAAGATGCACGCCATTCCGTCCAGGTTTACCGGTTCACTGAACCGTTGAACTACTCAACCGATTATTATTCGGATATGGAAGTTGAAGGGCTATATGACCCGAGTCCTGTTGGAGAACGAATAAGCAGTGGCTGGGATGCTTTGGCTGATTCGGTTTGGGAAGAGGAGGATTACATCCACCAATGGCAGATAAAACTAAACAACGACCTTGCTGAAGAAGTCTTTAACTACTCAGAAGATGTAATGAATTCCCGCGAAACATTTATGAATACTTTCGGAGCATTATTTGTGAAATCGGAATTACTGGATTCGGACACCCCGGGCTCACTTATCAGGATTAATATCCTGGCCTCCGAATCAAACATGCGGCTGTACTATTCCTACAATGTAATAGATTCTGTTACAAATGAAGTAGATACAACCATGCATAGCTCCTATACGTTCCCTATCAACGAAGAATGCGTCAGAATCAACCGTTTTACCCACGATCACGAGGGGAAAGTGGAATTTTCAACCCCCGACGCAGAACAGTTTGTGGTGCAGGGAATGGCAGGAAGCTATGTAAAAGTAGATTTTAACGATGTAGAACTGGAACCCGGAGTGGGTTTGTTTGAATTCTGGGAAGAAAAGTTATCCGCAAATACGAATAATGATAGTTCACAATATCACGGAATAAGTGCTGTAGACATTTACTTTGAAGCAGATACAACGCTTCAGCTCGGTGATGAAGACTTTTACTCTCCTATCCCGCAGGCCCTCGCGCTGAACATCATGAATGATGACGGGGAACTCGAAATCCCTCCATACTACTATCTGAGTAAAGAAGCCGCAGAGGCCGAAGGCATAGAAAACTATAAAGAAGACTGGTCACCCGAATTTGAAGATGGTACCTACAATGAAGAAACAGGTAAATACAGGTTCCGTATGAGTAGAGAGACTTTCCGTATGATGGTTGAAAAGCCGGAACTCAGAGGACCATATTATCTCACACCATACAACACCTCTACTTTTCCCTGGAGGCTTGTCCTGAAAAACAATCCATACTCAGAGAACCCCGTACCTTACTTAAGAGTTAAGTATGTTTCAGTTTCAAAAAAATAATTCGGAACAAAAATAAAATACTAAAAATTATTAAAAATATAAAAAACGCTTTGCAGATTTAAAACTCGTAAAGCGTTTTTTGTTTTCAGCAGCAAAATTTTGTTATAAACACAGGGGCCCTTGAGGTTCCCCTCATTCTCAGACAGAACATGACTCCATAGATGGTCAAATGGTTAAACCAATGAACATTATCTAATTCCTCATGCTCCCAGCCTGTCACTTTCAGAAACCTATTTTCCACTCTGCAATTCTCTTCCCCTTTTCACTTTACTCCTTGCTCTATGCTCCATGCCCTATCTTCTGCATTCAGCCTGATGGTTTCTTATCTTTATATCTAAAAATCTAATAGTGAGTGCGGTATAAAAAACATATTTTTGTAAAAATCAAGGCGTTTAAAATTTTGTACCAGAGTTAACTCGTTGTTAATGAGGGCTCAAAATTTAAAACAACACAGAGTTTGGCAATAAAGATGCTTTTTTGACCGTGCTCAATAGTCGTTTATGGTAATGTTTGCCATGCCCGTTTCAGTCACTAAAAATGACGTCCCGGCAAAATGCTGTTATTAAACATATCTGCATCCCGATAACATTTGTAATCCCCTGGAAAGTAAAAAAATAATCTTTATCCTTTTATGCAAATTCTTAACAATTCCAAATGCGGATTGAACCCTGAATTTTTGTTTGATAATTACAAAAGACTTATTTTAGAGCCACAAATTCAGATTAAAAAGTCGTTTCTACCCGATAAAAACTGGAACTATGACAAAAAAACTTCAGGACCTTACCGAAAAAATTTACAACGAAGGGGTACAGAAAGCCAAAGAAGAGGCCGATAAGATACTAAAAGAGGCCAGAGAAAAAGCTTCGGCCATAGAAAAAGAGGCCCGGAATAAGGCAGAACAAAAAGTTTCCGAAGCTGAGAAAAAGGCCGCAGACACAAAAAAACATGTTGAAGCCGAAATGAAAATGGCTCTGGAACAATCTGTTGCTGCCCTCAAACAGGAAATTACCAATCTGGTTACCATGCAGGCCATCGAACCCACCACCAAAGAATTATTTTCCGACAAAAAATATCTTGGAGACCTGATCGTAAAAGTCGTTGACGGCTGGATCAAAAAAGAAAGCATGGATCTGGAAGTAATACTGCCCGAATCGGAACGGAAAAAAATGGAAGAACATTTCCAAAAGCAGCTTGCTCAACATCTGAACAAAGGCCTTAAGCTCACTTTCTCGAAAAATCTGAAATCGGGCTTTAAAATTGGTCCTGCTGACGGAGGGTATGTAATCAGCTTCACCGATGAAGATTTCAACAATTTCTTTAGAGCGTACCTGAGACCAAAATCTACCGAATTACTCTTTAAAAAGAAAGAAAAGAAATAAAATATATGTCGAAAGGTTACTATTGTCTTGTTGCCGGACTTCCCGACCTTGTTCCCGAAGAAAAGAAACTGACTTTCTCTTCGGCCGACTTTCGGGAAATGATGGAAGACGAGCTGGCCCCCGGGGATTTCGCTTTGCTGCGGCTTTTCTATCTGCCATTTGACCATGAAAACCTGATCAATTTGTTCTTCAAGGAGGAAAAAGAGTGGGACGATCGGGGAAACTTCAGTAAGGAAGAGTTGGAGCCGCTGACAGACAGGAAACAGGCCTTCACAGCAGAAATGTCGCACTTCCCCCCCTACTTGTCCGACTTTGTCTTTGACATGCATGGCGACGATGCTAAAGACACCCGCGTGGAAGCCGGTCGAAAATTGTCTGCTGAATACTACGATTATCTTGAAAGTTCAAAAAATCTTTTTGTCAGAAAGCTTGCAAAATATCAGCGCGACACATCGAATGTTCTGACCGCCCTGAACGGCCGCAAGTATGAACTGGATTTTGAAAAGGCCCTGATAGGAAACAATGATGTCACCAATGCTTTAAAGAAGAGTCGTGCCAGGGATTTCGGACTGAAATCGGAAGTTGAGCATATAGAAGACCTTCTACAGATATTCGAAATAGAAAACCTGAAAGAGCGGGAACTCAAACTTGATGTGCACAAATGGCATTTTGTTGAGGATGCCACCTTCTTCAATTACTTTACAATAGAAAAAGTACTGGCTTTTCTGCAAAAACTCTTTATAGCAGAGCGCTGGATTCATCTTGACCCCGAAAAGGGACGCGAAATGTTTGAAAAATTATTCAATGAACTGAAGTCGGGATTTGAATTCCCCGAAGAATATACATTGACCTATGGAAAAAAACGATAAAACAACCGGAACGGTATCAGGGATCATTGCCAACCTTGTGGTGGTAGATATTTATGGTCCGGTGGGACAGAATGAGATTTGCTACATCGCCCACAACGAAGAGCGATTAATGGCAGAGGTCATAAAAGTGACAGGAAAACAGGCCTATGTACAGGTATTTGAGAGCACACGCGGGTTGAGACCCGGAAGCAAAGTTGAATTCGAAGGTCACATGCTTGAGGTGACGCTTGGCCCGGGCATGCTTTCCCGAAATTACGACGGACTGCAAAACGACCTCGACAAAATGGATGGTGTTTTCCTGAAACGTGGAGAATACACCGATCCCCTGGACAGAAAAAAGAAGTGGAACTTCAAACCCATAGCCTCAAAGGGTGACGAAGTAGTCGCCGGCGATTGGCTCGGTGAGGTAGAAGAAAACGGAATGCCCCACCGTATTATGGTGCCATTTAAACTTGAAGGTACCTACAAAATTAAATCAATAGCAAAAGAAGGTGAATACACCGTTGATGACGAAATTGCCGTCATTGAAGACAACAACGGAGATACCATTTCTGTTAACATGGTGCAGAAATGGCCGGTAAAAGTACCCATCAAAACTTACAAAGAAAAACCGCGTCCGTTCAAGCTTCTGGAAACCGGTGTTCGCTGTATCGATACATTGAACCCAATTACCGAAGGCGGAACCGGTTTTATCCCCGGCCCCTTTGGAACAGGAAAAACAGTGCTACAGCATGCCATTTCCAAACAGGCCGAAGCCGACATCGTAATCATGGCTGCCTGTGGTGAACGGGCAAATGAGGTGGTGGAAATTTTTAAGGAATTCCCCGAACTTGATGATCCCAGAACAGGTAAAAAGCTGATTGAAAGAACAACCATTATCGCCAACACTTCAAATATGCCCGTAGCGGCTCGTGAAGCTTCGGTTTACACAGCTATGACGCTTGCAGAGTATTACCGTTCTATGGGACTGAAAGTTCTTCTGATGGCCGACTCCACTTCGCGATGGGCGCAGGCATTACGTGAAATGTCGAACCGTCTTGAGGAACTTCCGGGGCCGGATGCCTTCCCAATGGACTTATCGGCCATTATTTCAAACTTTTATTCACGTGCAGGTTTCGTATACCTCAACAATGGAAAAACCGGTTCCATCACTTTTATAGGTACCGTATCACCGGCCGGGGGTAACCTGAAAGAACCCGTTACCGAAAACACCCGTAAAGCAGCCCGTTGCTTCTATGGTCTTTCGCAGGATCGTGCCGACAGCAAACGTTATCCCGCCATCGACCCCATCGATAGTTATTCAAAATATCTCGAGTATCCCGAGCTTCAGAAAACCCTCGGGGAAAGTCTCGATGAACACTGGCTTGATAATGTACTGAAAAGCAAAGACGTTCTGCTCAGGGGAAAAGAAGCCAACGAACAAATCAACATTCTTGGGGACGATGGTGTTCCCATTGACTTCCACGAACGCTTCTGGAAAGCCGAGCTTATCGACTTTGTAATTCTTCAGCAGGATGCTTTTGATAAAGTTGATGCATCTACCCCACTTAAGCGGCAGAAATATATGCTCGAGAAGGTGCTCGGTATTGTGGATACCGATTTCGAGTTCAGGCACTTTGAAGAAGTTGGCGACTTTTTCAAACGAATCATCAATCAATTCAAACAGATGAACTACTCGGAATTCGAATCGGATAAATTCAAAGGTTTTGAAAAAGAGCTTGATGAAATGTTGAAAGAGCATGCGGTAGAAGAAAAAAAGAAGGAAGAAGAAGCTGTATAGTTTAGTCATCAGGGGTCAGCTTTGAATGGATCTCAGCTCTTACCCCCCCAAATATCCCATGCGTTGGGTTGATATAGACAAACAACTTACGAAACAGGTATCGCAAAAATTGCCATAATAGATTTTTAGATTTAAGATGAAACGAGCTTGTTGACAAAGATTGTCACAAAAGAATATGTATAAAATCAATCATGCGAGTTCCATCATGCCAATAACTTAGACTAATTTTTTACTGATGAAACGAGTCCTGATTGCTCGGGACAAGTTCCATTAGACCTTAATAAAAAAATTTTATACGAATGAAAAGTCAGGCATTTCAAAAGGTATATACCAAACTAAACAACATCACTAAAGCCACTGTATCGCTTACCGCCAAGAATGTAGGATACGATGAGATGGCTGTGGTCAACGGGCGGATGGCCCAGGTTGTGAAAATTGTTGGCGACCAGGTCGTTCTTCAGGTTTTTTCAGGTACGGAAGGAATTCCTACCGATGCTGAAATAACATTTCTGGGGAATCCGCCACAGATAAAAGTAAGCGACGAGCTTTCGGGCAGATTTTTCAATGCTTATGGTGACCCCATCGACGGAGGCCCCGATATTGAAGGTGAAATACGCGAAATCGGAGGTCCGTCGGTGAATCCTGTTCGGCGCGAACAGCCCTCACAACTTATTGCCACCGGTATCGCAGGAATTGACCTGAACAACAGCCTTGTTTCGGGGCAAAAAATCCCTTTCTTCGCTGACAGCGATCAGCCCTACAACCAGGTAATGGCCAATGTGGCTTTGAGAGCTAAAGCCGACAAGATCATTCTGGGAGGTATGGGGCTTTCAAACGACGATTATCTCTATTTTAAGCAGGTATTTGACAACGCCGGAGCACTCGACCGTATTATAAGCTTTGTAAACACGACAGAAGACCCGCCGGTTGAGCGATTGCTGGTTCCGGATATGGCTCTGACGGCTGCCGAATACTTCGCTGTTGACAAAAACGAAAGTGTGTTGGTTCTTCTGACCGACATGACACTCTTTGCCGATGCACTCAGTATTGTATCGAACAGGATGGACCAGATTCCGTCGAAGGACAGCATGCCGGGTTCGCTTTATTCCGATCTGGCCAAAATTTATGAAAAGGCCGTACAGTTCCCGACGGGAGGCTCTATTACCATTGTGGCGGTAACCACACTTTCGGGGGGAGATATTACCCACGCCATACCCGATAACACAGGTTACATAACCGAAGGACAGCTTTTCCTGAGAAGGGATACTGATATCGGAAAAGTCATTGTTGACCCGTTCCGTTCATTGTCACGACTGAAACAGCTGGTTATTGGAAAACAAACGCGCGAAGACCATCCACAGGTTATGAATGCGGCCGTTCGTCTTTATGCCGACGCTGCCAGCGCCCGTACCAAACTGGAGAATGGGTTTGACCTCACCGATTACGACGAGCGAACACTGGATTTCGCCAAAGACTATTCGGAAAAACTGCTGGCAATTGATGTCAATGTTGACACGGATACCATGCTTGACATCGCCTGGAAGCTCTTTTCCACCTATTTTTCTAAAGCAGAGGTGGGAATCAAAAAAGAACTGGTGGATAAGTACTGGAAAAAGTAAATGAACCGTAGCATAAAGAAAGTAAGCCATCGATACTCTATTATGTTAATCATTAAATAAGAGGTAATAGTAACGAAAGAAGGAGAAAACGTGGCCATAAAATTTCAATATAATAAGACATCGCAACAGGCTCTTGCCAAACAGCTGCAAATAAGAGAACGCGCTTTGCCGACCCTGAAGAACAAAGAATCGGCATTAAGAGTGGAAGTGAAAAATGCTAAAGATAAAGCCGTCGAACTGGAAGAACAGCTTAAAAAAGAAATGGGCCTGTATGATGATATGATCCGCCTTTGGAGTGAATTTGACCCTTCTTTGGTAAAAATTGAAGACGTGGAACTTTCCACTAAGAAAATTGCAGGGGTGCAGACACCTGTGCTTGAGAAAATTCACTTCGGAATACGCGATTATAACATGTTCGAAAAACCCGCCTGGTTTCCGGATGGCGTTGCCATTCTTGAAAAACTGGTTAAACTTGCCATTGAGAAGGAGGTATTTGAACGAAAAATGGAATTACTTGACTTTGCTCGTAAAAAAACAACTCAAAAAGTTAATCTATACGAAAAAGTTCAAATTCCGGGATTTCAGGATGCAATCCGTAAGATTAAACGTTTCCTTGAAGATGAAGAGAATCTGTCAAAAGCTTCCCAGAAAATCGTTAAAAACAGGCAACAAAACATGGAGGTGGAGTCATGATTGTACCAATGTATAAATATTCGTTTCTGGTATACCATGCCGACTATGATCAATTTCTTGATCACCTGAAAAAACTCGGTGTGGCACATATCGTTGAGCACCAGCACGAACCCACCACCGAAATGCAGGATTTATACCGGAAAATCAGTGATCTTTCCAAAACAATAAAAATATTGGAAAGCCGTAGAAAACAAATCCAGGATCCCGCAGAAGTCGAAAATATAACAGACAAATCGGGTGAAAAGCTCAACCAACGGATAACAGAAATTGAGAGCAGACTCGAACAAATACAACAACAACTTTCTTCCCTTCAGAAAGAGGAAAAACAGATTGAGCCATGGGGACAATTTACTTTGGAAGCCATAAACAGACTTTCGGAAGCCAATATAAATCTGCGTTTTCTTATCTGTCCCGATTCAAAATACAATCCTGAATGGGAAGAAAAATATCCCGTTGAACTTATTTCGGAAACCGACGGTTATTGTTACTTTATCTTTGTTGACAAGTCAGAGAACAAAGAGTTGCCCGAAGAAATGGAAGAGTCGGACGAGATGCCGCTGCCAGCTAACACTCTTGAAGACGTTCGTAAAGAAATTTCAACAACACAGGCAAAGGCAGACGAACTCAATCATGAGTTAGATAAGATTGCCGTACATGGTATTGAATTGCTTGAAGAATATCAGAAAAAACTGGAAGAGCAGTTGGCCGATATTAATGTCAGATTTCAAACAGTAGATGAAGTAGAAGGGAAAATACGGCTGGTTGAAGCATGGGTTCCAGAAGTAAAGGCAGACGAACTGGAAAAATGGGTAGATAAAAAAGAGGTTTATTATTTAAAAGAAGCGGCACGAAAGCATGAGAAACCACCCATACTGCTGCGTAATAACCGGTTTGCAAGATTATTCGAGCCGGTGGCCAAACTTTTTTCATTACCTTCATATATAGAATTAGACCTTACTCCCTTCTTTGCGCCTTTTTTCTTGCTGTTTTACGGATTCTGCCTGGGAGATGCGGGATACGGTCTGCTTTTGGTACTGGCTATTGCCATATACAAACCAAAAGCAAAGCCAGGCATGCGTCCCATACTGACACTTGCACAACTACTGGGACTGGCCACTATTCTTTTTGGGGCGATTACAGGAACTTTCTTCGGAATAAACCTGATAGAGAATCCTCCGAAATTCCTGGCTAATGCGAAAGACTTGTTTTTGGACAACGATCAGATGTTCACACTGGCATTAGCGTTCGGCGCTGTTCAGATTCTATTCGGGATGGTACTTAAAGCCATCAATCAAATCCGCCAACAGGGCTTTGGTTATTCATTATCAACATGGGGATGGTTCATACTGATTGTATCATCAGGAATATTCTACCTTTTGGATATGCAAAATCCGGAAGCAGGCCATTTTTTCGGTCCTGTACACACGGTATTGGTGGGTGCTTCGGTTCTGGGAATATTTATTTTTAACCACCCGAAAAGAAACATCTTCATTAATATAGGAGCAGGCTTGTGGGACGCATACAATATGGTTACAGGTGTAATAGGCGATCTGTTATCGTACATACGCTTGTTTGCCCTTGGCCTGGCAAGTGCCATTCTCGGACAGGTGTTTAATCAGCTAGCATTCGATCTGGCCCCTGATATTCCATTGATCGGCATATTGGTGACCCTGATTATCCTGCTGATCGGACACGGTATCAATATCTTCATGTCAGGGCTTGGTGCTTTTGTCCACCCGTTACGTCTTACATTCGTGGAATTTTATAAAAATGCAGGTTTCATAGGAGGAGGAAAAGAATATAAACCATATCAAAGAGTTCAAGTAAAGAATTAATAACCTTAAAAACAGGAATAATATGACTCCAATTGTATTGGCCTATATAGGCATTGGCTTGATGATCGCACTGGCTGGAGCAGGAAGTGCTTACGGTGTCTCTTATGGTGGTAACGCTGCATTGGGTGCTATGAAAAAAAATCCCGATGCATTTGGCAACTACCTTGTCTTGAGTGCACTCCCCGGAACACAGGGACTTTATGGATTTGCAGGTTACTTTGTAATTAATGCAACCGGCGTGCTTTCGCCCGATATTACTGCGATTCAGGGCGCAGCGGTATTGGGTGCCGGTATTGCTCTCGGAATTGTAGGGCTGTTGTCCGGAATCAGACAGGGACAAGTTTGTGCCAACGGTATTGCCGGCATCGGATCGGGACATGATGTTTTCGGGAGTACTCTGGTTTTGGCTGTATTCCCTGAGTTGTACGCTATCCTTGCATTTGCAGCAACATTTATGATCAGCGGAACACTTTAGTGAGAAATAACAATTTTCGAAAAAACCTGCTTCTTCTATTCGAGGCAGGTTTTTTTGTGAATAAACATTTTTTTTCAAGCAACTGTTACTATTTATTACTAACTTCGGCAGTAACAGACAGTTATAGATACTATTGTAAGATGTATGATCAATTAATATTTGTCCTTAAAGCAAATCATTATGTCAGAATACCGGCCTTTAACCGCCCATGAAATTGAAACACTCGAAAAGCAGGGATGTTTTAATGATGAGTGGAACAACATAGAAGTAAAAGACGGGTTCGACCCTTCATTCGTCAGGCAAACTTCTTTCTCTGGAAAAATAAGGCTTGGCCGCTTCCGGCGCAGTTTTCAATTTGCAGGAGGTGTTACCAAACACTCGGGCATTTCGAATGCTACCATTCACAACTCAACCATTGATGACGATGTTTACATCAGCCAGGTAAGGAATCAAATAGCCAACTATCACATAGAAAGCAATGTCATCATAGAAAATGTGGACTCCCTCACTACCGAAGGAAAATCCTGCTTTGGTAACGGAGAAAAGGTTGCTGTTTTAAATGAAGCCGGCGGAAGAGAAGTCCCCATTTTTAATGAATTATCCGCCCATACTGCTTACCTTCTTGCTTTTTATCGTCATCGACCCGGACTTATCGAGATGTTGAACAGCATGGTAGACACTTATTGTCAAAATATGTGTGCCGAAAAAGGGATCGTAAAAAGCGAGGCACGGTTACTCAACTCAAGGACCATCCTGAATGTAAATATAGGGACCCAGGCAACTGTTGAAGGCATTTACCGGCTGGTTAACGGCACCATCAACAGCTCACGTGAGCATCCATCCTATTTTGGACCGGGCGTGATTGCTGAAGATTTTATTGCAGCAAGCGGCGCAACAGTGACCGACGCCACCCTGATATCCAAATGTTTTATCGGACAGGGCTGCACGCTGGGAAAACACTACTCGGCAGAAAACTCGGTCTTTTTTGCCAACTGCCAGGGATTCCATGGCGAAGCCTGCTCAATATTTGCCGGTCCATATACCGTTTCGCATCATAAATCTACCCTTCTGATCGCCGGATATTACTCATTTCTTAATGCAGGAAGCGGCTCCAACCAAAGCAACCACATGTACAAGCTGGGGCCGGTACACCAGGGAGTAGTAGAACGCGGCAGCAAAACAACCAGCGACTCATACCTCCTGTGGCCGGCTAAAATTGGGGTTTTCTCCCTGGTTATGGGGCGTCATTACCGCAATCCCGACACATCTAATTTCCCTTTTTCGTACCTCATCGAAAACAAAGATGAAAGTTACCTGGCACCAGGTGTCAATCTGCGGAGTGTAGGAACCATGCGCGATGCCCGCAAATGGCCAAATCGTGACAAGAGAAAAGACCCCAGAAAACTCGATTACATCACATTTAACCTGTTAAGTCCCTACTCCGTAGAAAAGATGATCAAGGGAAAAGAGACACTCATCAAACTTAAAGAGACATCCGGCGCCACTTCGGATTATTTCATGTATAATAGTGTGAAAATCGAGGCCAAAGCTCTTGAACGCGGCATCTTTTTATACGATATTGGCATCAAAAAATTTCTGGGAAATGGTCTGATGAAAAAACTTGAATCAGAAGAGTATTCATCCATTGAGGAACTACATGAAGTTTTAAAACCTGCATCTGCCGAAGGTACCGGAGAATGGGTTGATATGGCCGGACTTATTGTCCCAAAAGAAAAAGTTCTCGAATTGGCCGAAAAGATTGAGAAAGGAAAAGTGAATACCTTCACTGAAATGAACGCAATATTCGGGGAGTGGCACCGCAACTATTACCCATGGGCGTGGAACCGGAGCTATGCCATGTTCCAGTCGGCCCTGAATATTAATTTAGCCACTATATCGAAGCAGCAATTGCTCGACTTTATTGAAGACTGGAAAAACGCGGTTGTCAGCCTGGACAAGATGATGTTTGAGGACGCGCGCAAGGAATTCACGCTAAAAGCGCAGACAGGCTTTGGGATGGACGGAGAAGATGAAATAAGAAACGTTGATTTTGAACAGGTTCGTGGCGCCTTTGAAAAACACCCGGCCGTGTGTGATATTCTTGAACACATTGAAAGAAAAAAGAAGCTGGCATCAAAAATATCAGAAAAAATAAACTCTTTGTAGAATAGTAAAACAAATCGACGAAATTTATGTGTGGCATTGTAGCTTATGTAGGAGAAAGAACCGCTTACCCTATACTGATTAAGGGCCTGAAACGGCTGGAATATCGAGGATACGACTCCGCCGGAATAGCCCTGATGAATAACGAGACGCATCTGTATAAATGCAAAGGAAAAGTAAAAGACCTTGAAAACATTATTAAAGGCCAGGAAATTTCAGGTTCCATCGGGATGGGGCACACCCGTTGGGCTACTCACGGGGAACCTAACGATATTAATGCTCACCCGCACAAGTCGGAAAAGGGTAAATTTATTGTTGTCCACAACGGCATCATCGAAAACTACGGTCACCTGAAAAAAGAGCTGACCAATCGTGGTGTTTCTTTCAGTACTGAAACCGATACAGAAGTTTTAGCCAATCTCATCGAAAACATTTATATAGAGAAAAAAGTCCCTGCCGAACTGGCTGTCCGGTTAGCCCTGACCAAAGTTGTGGGAGCTTACGGACTGGTGATTTATTGTACCGATGAACCCGGCAGGTTAATCGCCGCCCGAAAAGGAAGTCCGCTGGTAATCGGGATCGGTGAAAATGAGTATTTTATGGCTTCAGATGCCACTCCCATCATTGAATATACCGACAAGGTGGTTTTCCTGAATGATGAAGAAGTAGCGGTTATCGATCACGACAAGTTCGACCTTAAAAATCTGCACAATGACATCAAAACACCTCAGGTGCAAAAAATTGAGCTGAGCATTGACGAAATAGATAAAGGAGATTACGAACATTATATGCTCAAGGAGATACACGATCAGCCTTCTTCCATTGAAGATACTTTTCGCGGACGGATTTCGATGGACCACAGTAAGATTTTCCTGGGAGGAATACTGGATGTGCTTCCCAAGCTGATCGATGCCCGGCGGATAATCATTATAGCCTGTGGAACTTCGTGGCATGCCGGCCTGGTGAGTGAATATCTTTTTGAGGAATATGCAAGAATCCCTGTTGAAGTGGAATATGCTTCCGAATTCCGCTACCGCAAACCCATAATATACCCCGATGATGTGGTTATTGCCGTTTCGCAAAGCGGAGAAACTGCCGATACACTTGCTGCCATAAGAATGGTCAGGGAACAATCGGATGCTACCATACTTGGTATCTGTAACGTTGCCGGTTCATCCATTGCCAGGGAAACAGACGCTGGTGTTTATACCCATGCAGGCATCGAAATCGGAGTGGCTTCGACCAAAGCCTTTACGGCACAAATTACCGTGCTTACCATGATGGCATTCCTGATAGGACACAGAAAAAAGCTGATCCCCGAATCGGATTATGTAGCTCTGGTACATGCCCTGACGGAAATACCCGGCAAAATGAAAGAAATACTGGAACATGAAGGCTTCATAAAAGATGTGGCCAACCAGTATATTAATGTCTCCAACGCATTGTACATGGGCCGGGGAGTATTGTATCCTGTAGCACTTGAGGGCGCCCTCAAGCTGAAAGAAATATCTTACATCCATGCCGAAGGTTATCCTGCTGCCGAGATGAAACACGGCCCTATTGCACTGATCGACGAAAACATGCCGGTTTTTGTTCTGGCTGTTAAAGACGGCTCATACGAAAAGATTGTCAGCAATATCCAGGAGGTAAAAGCACGAAACGGGAAAGTTGTTGCCATTGTAACCGAGGGAGAGAAAACCATCAAAAAGCTGGCCAATCATGTCATAGAAATTCCGGCATGTCATCCGTCTCTGTCACCGCTTCTGGCAGTAGTCCCCCTGCAAATCATCTCTTACCAGATTGCTGTAATGCGAGGATGTAACGTTGATCAGCCAAGAAATCTGGCCAAATCGGTTACAGTGGAATAATTAGTATCTGTCCATAAAGTGTCATTTACTGTGTTACGCTCGTTCGAAAATTACTCATTTACGATGAGTAAACTCCGTATTTTCGGACTTCGCAGGCCTAGTAAATGACACTTTCTGAACAGACACACATATTGTGAAAATTTTTGTGAGTTCATGGACAAGCACTAATTACCGGTTGTCGTACTGCTGAGAATAATACTTTGCATAATCGCCGGAGATAACGTTATTCATCCACTCTTCATTGTCGAGATACCACTTCACGGTTTTTTCGATCCCTTCTTCAAACTGTAAAGAAGGTTTCCATCCCAGCCCGGTCATCAGTTTTGATGAGTCTATGGCATAACGTTTGTCGTGTCCGGCACGGTCTTTTACAAAGGTGATCAGCTTTTCCGAATCGCCCGGTTCCCTGTTCAGTGCTTTGTCCATTACCTGGCAAAGCTTTCGAATCAAATCGATATTGGTCCACTCGTTGTTGCCGCCTATGTTATAGGTTTCCCCGTTTTTCCCGTGGTGAAAAATAAGGTCAATGGCCGCGGCATGGTCTTCCACATAAAGCCAGTCCCGGACATTTTCCCCTTTTCCGTATATGGGAATGCTCTTTTTGTGTTTGATATTATTGATAGCCAAAGGAATCAGTTTTTCAGGAAACTGATTTGGCCCGTAATTGTTTGAACAATTCGAAATCACGACCGGCAGGTTGTAGGTATGATGCCAGGCCCGTACCATGTGATCGCTGCTCGCTTTTGAAGCAGAATACGGACTACGCGGATCATAGGCAGTCTCTTCGGTAAAATATCCGGTATTTCCTAAAGACCCGTACACTTCATCGGTCGAAATATGGTAAAACCGCTTGTCGTCAGGTTTTTCACCCCACACATCGCGTGCTGCATTAAGCAGGTTAACGGTGCCGGTTACATTGGTACGGATGAAAGCCAGGGGATCGCTAATAGACCGGTCAACATGCGACTCGGCAGCCAGATGAATAACGCCATCAGGCCGGTATTCACGAAATATCCGGTTAATTGCGTCCATATCGGTAATATCGGCCCTTATAAATTCATAATTGGAGCGGCTTTCAATATCCTTCAGGTTTTCCAGATTCCCGGCATAAGTAAGCGCGTCAAGATTCAGTATTTTATAGTCGGGATATTTATTTACCAAAAGGCGCACTACGTGTGACCCTATAAAACCCGCACCACCTGTTATTAATATTGTTTTGCCCATATTATTTTATGTTTCTGACATGCTTTTCCCATTCCCATGCACTCTTTAGTGTTTCTTCGAGTGTTTTCTCAGCCTTCCAGCCCAATTCATTATTCGCATACGAGGTATCGGCCCATATTTTTCAATATCGCCGGCCCGTCTTCCCACAACAGAATATTTTAATTCAACCCCGGTGGCTTTAATAAAAGCTTTCACTAGTTGCATTACCGAATATCCCTCTCCGGTGCCAACATTAAAAAATTCGTAGGATGCTTTCTGCTTGTTGTTAAGCAGTCGGTTGATGGCTACGACGTGGGCTTTGGCCAGGTCGACCACATTGATATAATCCCTGATGGCAGTGCCATCGGGTGTATTGTAATCGTCGCCAAAAATTTTCAGTTCATCCCTCAACCCGGCAGCTGTTTGGGTAATAAAAGGGACTAAATTATTCGGAACGCCTACCGGCAGCTCACCTATAAGCGCTGACGGATGAGCACCAATGGGATTAAAATACCGCAAAGCAATACAATTAATGCCCTCGGTGGCCCTGGCAAAGTCGCGCATAATATCTTCCGATACTGCTTTTGTGTTTCCATAAGGTGATTCGGCAGGCTTTCGCGGCGTATCTTCGGTAACAGGTAGTTTTTCCGGCTGACCGTAAACTGTACAACTGGAACTAAACACCATATAGGGAATCTTATGCTTCCTCATACTCCCGAGAAGATTCATTAGTGATACCAGGTTATTGTGATAATACTCAAGTGGTTTTTCGACCGATTCGCCTACAGCTTTGTAGGCGGCAAAATGAACAATGGCCTCAATCCTCCTATATTTCTCAAAAAATGCATTGGTTTTCTCCTGATCGGTAAGATTGAATTTCTCAAAAGCAGGACGTTTACCTGTTATTTTTTCGATGGCATCCAGCACTTCAATGCTCGAATTGGACAAGTCGTCGACAACCACTACATCAAACCCTTCGTTCTGAAGTTCAACTACAGTATGGGAACCAATATAGCCGGTTCCGCCGGTAACCAGAATTTGTTTGCTCATAGAAATGATGTTATCAGATTATTGTTTTCGTAGAGCACGTAAAATTAAGAAAAGGAAATTAAAGGCAAAATATAGGTTTTACCGGTTAATTAGTGTCTCTCCAAAAGTTACTAAGGCCGAGGATTGAAAATAAGGTTTTTCCCGTTCCAAATTCATTCATAGGTCATAGTAAATTTATTTTCCCAAAACCTTATTTTTTCCCCCAACCTTAGAAACCAATGAACCTCTACTGAATCAAAACCATATTACCTTATTGAAAGTTTTAAGGTCTTCTGATAATAACGGATAAACTCATTATACTCCTCCTCAAAAGTTTTTTTACGATGGTGTTCCGGTTGATTCAGAATATATCTGCAAACATTTTCAATATCTCCTTTTGAGACCGAAAAAGCAGAAGCCGATTGCTGCCACGAGAATTTCCCACTACACAAATGATTATCGTTTATGAAATTTTCTGAACTGTTTGCAATTACCGTAGCAATAGTTTCTTCGGAAAGAACTGGAGAACGAGAAATTAAAAAATGAACGTGTCAGGATTAGCATAAATGGCATACATCTTACAATCTTTGTTATTCACAATTCCTGTAATATACTTTTCAATACGATTCCTGTATTGTGGCTTTATCAAAGCTATCCTGTTTTGAGTAACAAATACAAAATGTGTATACAGGTTATTGTATTGGATTTTCATAACAGTTTGTTTTTTAATAGTTTTAAAGATTCATGTTAACTTGTATTATTTAAGAACCTAAAGATACAAAATAAGGTAATAAGGTCAATGTCATTCGATTAGTCTGCCATGTTACTAAGGTCGAGGATTGAAAATAAGGTTTTTCCCGGTCCAAATTCATTCATAGGTCATAGTAAATTTATTTTCCCAAAACCTTATTTTTCCCCCAACCTTAGAACCAATGAACCTCACTGAATCAAAACCTTATTACCTTATTGAAAGTTTTCTGAATTAATGATACAAACATCAGTTTCACCTTTTCTCTTCCGAATGCATACGCGGTTAGTTGTTTCTATTCTTATGTTTTTTCAAACACAAAATAAGATAATAAGGTCAGGGGTATGGTTGGGACCCTTTCATTGTTACTAAGGTTAAGGAGTGAAAATAAGGTTTTCCCGTTCCAAATTCATTCATAGGTCATAGTAAATTTAATTTTCCCAAAACCTTATTTTTTCCCCCAACCTTAGTAACCAATGAACCTCCACTGAATCAAAACCTTATTACCTTATTGAAAGTTTTCTGAATTAATGATACAAACATCAGTTTCACCTTTTCTCTTCCGAATGCATACGCGGTTATATTGTAAAGTAATATTTATGCCGTCAGCCTTGCCACTTACACTTTCTGAACAGACACATGATTAAGTAGTAATCCCCCCCCCTTACCAGACAGGCACAAGTTATTTCAGCCTTTAATCTGCCTTTATCAACACTTTATCAACACCTGTTTAAAACAAAACTATGCAAAGAGCGTATAAATTGTTTAAATTTGCAATATGGCAAGCATCGAAAAATACATATCGGATTTATTATGCCTGCACGATTGCGTTATTGTGCCAGGCCTTGGAGGTTTTGTGGCCAATTATAAGCCGGCCGGCCTTATTGAAGAACGAAATCTTTTTCAGCCCCCTAAAAAGGAAATCGGATTCAACAGGAGTTTGTCGCACAACGACGGACTTCTCACCAACCATATTTGTAAGCAGGAACATCTGTCCTGGAACGAAAGCACAGAGCGGATAAACAGTTTTGTCGAGGGATTTCAAACAAAGATCAATAATGGGGGAACATCTGTTTTTGAAGGCATCGGAACCTTCAGAAAAGATGCCCTGGGAAATCTTCAGTTCACCCCTAATGTACGTAACAAGCTTCTTCCTGATGCTTACGGTCTTACCGAATTCCATTTTGAACCGCTCCAATACGTCGCGCACCAACAGAAACGCGAAGAGCCGGTAAGACGGTTGTTGCGCAGCCGGTCACCCCGGTACTGGGCAACTGTTGCCGCAATGATTGCAGGCTTATTCCTGTTTACCCCGGAACTTAAAATGCCGGAACATCAGCAAATTGACACCGGTAATATTATTTCATCTGTAGCCGAAAAACCTGCAAGTGCATCACAGCCCGCAACCCATGCTCCGAAGCAACTCACCAATGCCGACATTAGCGCACCCGATATTCCCGAAAAGGCTGACATTGCATCCGGCCGGACGAATGATCAGGTTAAAACCCCGTTTCACCTGATCGCTGCCAGCTTTAAATATGAAGCTCCGGCCCAACAAACTGCCGAACAAATGAAAAAAGAGGGTTTTCCTGACGCAAAGGTTCTTCTCAACGGTAACGGCCGATTCCGGGTAGCATTGGAGTCTTTCGAAAAACGAGACAGTGCGGTTGAAAGACTTTTTGCTTTACGGGAAGACCCAAAGTTTGAAAACGTTTGGCTACTTGATGATTTATCAGGCAAATGATAAATTACCGGATTTGTGATCCGGGCTTTATTCTTGTGCCAGGCGCAACAAAGTCAAGGCGGCCGTCGGAATCCTCAGCCATCAGAATCATTCCCTGCGATTCGATTCCTTTAATTTTCCGTGCGGCAAGATTTACCAGGACACACACCTGACGTCCGACTATCTGTTCCGGCTCAAAAAATTCGGCAATACCTGAAACAACCGTTCGTTTATCGATTCCGGTATCGACTTTTATTTTCAGAAGCTTTTTGGTTTTGGGCACTTTTTTCAGCTTCCAGAATGGTGCCCACGCGCATATCCATTTTAGTGAACTCATCAAACGAGATATCGGCTTTTGCCGGCTCGGCTTCTTTATTCTCTGCTTCATTGCTGGTTTTAGTACGGGCCAGACGGTCCAGTTGTTCCCGGATTTTTGCGTCCTCTATTTTTTCGAAGAGCAACTTAGCCTCATTAATAGTATGGGCAGGCTTCAGGAGTTCAGTCTTACCACCATCGCTCCAGACGGCTTGCTGCATATTCAACATATCACGCATTTTTTGTGCCGTAAACGGGAGGAACGGTTCCATAACAATGGCAAGGTTGGCTGTAATCTGCAGCGAAATATTCATTATCGTTTTCACCCGCTCAGGGTTTGTTTTCTGTAACTTCCATGGCTCCGTATCGGCCAGGTACTTATTACCAAGTCGGGCAAGATTCATAGCTTCGCGTAGTGCTTCTCTGAATTTAAACTGATCAAGATTGTTCTCTACGCTGCTGACAATGGACGGAATCGATTCCAGTGTCTGAACATCAAAAGGTTCGGTTTCTCCCATCAGGGGAACTTTTCCTTCATAATACTTATGCGTCAGCACTACTGCGCGATTCACAAAATTACCAAGAATCGCTACCAGCTCATTATTATTTCGTGCCTGGAAATCTTTCCAGGTAAAGTCGTTGTCTTTTGTTTCGGGCGCATTCGCCGTCAATACGTACCGCAAAACATCCTGCTTGCCTTCAAAATCCTCCAGGTATTCATGAAGCCAGACAGCCCAGTTGCGGGAAGTTGAAATTTTATCTCCTTCAAGGTTCAAAAATTCATTGGCAGGCACGTTGTCGGGTAAAATAAATGAGCCCTCGGCTTTTAGCATCGTCGGAAATACAATACAATGGAATACAATATTGTCTTTACCGATAAAATGGATGAGACGTGTTTCTGGGTCTTTCCAGTATTTCTCCCACTCCGGTGTCAGTTCCCTGGTTGCTGAGATATAACCTATCGGGGCGTCAAACCAAACATAAAGCACTTTTCCTTCTGCCCCTTCGAGCGGCACGGGAACCCCCCAGTCGAGATCGCGGCTTACAGCCCGTGGCTGAAGGCCGAGGTCCAACCATGACTTACACTGACCATAAACATTGGGTTTCCACTCCTTGTGCTCTTCGAGAATCCACTTTTCGAGGAAGCTTTGATGCTGATCAAGTGGCAGGTACCAGTGCCTGGTTTTTCTCATTACCGGGGTACTCCCTGATATCATCGATTTGGGATTGATAAGATCGGTGGCATTAAGGGAAGTACCACAGCTCTCGCACTGATCACCATAGGCACCGGTGCTGTTACAATGCGGGCAGGTGCCGGTTATATATCGGTCGGCCAGGAATGTTCCTGCCTCTTCATCATAGTACTGGTCGGTTTCTTTTTCAATGAAAGCACCATTGTCGTACAATTTTTTAAAAAATTCCGAAGCGGTTTTATGGTGCATCTTACTGGTAGTCCGGGAATATATATCAAAGCTGATACCAAACTTTTCAAAAGAATCTTTGATAAGCTGATGATATTTATCTACTACATCCTGAGGGGAAACACCCTCTTTCCTTGCCTTCAAAGTAATAGGGACTCCATGTTCGTCCGATCCGCCAATGTGTAACACATCTTCACCTTTTAACCTGAGATAACGCACATAAATATCGGCCGGGACATATACGCCGGCCAGGTGACCAATATGAACCGGACCGTTGGCATAAGGAAGAGCTGTTGTAACAAGTGTTCTTTTAAAATTACTCATAATGTTGTATCTGAACTTTTTACAGGTTTATTTTCTGTTACTCTAAGCAATAATTGACAACAAAAATAAAACAAAACCGGGCAAATGAGCCGGGTTTTGTTTAACTTCACAAAGATAACCAAAGATGTTAAAATCTTGTACACAAAGCTCTAAGATATGTCAACAGCAATACCGCCATTTATAAAAAAAGGAGCACTCTTCGGGCTGGTTTCACCGGCCGGCAGAATTGATTCCGACGTGGTTCCCAGGGCCGAGGCTTTTCTGGAGAAGCATGGTTTCCGAAGCCGCAGGGGAAAATACGTGTCCCATGAACATAATCAATTTTCGGGAACTGATGAGGAAAGAATTGATGATTTGCAGGCTATGATTGACGATCCTGAAGTGGAGGTAATATGGTGCAGCCGTGGAGGCTACGGAACGCTCCGCATTATTGATACTCTGGACTTTTCGCGCATGCCTGTTCAACCGAAATGGCTGGTTGGATTCAGCGACATCAGTGTCATTCATGCAACACTTCAAAATAACTACAATACTGTATCGGTTCACGGCCCCATGCCGGTTAATCTTCCGGCAGACAACAACTACGGAGCGGAATGGAAACATCTCCTTGATTTACTTCAGGGGCATGACATAGTTTACCGGACACCTCCCAATATACTTAACAAGCAAGGAACATCAGCCGGTCAGCTGATTGGAGGTAATTTATCCCTTCTGGCAGCCATGACCGGTACCAGATATGATTTTGACCCGCGTGGAAAAATACTTTTCATAGAGGAAGTCGGAGAACAATTATACCATCTCGACCGAATGATGTACCAACTCAAACTCAGTGGAAAACTTGAGCACCTTAAAGGTCTGATAGTAGGGCACTTTACAGATATGAAAGACGGAAAAATTCCTTTCGGAAATTCAGCCCGGGAAATTATCAGAGACATAACGGAACACTACGATTACCCGGTTTTGTTTGATTTTCCGGCCGGACACGAATCGCCTAACGAACCTTTGCTGATGGGTGCTCAGATACATCTTCAGGTCTCCGACGAAGGCGGGTTGGTGGTGTATTAAAACGCCTTGATTTTGACAAAAATATGCTTTTTATACCGCACTCATCTATATTTAACACCAAAACACATGGCACAACATAATGAACTGGGCAAAAAGGGCGAGGATAAAGCTGCTTCATATCTGCTCGACCAGGGATACCGCATTGTGGAACGCAATTATCGCTTCGATCGAAAAGAAGTAGATATTATAGCATGGGACGATGATCAGCTGGTGATTGTGGAAGTGCGCACACGTGCATCAGAGTACCACGAACACCCCAGAGAGAGCATTACTCCAGCAAAAATGAATGCCATTGCCTACGCAGCAGAGGCTTATATTATTGAAAACGAACTCGACTGCGAAACCCGTTTCGACGTGATTTGCTGGTTGCCGCATGATAATGAAGACCAATGGGAAATGGAGCATATTGTAGATGCATTCCGGCCATTGCCCGGCTAAAAACAGATTTTGACCCAAATTCCTGCCGTCAAGAACTTAGCCTG
>NZ_AHZV01000040.1 GCF_000250735.1 Anaerophaga thermohalophila str. Valhall
GGTTAGATATTTATCAATTAACTTTTAGGGAGAATATTACACTTTTTCATCCTCCGGAAATTCAAGTTTAATAAGGCCAAAAACCGCATAATTTATGATGTCCATGTAATTGGCATCTATTCCTTCCGATACCAGGGTTTTTCCCTGGTTATTCTCGATTTGTTTGGTGCGGTGTATCTTCATAAGAATCAGGTCGGTAAAGGAGCTGATGCGCATATTACGCCAGGCTTCATCATAATCGTGATTTTTGTCTGCCATCAGATTTTTGGCCTTGTAAATATGTTTATTGTAAAGTTCTAAGGCTTCATCGGCATTCATTGACGGATGATCGCAGGGGCCCAATTCAAGTTGTATAAGGCCCATTGTTGCATAATTGACGATCCCGATGAACTCGGAACGAATATCATCCTTGATTTTGGAAGTACCTTTTGTTTCAATGCTTCTGATGCGTTGGGCCTTGATGAAAATCTGGTCGGTCATGGAGCTGGGACGAAGAATACGCCATGCCGTTCCATAGTCTTTCATTTTTTTTTCTAAAAACATCACGGCACAGTTTTATGACATGCTCATATTGCTGATCTGTTTTTTCTGCCATATTGTTATTTTGAGGCGTAAAAATACAAAAAAGCGGTGGAACATACCGGCATTATCCGTGATTTTTACCGATATTTCCTGTGTTGATTTGTAATTCATAGGAAAAGCTTTTCGAAGTGTTACCTTTGAAAACATTCTTTTTTTAGCTTCTTTTGTTTACAAATAGTCCATTAAAAAGAGCCTAAACGCAGAAACGTAATGACGCAAAGTTTTTATTATGAGAGGTAGAGACGCCCAAATTGGGCGTCTTTACCTTACCAGACATCTGTAAAAGTTTAACGGAGTATTGTGTTTACGAATTGACCTTTTTTAGAAATAAGAAGATGAAGAATTTTGAAGTCGAAGACAGATTTTTGACATCGGCACTTTCAATAAATTGTCGTGGCAGGCTTGTTGATTTATCTGAACCTGTAGTGATGGGAATCGTCAATTTAACTCCCGATAGTTTTTATGAAGGCAGCAGAGCAACTTCTTTGGATAAGGTATTGTCACGTGTGGAACAAATTCTGGATGAGGGGGGAAGGATTGTAGATATCGGTGCCTGTTCAACCCGTCCAGGAGCCGACGACGTATCAGAAGAAGAAGAGGGGAACAGACTCTGGCCGGTTTTAAAAGCCGTTCGCGATCACTGGCCGGATATTTTGCTCTCTGTTGATACTTTTCGGGGGAAAATTGCGCAAAAAGCGGTGAATGATTACGGGGTGGATCTCATAAACGATATATCGGCCGGAATGTTGGATGCCTCGATGTTTGAAATCGTGGCCCGGCTGAATGTCCCGTATATACTGATGCACATGAAAGGCACGCCCGGGAATATGCAAAACAATCCTGTTTACAGAGATGTAACAGGGGAAGTTATATTGTTTCTGGCAGAAAAGGTTGATCAGCTCAGGGCTCTTGGAGTTTCCGATATTATTATTGATCCCGGATTTGGGTTCGGGAAAAATATTGAGCATAATTTCAGGTTGCTGAACGAACTTGAACAATTTAAGATGTTTGAGCTTCCTTTGCTGGTGGGCTTGTCGCGTAAGTCGATGATCTACAAATACCTGAGCAGTACTCCCGGAAATTCTCTTAATGGCACAACTGTACTGAATACCCTGGCATTGAGCCGGGGAGCTAATATTTTGCGGGTGCATGATGTGAAAGAAGCCGTAGAATGTGTTAAATTAGTGTCAAAAACTATAAAGCGGGATTTGTATGACATTTCTTGAGATACGGTTTATCGATCTTGTGGATATTTTTCTCGTAGCCTACCTGATGTTCAAGCTCTATAAGCTGATCAAGGGGACGGTTGCACTCAATATTTTCATTGGTATTTTCGCGTTTATTGTTTTCTGGCTTTTAATTAAGTCATTAAACATGGAGTTATCTTCAACCATTCTCGATAATTTCGTGAATGTAGGTGTTTTGGCTATTATCGTTGTTTTTCAGCAGGAAATAAGACGATTTTTACTGTTGCTCGGCAGCCGGTACAACTTGCACAATAAGTTTTCGTTTGAGCGCTTTTTTGAAGGCAAATCGGCAGGAATGATGAATATTTACATAAAGCCTGTTGTTCAGGCCTGTGAGGATTTTATGCGTTCCAAGACCGGTGCTTTAATTGTTATTACCAAGAATTCAGAATTGCTTGATTTTGTACATACCGGAGAACTACTTAATGCTGTTATTTCAAGGCGTCTGATTGAATCCATTTTTTTTAAGAACAATCCTTTACACGATGGTGCGGTGATCATTAACCGAAATAAAATAAAGGCGGCCGGTTGTATTTTGCCTGTATCCCAGAATATGGAACTACCCAAGCGTTTCGGACTGCGCCACCGGGCCGGTATGGGGATAACTGAGTCAACCGATGCTGTTGCCATTGTTGTGTCTGAAGAGCGTGGCCGAATCAGTTTTTTTCAGAATGGCAGAGGGGAGTATAACATTACGGTCGAAGAATTGGAAAAACGCCTCGAAGCTGCCGGATTAACCCGTTAAAAATTATAGTAAAAGAATTGTTTATGAATATAGCCATAAGTGGAATTTCAGGCCTGATAGGAAGTTTTCTTTCGGAACGTTTACTGAATAGAGGTGATTGTGTGGTAAGCCTGTCGCGCAATGATTTTCAGCAGGGCGAAAAGCATCTGACGGAAAAGCTCGATGGTGTTGATGCCGTGGTGCATCTGGCAGGTGCCCCAATTCTTAAACGGTGGACACCCAGATGGAAAGAGATTATTCGAAAAAGCCGAACGGAAACTACTTCCCTGTTGGTCGGAGCAATTAATAAAATGAGCGCCCCTCCTGAGATTTTGGTGTCTGCATCGGCAGTTGGGATTTATGATATTTACGAAGTTCATGATGAATATTCAACGAATTATGCCGACGATTTTCTTGCTAATGTTTGCAAGGAGTGGGAAGAAGAAGCCCTTAAAGTGAATGATTCGAAAGTACGGTTATGTATTACCCGCTTTGGCCTGGTTTTGTCTGAGCAGGCCGGGGCATTAAAACAGATGCTATTGCCATTTAAACTGGGATTGGGAGGGAAAATAGGTGACGGACTCCAGCCAATGCCCTTTATACATGTTGATGATTTGACCTCAGCGCTGGAGTGGCTTATTTCTTCAAAAGACAAAAAAGGAGTCTTTAATATGGTGGCTCCTCAAATGATTTCCAATTTGGAGTTTACAAAAGCGTTGGGTAAAGTCATAAAGCGTCCGGCTTTTCTGACTGTCCCCGAGTGGGGACTGAAACTTCTGTATGGTGATGCTGCGCAGGTACTGGTAAAGGGACAGAAGGTTGTGAGCAAGCGACTACAGGAGGGAGGCTTTCGTTTTACTTACACGGACATCCATTCTGCATTAGACAATTTATTGTAAGCTAATAAAAAAGGGACAGAATCTCAGAATGAGTCTGTCCCTTAAGTTTTAATGAGTCCACTCCTGAATATTTTTTTGCCAATTGTATGGTGCAGGGTGTTTTAAACTCTAATTAACAGCGGATTAATTCCGGTTCTAAAGTTCTCTGCATCTCCACTTTGACAAAATAAGCTCATTCGGAGCAGACGTTTTATTCGGTTATTGAACTTCGCAAACCTGATTTCAGCTCTCAACCTCTTCAAGTTGGGGACCGGCGGCTACAAGGGCTTTGCCTTCTTCATTGTCTGTATACTTTTCGAAGTTTTTGATAAACTTGGCTGCCAGGTCTTTGGCTTTCTCTTCCCATTTCTGTGGGTCATCGTATGTGTCACGAGGGTCAAGAATATTCGGGTCGACATTTTCGAGCGAAGTGGGAACTTCCAGATTAAAGATCGGAATTGTTTTTGTTTCGGCCTTCTCAATAGAACCGTCGAGTATCCGGTCAATAATAGCTCTGGTATCCTTAATAGAGATGCGTTTTCCGCTACCGTTCCATCCGGTATTTACCAGATATGCTTCTGCACCTGCAGCTTCCATTCTCTTGACGAGTTCTTCACCATATTTGGTTGGATGAAGTGAAAGAAATGCTTCACCAAAACAGGCTGAGAAAGTAGGAACTGGTTTTGTAATTCCCCGCTCGGTTCCTGCAAGTTTGGCTGTAAAACCTGAAAGGAAGTGATACTTGGTCTGTTCAGGTGTCAGTTTCGATACCGGAGGCATAACACCAAAGGCATCAGCAGTCAGGAAAATTACCTTCTTCGCATGGCCCGCTTTCGATACGGGTTTTACTATGTTCTTAATGTGATAGATCGGATAAGAAACCCTTGTATTTTCTGTTTTTGAAGAATCGGTAAAATCAATTTTGCCGTTTTCGTCAACAACTACATTTTCTAACAGCGCATCACGCTTGATGGCGTTATAGATATCGGGTTCAGCTTCTTTGTCGAGATTGATGGTCTTAGCATAACATCCGCCTTCGAAATTAAAGACTCCGTCATCATCCCATCCATGCTCATCATCACCTATAAGAGCTCGTTTGGGGTCGGTAGACAGGGTTGTTTTACCGGTTCCCGACAGTCCGAAGAAAATAGCCGTATCTCCGTCTTTTCCTACGTTTGCCGAACAGTG
>NZ_AHZV01000039.1 GCF_000250735.1 Anaerophaga thermohalophila str. Valhall
AACGCACTCATTTATTAAATGCCCCCCTAAAAAAGACCTAAATCATGAAAAAAATAGCATTCATTGTTCTCGCATCCCTGTTTTTCACAACCCATGCCCAGGTAAAAACTGGTATTGAAGTTTTAAAAAATCAAAATTTCGAACCATTAGCCGGAAAGAAAGTCGGACTGATCACAAATCCGACAGGAGTAGATACCCGGCTCAACTCTACCATTGACATTCTCTTTGCTGCACCACAGGTCGACCTGGTGGCCCTGTACGGTCCGGAGCACGGCGTGAGAGGCAATGTTGCTGCCGGAGAAAAGATTGATAATCTGACCGATCCTGCAACAGGAATACCGGTTTTCAGCCTGTACGGCAAAACAAGAAAACCAACTCCGGAAATGCTGAAAGACATAGATGTGCTGGTATATGACATCCAGGACATAGGCTCCCGCTCCTATACCTACATTAGCACACTCGGGCTGGCCATGGAGGCTGCCGCGGAAAACAATATTGAATTTGTTGTACTGGACCGCCCCAACCCTCTGGGAGGCAACAAATTTGAAGGACCTCTGACCGAACCGGAATTCACATCATTTGTCAGTCAGTTTCCCATCACTTATGTTCATGGCTTCACGGTTGGTGAACTGGCCACTTACATCAACAACAATAAGCTGCTGCCCGGCGGACTGCAATGCGACCTGTCCGTGGTAAAGATGGAAGGCTGGAAGCGAGACATGAACTTTGAAGAAACCGGACTGCCCTGGGTTCCGTCGTCACCTCATATTCCTCATGCACATTCGGCCTACTACTACCCGGTTTCCGGTATTCTGGGCGAATTGTACGTTTATAATATAGGTGTTGGATATACTTTACCGTTTCAGCTATTCGGGGCCGACTGGCTCAATGCAGACCAACTGGCAAAGAACCTGAACAAACTCGAACTGCCGGGTGTCATCTTCCGGCCGGTTTATTTCAAGCCATACTACAGCACTTACAAAGGCGAAGAAATTGAAGGGGTACAGGTTCACCTTATCGACATTGAAAAAGCGCCTTTGTCGTTGATTCAGTTTTATGTTCTCCAGGAGGCTTACCGGATGAATCCCGATAAAAACGTCTTTGAATTGTGTAATCCGGCCCGGCTTAGCATGTTCGACAAGGTTTGCGGAACCGATAAGGTGCGAAAGGCTTTCACCGAAAATTTCCGCGTAGATGATATGACCGGTATATGGACAAAAGATGTTGAAAAGTTCAGAAAAAAGGCTGAAAAGAGCTTTTTGTATTAAGGAATAATCAAACGCGTAGGTGCGGCGCAAAGATTTTTATGTTTCTATAAGGACACGGTGGGTGTCTGAAAAGTGAAAAACGGGCAGAGTTGGAAAAATCCTTATTCAATGCTGGTCTATAAACTCAATAGATCGTTAGATTTTAGATATAAGTAATTTAGTCAATAGTCAATAGTCAATAGTCAATAGTCAATAGCAATGTTTTAGAGGTACTGACATATTCAGGAAGCTGACAAAAGTGCATAAATAACATGTTTTGGGCACTTTGTGGTTTTTGTTATATATAAGATGGTTTTAACAACCTTGATATACTGCATTTTAACAAACCAACCTCTTTAGATGCAAACATTTGGCTTGCAGCGTATTGCAAAAGTTTAACGGAGTATTGTAAACTTGCAAAAAATTTTTTCAGTTTGTGTGTCTGTCCAGAAAGTGTCATTTACAAGGCTTGCGAAGCCGCCAAAAACGGAGTTTACTTTTCGTAAATGAGTATTTTGGCGACGAGCGTAACGCAGCAAATGGTACTTTATGGACAGACACTTCCCTGTTTTTTCCCAAAAAACGCATTAATATGTACAGGTTACACCCATTCCACAATCGGGTTAGACGCATTTCGTTGTCTGGGTTGACGCATTTCGTTGTCTGGGTTGACGTGTTAATATTTACCGGTTGGACGCATTTTTAAACAGCTTGGACGCATTTTATTAACATTTATAAAACCAGTTAGACGCATTTTATTAAAACCGGTTAGACGCACGGCCGTGCGTCTCTACACGTTGTGTAAAACACAACAATTTTGGGGCATTTAATCATCCACCCGGTTATTGAATTCATCTTTGAGCCCGGTCTAAAAAGCATTTTTATTCCAATTTTGCGGATTTTGGATGATATAATTTTTAATTTTCAAATATTCCTCTCTGTTTCTGATTACATGGTCATGATAATTGGATTAAAAAAAATGGTTGTTTTTTGTAAAGCGGTGGGTATTTCCGCCTGGCGCTGACGATTTGCGCGAGAAAAAACCGCAACAGTAAGTCTGAACTAAGTCGTTCATTAAATAGGCCGTTTAAAAACAACTAAGGAAAGGGAGAAAACGACTAAACGTTCAAGAAAACGGCTAAGGACAAGGAGAAAACGGCTAAAAACCGGGAAAAAATGACTAAGGACACCAAAAACCAGCTAAGGACAGGAAGAAAATAACTAAGGACAGGAAGAAAATGACTAAGAAGGGGTCAGAAAACGACTAAGGAGGATGGAAAAACGACTAAAAAAGGCTGTCTCTGAAAACCGGAAGTTTTCACTGAACAGCCTTTTATTGGCCTAACCGATCCGTCAAGTGTTGTATCTCTTAATATATCGACTCACATAGCCCCGTTTTCTTTCATCATTTCTCCAGAAAACATATTGCCCGTGCAATCGGATCTCATCTACAGCCTGTTTCATATAAGTATAGGCTTTGTCGCGCAAAACTTTGGAGTCGGCAGTTTCGAAACGTTCACCGTTGGCTTTAGCCAGAACAACAGCAAGAATATCGGACCACTCCCTGGCTTTTTCCAGCTCGTTCCAGTCGAACGATATGGCATCCAGCAAGGGCTTGTTTGCAATGCCAAGATGATAAAGGTCTTTCAGATCCTGAATCATATCGGCATTACTTCCGCCTTCGGCAATGGCACGAACTTTATTAACAAGGTCAGGATATTTACGGAAAGCATGAAAAAAATGATGTACCAGCACATCCCGTAATTCAAAGGCATCGCCCGATTTTTCTTTCCATTCTTTTCCTGCTTCTTCCATAGTTTGAAAATCGCGCTGCCAAATAGCTTGTGCATAACGGCAGGCTCCTGCCCGGGCAGGGAGTTCAGTCACATATTGCCAGTCTAAACCGGCTTTTTCCAATAGTTCTTTGTCTTGCAGACACCACTGATACAGGTCTTCTGCTTCCTGAACTGCAACATCGACCGGCATATTGGGTTCCTTTACTTCTGCCGGCTTAATAGCCTCAATTGAGGGTTTCAGAGTCTCAAAATCTTGTTTTGACATAATGAATAAGTTTAGTGGTTAAGGATAATAAGCGTCAGGGTTATTATCCAAATAATAAAAATTGACATAAAATTATAACCCTAATTCAAAAAAATCAAGAAAAATAAATTATAAAAATCTGTCATACAATATTATATATGTTTGAAGCATCAATAAACACAAGCATTAAAAGAAAATAATATTGAAAGAAAAATAAAAGTCTGTTATTCATCAGTATAAGATTAGTCGAAATTATTGGCCTGATGGAACTCGCATGATTGGGTTTATACATGTTCTCTCGTGACAAACCCTGGCATGCACGTTTCATTCTTTTATTTATGATTAAAAAAGAAGGAAGGATAATGATGAAGAAATGGAAAACTGTGCCATGCCCGTCTCTGCTATGAGAATTTGGCTGCCTTTTGAATCATTGATTTTGACACATGGACATCAGGGGCCCTCGCTAACACGGGTTTGTCGCTGGTTCTGCCGCTTTGGTTACAAAGAAATTCGCCCTTGGGGAGTTTCGAAACGCATGTTCAGATAACAGATAATAAAAATATTCCTTTGAAAGACAAAATTCCTATATTTGTTTTATGGATGTTTTAACACCGGAACAAAGAAGAAAAAACATGCAGGCAATAAAAAGCAAAAAAACAAAAATTGAAGAATTGCTTGCGAAAAAGTTATGGAATAAAGGATATAGATATAGAAGAAATAATAAATCTGTTTTTGGTAAACCGGATTTTACATTTAGAAAATATAAAATAGCAATATTTTGCGATAGCGAATCCTTTCATGGAAAAGACTGGGAAGCACAAAAGCATAAAATAAAAACAAACACCAGGTTTTGGCAAGAAAAAATTAAAAATAATATTCAACGGGACAAGATAGTTAATAAAACACTAAAAGAAAACGGATGGAAAGTAATCCGTTTTTGGGGAGAGGATATAAAGAAAAATATAGATTTTTGTATTGCGCAAATAGAAACTGAATTAGAGAAACGAAAAAATGTTTAAGTATTCTGACTTAAGGGAAGATATAAAAATTCATCCATTAAAGGATGATGACAATTTACAAGCCTATGCTACTCACTACCTTCACAACTTAAATAATGGAGTAGCACACTATTTTCAAGAACCTGCCATTAAATATCTTTCAAAATTAAATTTCAGTAACGAAATTTTTACCCAACAAAAAATTAGTTTTAGCTGGGATATACCTTTCCCGCCACCAAAGAATGCTAAGTTTAAATTCATAGATCTGTTTGCAGGTATTGGAGGGATCAGACTGGCATATCAGAAAGCAGGTGGAAAATGTGTCTTCTCTTCTGAGTATGACAAATTTGCAAAAGTGACTTATGAAGCTAATTTCGGCGAAGTTCCTTTTGGGGATATAACAAAAATTGATGAAAAAAATATACCAGGCCATGATGTGCTCTTAGCCGGATTTCCCTGTCAACCTTTTTCCATTGCAGGGGTCTCAAAAAAAAATAGTTTGGGGAAAAAACACGGATTCCTTGACGAAACACAGGGAACTCTCTTCTTCGATATAGCCAGAATTTTAAAGGAGAAACGGCCAAAAGCCTTTATGCTGGAAAATGTAAAAAACTTAGCAGCCCATGATAAAGGAAGGACTTTCAATATTATACGTAAAACTCTTGAGGAATTAAATTACTCAATTCATTATAAAATCTTAGACGGAAAGCATTTTGTACCTCAACACAGGGAAAGAATTGTAATAACCGGATTCGACAAAAACATTTTTCACGGAAAAGAAGATTTCAAATTTCCTAAACTGCCAAAACCGAAGAAAAAAATACAAGATATTCTGGAAAAAAATGTTGACCCTAAATATACTCTGTCTGATAAATTGTGGAGTTATCTTAAAAGTTACGCCGCAAAGCATAAAGCCAAGGGAAATGGTTTTGGGTTTGGAATGGTCGATTTAAATGGTATAAGTCGAACAATTAGTGCCAGATATTATAAAGATGGTTCAGAAATCTTAATTCCTCAGGAGAATTTCAATCCAAGAAGATTAACTCCAAGAGAATGTGCAAGACTTCAGGGATTTCCTGACAATTTCATAATTCCGGTTTCAGATAATCAAGCTTATCGACAATTTGGCAATTCTGTTGTAACACCTTTAATGTATGCAGTCGCAAAACAAGTCGTTAAAGTATTAGACTCGTATGACAGATAATATTCTATCCACAGCCATACAAACATGCACTGAGAGTAAGATAGCCTTTTGTAAGTTTATAACTGCAAATGACACAGGGGCTACAGGAGGCCATCAAGCTGGTTTTCATATCAATAAAAATGCGTGGAGATTATTTTTTGATACTCCTGGTGAGAAAGGAAAAAACAAAGATATATTTGTGAAAATAAGGTGGCAAAACGATTTTGAAACTGAAAGCCGCTTTATTTATTATGGCGTAGGAACAAGAAATGAATACAGATTAACAAGGTTTGGCCGGGGATTTCCGTTTTTGCATGAAAACAATATTGGAGATTTACTAATACTCGCAAAAAAGGATGATAAACTATATGACGGATTCGTCCTTTCCGGGGATTTAGAAATTGAAGAATTTTTTAGTTCATTTGGCATAACATCCACAGAAACAAATGGCATACTCCCACGTACAACTGAAATTTCGGTTGAAGAAAAATTTCACCAATTATTTGAAAAATTCATCTCAACGTTAAAAGTTGATTTTCCTACAACATCAATCTTAGCTCAAGGTGCAAGAAATATATTTTTTGAGGCATTCCACTTGTCTAAAGATGTAGTATTAGAAAAACCCGACAGGCACATACTGAATTGGATATCGACAGAATACGATTTATTTAAAGCAATTGAGAACAACAGATACAAATCAATAATAAAAACCCCCTTCCCTTCCGTTGACGCTCTGATCAACATCGCTAATACTATATTAAACAGAAGAAAATCAAGAGCTGGAAAATCTTTGGAACACCACTTAGCTGAAGTCTTTAATATCTGGGAACTTTCTTATGCTTCACAACCCCAAACGGAAGATAAGAAAAAACCTGATTTTATATTTCCAGATATAAAATCTTATTACAAAGAACCAAAAGGCAGTAATAAACTTATTTTTCTTGGCGCCAAAACAACCTGTAAAGACAGATGGAGACAAATTATAGCTGAAGCAGATAAAATTCCTCAAAAACACTTATTCACTTTGCAACAAGGGATTTCTAAAAACCAACTTAAAGAAATGAAATCATCAGGAGTTACATTAGTTGTCCCGAAAGATTATTTGTCAAGCTTTCCTGTCGAAAACCGGAATGAAATTTGGACTCTTGAGAAATTTTTAAAATATGTGAAATCAACACAGGTTTAGCTTTGAAAATAAAATGTGCCCCTGAAAAATCCAGGTTATTGAAAATGAGATTTCGCACTGCGTTACCAATGACAGATTCTTCAAATAAAATAAAAATCAACCTGTTGATAGTTTTCTCTTTCAGTAAATTAACATTTCTGTACTCAATGGTACTATGCACCAAAGTTTTTTGGGCAGGTTCTCAGAATGACTTGTCGACTTTTCTGAATCAACAACTTATATTTATTCAGAATTAACGGCATTCTTTTCTTAGTGTACCAGATTTGACTCATTAACTCGTTAGCGGCAGTTGTGAAAATGGTATAGGTATTAAAAACTTCACCTGTGGATTTGTTGGTCCAGATATTCCGGAGGCCGGCAAAAGCGAAGGCTTCTTCGCCGGAGAGGGTAAGAAAGTAGTTTTGTCTGGATTTCCCTTTTGGGTCGTGCCATTTCCTTTCGAACAAAGAAATTAAAGATGCGGCTGCTTGCTTATTAATCAGCTCTTCTATGTTATGAGTGCAGTCTGAAAAGCATCTTATATCTTTTATCTAAAAATCTCATGATCTATTGATTTACAGGTGCAAACATTTTTAAAGATTTGCATGAATAACCTTGCACCTTAAATGGAATTATGCGACATAGATGGTTCATTATTAATTATTTAAGTGTCTTTCAACAAATCCTGATTAAGAAATAGTCAGGCACTACTTCCTGCAATATTACCATGTAGCTTTTGGCTTTGTACCAAAAATAATCACGAATATTACCATTGCTTTCCCTGAATTAAAAAGGAGTAATTACAGGCTGATATTAATTAGTGCCTGTCTATAAAGCAGGAAAAGTTTCCTACTTATCATGTGTCTGTTCAGAAAGTGCCAGCTGCAAGGCTTGCGAAGTCCGAAAATACGGAGTTTACTCATCGTAAATGAGTAATTTTCGGACGAGCGTAACACAGCAAATGGTACTTTATGGACAGACACTAATTAAATCAAAACCATACGAATAATCAATTACACTTCTTTTTTCGTGGTTCTCAATCCATCCTTTTCCCTGATGGCTGGTTTCAATAATTTCTTTGGTTGTGGCTTTTTCAAATTTATTGGCCACCAGATTTAAAATTTTGAGTTCCCTTTCAGAGAAGGCCTCTTCACGGAATTTTGAACCTGGCGCCGGAAGAAACTGCTCTCCCGTACCTCCATCGGGAAAATTTTGATAGAAAATCTCAATTTTGTTATTGTTTTCCAGAAATTCGAAAATGCTGTTGAATTTTACCGGCACCGGCCCCATGGGTATGGCCTGATATTTCATGCCCGAAATTGAAAACGCTGTTTGCTGAAACATGGCAAAATCGGCATAAAACAAGAGTTTGTTCAGCTTGGTTTTCCATGGTTTCAGCTTTTCTGAAAAAAACAGGACCATTTCAGAAAATTTATCAAGGTCCGGGATTTTATAGCCCGTAAAAGAACCGGGTAATAAAGAATCAAAAAGATAGGCTTCAAACTGGCGTTTAAATTTTTCTTTTTTCTGTTCTTCAATGAGTTTTTCTATGTTTCGATTTAATTTTTCTTTGAAGGAGGAACCTAAAGCTCCGTTAATATTGACCAGTTTTCTTAATTCGCGGGGATCTTCTACAAGTTGAATCAAGCGGGCATTTGATTGACTGGGAACTTCTCCTTTTTCGTATTGACGATAGTTGTTAATGCCAAAACCCAGGATTTCAGACATTTTATTTCCCGAAACATGGTATTTTTCTCTTATGGCTTTGATTTTTTCAGGAAACGGGATGCTGTATTTTACCCTGTATTGGTTAACCAACTGATTGTAATTGAGGTTAACGAGGTCCTCATCTTCAAACTGTTCTCCTGTATCATCACATTTGTAAAAATGGAACAGCACTCTGAATTCTTCTTTTCGAAAACTCATGGTTCTCCATTCTTTCACGATGTTCATAGGTTTGCCTGTAAACGGACTTTTCATTCGTATAAAATTAGTCTAAGTTAGGGTCTGCTGAAAAAGTCAGCAGCCCCGACTCTTTATTTCTTTTTTATTGTTCTTTTTGGCATTGCCCCAAAAAGGAACCAAAAAGGTCTAGTCCGTTTAAACCTATCAACCCGCGTCAGGCTTAATTTCCGGCCATTGCACCAGGCCTTGAAAGTCGCCCATTAAGCCTTCCCGCCAACCGCCGGCCCGGAAAACGGACAGGCCACCGCGCCTTTTGAACAGTGAATCTCATTTAATCACAAAAGAATCTTTCAGTCAGCAGGTTGTTTTACAATTTTCCTTCTCAGGTGCAGGCTTAATTTAAGGTTTGCAAAAAAATAGAGTGTTCGGCAATATGAAAAGACATACAAACCGGGTTGTTGTTTTCGCTTCCCATGCTGATTTTGATGTAACCCTCCTTTTTCTTTACTTTTTTGCCAAATACCCACATGGGCAGTATTCCATGCATTTTTTCCTCTAATGGTCCCTGTGAATAATCTTCGGCTTTAAGGGATTCTATAATTTCAATTCTCTGGTTAGGGGAAATTTCCAAATCGTGAAGCGCTTGTTGGTTTTTTCCACGGTTATCGAGAAACAAAACACCAAAGATGCTGATCTTGAATTTGATATCTTTTAAATAAGATTCTACTTCAGTTTTGGTTACTATCATGTAATCGGTGTAAATTTACAATCTGCGTTTTTAAAATACAATAAAAAAGTGTTAATTTGAAGCATTTTATTTTGTTTATGTGATTTTAAAGTTGTTTTTTATCAAACTAACAGCTTGCATATATCGGGAAACCGATGCTTGTCCATACCCGGTATAATAAATTATGATGTTGTTTTGATTGTCCATAGTGGTAATTTTTTTCGTACTAACAAGAACCCTTAAGTTTCCTTAGTGACTTCTGCTGCTTCTACTTTTTTTGAACCACATTTTGGATGTTTAACTTATTTTTAACCATTCTGTCTTTACAAAGTGTGAGATTTGGCATAATTTTGTAGTTGTCATTGCTCACTTGAGTAAAGGACCTGGTTGGCCGCGTTACCGTAAATGCGGTTTTTAAATTATAAAATATATTCAAAATATCTCATCAACCATCCGAAAGGTGTAAGCGTTGAAGGAGTAACGAAGCCGTTAAGTGAACTTAGCGGCTTCTGTCGTTATAATGCGCCCATTCTTTTAATAGCTTCCGCTTTTTATGATTTCTTTCGACGAGATAAGCAGTCCATGGTAAAATATATTTGCCCCGGTCTTCCAAAACTACCAGATAGTTTTCTTCTTCGTGAAAAAGAAGAATTCTGTTTTTAGTTCCGCCTTTTCCTCTCCTTATATTTCGCCAAACTTTAAGAGTGGGATGATCTGAAGAATCGATTATGGGCCGCGGCCACCCGATTCTTTCCATTCTTCGCAAATCGGGATTTCTTTCTGATTCAATGTCGCCACTGTGGGTCACAATCTAAATCCTTTCATGTATTCTTCATGTTGAATTTTATCGATGATCCCTTTTACCATTCTATCGATTGGGCTATTATTTCGGTAGTCTGCCCTGGCAATAAAATTTACCCGACCATCGTCGATTAAATGCTTTGACTTACTTTTTGCACCACGAGCATTGGGTCTGTATACTGCAATCGAATAACCGCCTCTGTCTTTAACCAAACGGAAACACGGGATATCTGTATCACCATCACCGATATATATCATATTGCTAAAAGGAATCGGGCGTTTTTCTTCAGGAACATATCTGTTTATGTTACTGTCGCTAACGTCCAGATATCCTTTGTTAATTCTGAACAGATATTGAGTTTTAGTTGTATAATTTATTGCAAGAGCAGGCCATACTGCAATCCCGTGATGGTCATAAAAAAAAGATGAAGCATAAATCTCCTTAAATTTTTTGGCAATTTTTGTCCCTTCAATCATCTCCCTTATTCCCGAAGAAACAATATAATGTTCCACCTTTAAACCGCTTTCTTTACCGTATTGATCAATCCTGTCAAACCAACCATTTTCCCTGGTTCCATTATTTTCATAGGGTAATATCCCTTCAAAAAATGATAGCTTCTTTCCAAAAGCCTTAAAATCATTTTTGGTGACTTTAACAGAGGATGCATTAGCCTTATCCAGCATAAGCTTCATATACATCAAAATATTATCGGCCTTATGGGAAGATGTTAGCTCGGAAACCTCCTTCCAAAATGCATCTGTATTGGTTCCAACAGCAGGAATAAAATCTCTTTCCTGCATATTCCCATGCGCCAGCGTTCCGTCGAAATCGTATATTATAGCAAATGGAATTTTCTTTTTCATTATAAATTAACCTTTTGGCGGATAGGGATCATTGCCATAACTATTCCTGGCTCTTATTTTGCCATCTCTCCCTTTTAAATAAGCTTCAGACCCAGCTCCCCGAGCTAATCTGCGTGCTTCTTTCCATGCACTACCCTGAGTGGAGTGAACAGATAAAGCCCTGGATGTGCCGGACTTTTTCACGGTCCAACTTCCATCTGGCCTCTTACATGTCCAATAATCATTCCCTAGTGCCATAACGATTATTTTTTTAGTTTAACAATCCTGATTAAATAACCTCAATCATTTCACATGTTGTGTTTTTAGTTGCCTGTTTGCAAGAGCAGGTGCTATATTTTAATTTCCACAATTTTACTGGTATCAATCCCCAAAATATCAACTACTTTTACCATTATTTTGTAAGTTCCCGATTTTTCATATTCATGAGGAGTGCTGATAAATTCCAGATTTGGATTTTTCCTGGTACGGAAACTTTGCCATTCGTTCTCAAAAAGGTAATTGCCGGTCCATTTTTCTTCTATTTCCCCGTTTTCGTTGTGCACCTTAATAATTTCCTTTTTGTCTTCATAGTTGAAATCAATGGCCCAGTAGTCGATCCAGTCGTACCAGTTTTCGGTTAACACCGTTCTGGTAAATATGCCATTTTTATCTTTCTGAATTTTTATGATCTGGCCATCTTCTATAATAACTTTGCTGCCTGCCCGCATAGATTGTTGAATGTCTTCAATGTCGTCTTGCGTGTAGTGGGTTACAAAATCGGTTAATTCAACTGTAACAGTTTTCCCCTTTATTTTTTCTTTTGTATTCAGATAGGCAACATCGTAGAATCTTGCCTGACCTTTTTCAACTACTCTCTTATCAAACACATCTTTGGGAATATATTTAAGAGTAATGGCAACTCCCTTTTCTTTCAGCTCCTGAATAAACTGAGGCGTCAGGCCCATTTCAAACTCAAATGCCAAAACATCAACCTGTGTGTAGAGTTTTTGACGACACTCCTCAAAAATATCCAGCAAACGACTTTGCGTGATAGGAACATCCAGGGGGCCTACATGAACAAAACGGCCGGCTTTACTACCGTGAAGGGTACTGTGCCCTTCAACCCGTTTTGCTTTGTAAGCGTCCAGTATTAAGTCGATGTACAAATCTTCCTTTGCTTTCCTTTTTCCGTTGCTGAGGTCGTCCATAAAAAACTGACGCTCGTACTTACCAAGGTTTAAAATTTCAAAAGCCCTGAAACTCTTACCGCTTTGTTGCAGCTCACGCTGCACGTTAATCATGCGCTTTCGGGTGGTATGGATGGCAAAGCGACCTAAATCGGTGGCGATCCATTTTCGCCCTAATTTTTCTGTAACAGCAGCCGTGGTGCCACTACCGCAGAAAAAGTCGGCAACCAAATCGCCCTCGTTACTGCTGGCTTTTATGATACGTTCTAATAGTGCTTCGGGTTTTTGAGTGGGATAATTTAAGTATTCTAAAGAAGTCGCATCTTGTTGGAATGATTTAATGTCCGACCATACATCTGGAACAGAAATTCCTTTTAGTTCATCAAGATATTGTTTTACACCGCTTCCTCTATCATCTCTATAAGCTCTTCCATCTTTATCAATTTTTTTAAATCTTCCTTTGTATTCTTCAGAATAGGGTAAATATTGCTTATTAAATATTCGACTACTTGATTTTGAATAAAACAATATTGTATCGTGACTTCTTATAAAATTATTTACGGCACTTTTATAACCTGATTTAGTGTCAAAAAACCAAATAATTTCTCTTTGAAAGTTATCAAGTCCAAAAACATCGTCACAGATCAACCTCATTATAGGAGAAACTCTCCAATCGATATGCACATAAATACTCCCATCCTCAGACAATAAATTGTGCATCAACTTCAAACGTTCATACATCATAGTTAAGTACGAAGATATCCCTTTGCCCCATGTATCGCGGTAAGCAATTTCTTCAATAACACTTTGTTTTTTTTCGGCGGTTTCGCCATTTATCTGAATATCAAAACTAAAGTCAGAACCTACGGCAAAAGGCGGATCGATGTAGATGAGTTTAATTCCACCCTCTTTTTCAATCTCTTCACGCACAGGGCCGTTTGCAAGCGATGAAAGAATAAGTTTATTATCGCCCCATATCAGCTTGTTCGTCCATCCTTTTAGTTGTCGTCCGCGAAAATCGGTTTCAAACAGGCTGGTTTGTGGCTTATCAGCTTCTTTACGGGGTTCATCAATGTGTTCAATACTGTGGAAAGGCAACGCAACATTGGTAACATCCTCTTTACGGCCATTCCAGAAAAGAAAAACATCTTCTTCGTCGGAAAACAGTTTGTAGATGTATTCTTTAGGCAGTTTTTCGCCTGCTTTAATCAGTTCAATAATTTTTGTTTTATCTGTGTCGTTCATGTTTTATTTTTTTAATCCCGAAGGGATTGCATGTTTATAGCAAAGTGATTTACAAAATGGTGTTCGACCCCGAAGGGGTCGCATGATTGTTGTATTGTCTCCATTTCTATAAACATTTGAACCCTTCGGGTTCTTACCTAATCCATTCGAATAAATATTCATTTTTAAATTCGATATTAAACTTTTCCAAAAACTCCAAATATTCTTCTTTAAATGTCTTTTTCTTATGATGTTCCTTTTGTTTTTCAATATACCTTATAACTGCATCTAAATTTGAATGACTGTAAGAAAACGCCCCAAAACCTTCCTGCCATTGGAAATTGAATCTTGAAAATTTTTTCTCTTTTATAAAACTATTCGATGATTTTTTAATCTCACGTACCAAATCAGATAAACAACAAGAAGGCTTCATTCCGATAAGAAAATGAATATGGTCTGGCATTCCGTTAATAGATAGCATTTTTTGGTCTTTGTTACTTACAATTCCTGAAATGTATTTATACAATTCTTCTTCCCAATTTTTATGGATAAGGCTTTCTCTTCCTTTCACGGCAAAAACCACCTGAATATATATTTGTGAAAATGTACCGGGCATAATTTTTACACTACATTAAATAATTGTGTAATATCGTTGAACGATTTTAAATCGTTTTTTATGTCTTCCCATTTTTCCTGTTTCACATAAACGGGCGTATAGGTATAATCCTTTTGAGCCGAATTTACATCATTGCACCAGGAATAAAGTCTTTTGATTTTACGCAGATCGTCCACTTCTTCACGACCTTTTGTCTCTACCATATAGAAAGTATCGGCCCGGGTTTTAACAAAAAAGTCGGGATAATATTCCCGGATATTTCCGTCTTCGGCCTGATATTCCATTTTGAAGTTAACACCACCTTCGCCCATGGTGTTTTTGGCGTAGGAAACAACATCGTCAAAACGGTTTTCTAAAAAGGCAGCAAATTCAAGTTCAAAGGGATTATCCCCGATTATAATATTGAAAACCGATTTTTTAGGAATAATATACGACTGAGCTTCGGCAATTTTAGGATTGGTTTGTCTAAGTGAAATATAATTTTTGACTTCAGCCGATCCTTTATCGGTAACGGTTAGTTCATTGATGGCTTCTTTGAAGGTAGATTTAATAATATCTTTAGGTTTGGCTTCCGAAAGATTTCTTAATACCTGTGGGTCGGCAAGTTCCACTTCTTCCGTAAAGAGTTTGTATTTAATAAAGCTCTCTACTTTGGGATACAAAATATCAAACCCGGTAACGAGTCGGCTCTCTTTCAATATGGCTGATGTGAAAAAACCTATAACATTCCGATAATCAGGGATGGTGTCTTTGAAAACAGTTTTATGTGAAAACTCCCCTTCAATATCGGTGAAAACAATTTCTTTCAATTCATCATCAGTAAAAGTTTTCAGCTTTACTTTTGGATTATCGAATTTTCCAACATCAATGCGATCAAGATTTTTAAATTCCCGGTGAATTCTGGGGCTCATTTGTGGTAGAGGAATATCCAGTTCCTCCATGTCTTTGTTTGGATTATCCTTGTCCACCTCCACAATGACGGGCGATTTGCCTCTTGATCCTTTCCCCATAGGGCTGTATTGGAATTCAACCCCTTCGGTTTTAAGACTTTCTACAAATTCCAGGAAGGCAGTAGTTCCAACCACAACCAGATTTTCCGGGGTTTCGATAGAAAACATTTTTCTCAGCCCCCGACCGATTGTCTGTTCCGGTAATATTTGAGATTTTGCTCCAAACGGGCGAAGACCCACAACAGTAGACACATTCCTAACATCCCATCCCTCGCGGAGCATTAAAACCGAAACAACAGCTTTGTAGGGTGAATTGTCTTTGTCAATATCATCAGCTGCTTTCCTGAGTTTGTCCAATTCTTCCCGGTCTTTTTTCGATTTAGCAGTTTCCTTAATTTCTCCGGAGTTATTGGTATGAATGGTCAGTACCGCATTCTTCATTTTTGGATAACTGGTTTCCAAAAATTCAGCCGCCTGGTCAGCTTCTTTGGTATTGGTAGTCATCACAAAAAGAATGGGTGTTTTTTCCTTTTTAAGATTTTCATATTGTTTTTCCCATTCCAGATATCCCAGATGAATAAAATCTCTGTACCGCTCAATAAAATCAGAAGAGTCCTTTTCCTGAATTTTTAGTCTGGAAGCTTCATCAGGCAATACAGGCGCTTTTACAACATTTTGCCTGATGGCTTCAACCAAAGGATAATCGCAAATAGTCTGAACAAAAATTGCCCCGTTATTATGTTTGGGCGTAGCAGAAAAGTCAGTCTGAAGGGCAATGCCATTACCTGTTTTCAGTTTTAGCTTATTACTGATGTCCTCAATGCTTCTAAACCAGGCTAAAGAACTGTCATGTATGTGATGAGCTTCATCGTTGAGCACCACCAGATCTTTAATGGCATCGCTTCGAAGAACTTTCCCCAAATCAAGCCCCCTGGAAACATCTGCATCCGGTTTAGGTTTTATTCCCAAAAAAATATCTTCGAAACTTTGTTCAGATTCTTCATTCAGAAATACTCGGTGAATATTTGTGAGGAAAATATTCCCTGATTTAGTTATTGGTTTTAGCTCGTCCTGTATGTGTAGCGTTAGTTGAAAGTCATTTTGCCAGTCTTTTTCATCAAAACCATTTTCAGGAACAAAGGGCTCCTCAAAAAACATTTTCAAACCGGCAAAATCTTTAAGCAGCCGGTTAAGAACAATAATGTTGGGAGCTATTACCAGAAAATTTTTCGAAAGCGGACTGTCTGGTTCGTAAAGTTTATGAAAATAACTCCACACAAGGGTCAGTCCCATCACTTTGGTTTTACCTGCTCCGGTAGCCATTTTAATAACATATCTGGTCCAGTTTTCATCAAACATACCGGCACTCACCCTTTGTGAAGAATCAAAACGCATCAATTCATATTTGTCTCTCGCTTTTGCCACTTCGTACAGATAGATTATTGATTCAATGGCTTCACGTTGCGAAAAGAAAAAACTGAATTTTGACTGTCTGATAATGTGTTCCCGGTTAAACCAGAAATTCATCAAAGATTTTGATGTTTGAGAAGCACCCTCATAACCAGCTTCCCGCCATTTTTCAACGGCCAATCTGATTTTGTGAACTAAAGGAGGTAAAAGCTTTTCATAAGCACTTTGAAAAGCATCCATCTGATTTTGGTCAGGGGCCCATCTTTCATCAGGCCTTAATATTTGAAATGGATTAGAAAACTTCATTCTACCGTAAATTTTAAAACGACAAAATAATATTTTTTTGCGAAAGTACATCGCTAAGAATTTTTACATAATGAAAGCCTCACAAAGAGTGAAACCATCACTTAATGATAACCCGGAATTTTTTCAACTCATCCGAATTGTCATATTCGGCACTGCCCAGTTTGATCAGGTCTGAAAAATTTTCATATCCGTTCTCCGGAAGTATGTAATCGAGTTCTTCCGTTTCCGGGGTAAAAGAAGGAAGTTTTCGTTTAAAAAAATCGCGGATGTTATCGTTCGAGATGTTTTGGACGAGTTGTTCAATCATGAAAAGGGGTGTTTTTTATGTTTGGTGGATAAAGGTTATCAAAAATATGAATTTTTTGACGCAAGAAGAAAAGAGATGAGTTTATCTAGGGCGGAAAGTTTTTGAAACAGGTTTAACGCATTTTATCATTCCCAAACGCACCTCGTAGATACGCACCGCCGGGCGTATTTCCTGTTTTTTTTACGCGTATTTTCCTGTTTTTTCACGTGGGTATTCCCCTGTTTTTTCACATTCGTATTTCCCTGTTATTTCCCTGTTTTTTTCACCTACGTATTCCCCCATTTTTCCCAAAAACGCGTTAATATTTACGGGTTGAACGCATTATATATTGCGAGGTTAGATGTATTTTTTTAACAGGTTGGACACATTTTTAAAGGGAAGACGAGACTGTCTAAAAACAGCGTGTCATGAGAATGACTTCCATTAGGGTTCAGCAATTCAACAATAAATCTGGAAAATCTTTTAGTGCATTTTGACACCATTTTGTACCTTCAAATGTAAAGAACAGTGAACAGATGGTTTGGAAATCCTTATCGTTGTAAGGATTAGAGCCTGTCGCTGTGGAGCAGGCCAAATATTAGACTTTTATGACAACATTTTTGTTTATTTGTCCATAAGTGAAGTGTTTTTGCCGGTCAGAATTTTCTCCTAATTCTGAAACTATGGCTCATGGATTGATTTTTGTTGTAAAATCAATAAATTTGTATTGATGTAAAACCAAATTAATTATGAATCTGCAATATATTTCTGACAGTAAAGGGCGTCATACAGGGGTTTTTATCCCAATTGAAGACTGGGAGAAAATAAAAACCCAGTTAGACAATTCTGAATTGAGGGATGATGTACACGAACCTTCAAAAGATTACATTTTAAAGGGTTTGGAAGATGCCCTGGACGAGGTGAAAAAGTATGAACAAGGCTCAGTACAGTTAAATTCTGCCAGAGATTTATTGAATGAATTATAAAGTTCTTTATACTAACACTTTCAAGCGTGAGTTAAAAAGGCTCAGTAAAAAATACGTCTCTCTGAAGTCGGATTTTGAAAATTTGCTTGAAAAACTAGAAAAAGAACCTTTCCAGGGTAAACCGCTTGGTAATAATTGTTTTAAAGTCCGGCTGGCCATTAAATCTAAACACAAAGGTAAATCTGGTGGTGCCCGGGTAATAATTTATATTAGAATCGTTCATAATGAGTTGATTTTATTAACTGTCTATGATAAATCAGAAAAGAGCAATATATCTCAAAAAGAATTAGATGAAATTATAAAAAATAAAATGTAAAAATGGTTGTTTTTTCACGATCACTTGCCTCTTGGTTTTTCTGGTAAAACAGTCGGCATAGTCAAGTGGTTGTCATGCCTGTAAAGAAACAACGTTGAGCGGAGTTTTATAAACGGAATGAGAAAAGCTATCTTCGCCTTATTCGTAATAATTTTAGTTAATCCATGAGTTCCGGTGGCCGGAAAAAGCGAAGGCTTCTTCGCCAGAGAGAGTTAGAAAGTATTTTTGTCTGGATTTCCCTTTCGGGTTTGGCCATTTCCATTCGAACAAAGAAATTAAAGAAGAGCGGCGCCTGGTTTCGCTACCTTGCATGCAAAGAAATCGCCTGTTCCGACAGACAAACAGGTTTTTTACGGAATGGCAAAAGCTATTTTTATGTTATTCGGAATCGAGTATTTCACTAATTTCTTTTTTGAGAAGTGGAAGGTGTCGAACAATAGCCCCCCAAATAATGCTATCATCAATTTTATCATAACCGTGAATAACATGATTACGCATACTAATAATTTTCTTCTTACTTGTAATTTGAATGTCCGGGTTAAGTTTATTAATGCGATTCATCGCTTCGCCAATTATTTCAAATTCTCTTTCAATGGCGCGTCTTAACATTTTATTGGAGGAATATATGGTGAAATCTCTTTTATCTCCTAAGTAATCTTCTATTGATGAGACAGCTTTATTTATATCAAAAAGATATTTTTTTATCTCATTGTCCATAAAGTCGTGTTTTTGTTTTATTAAGAGAATCAATGAAATAAGGATTTGACAAAGATTTGTCGGTAACTAAATCAACCGGACGTTGAAAAAGATTTTCGAATTGGTCAACTAAGTCTAAATAAGCATCTGCATAATCTGCATAATCCATGGGGAGGAAGGATATAAGAAGGTCTATATCACTTTTTTTATCATCGAAGTCATTAGTGCAAACAGAACCAAAAGCATAAAGCTCTTTCACATTGTACGCCTGGCACAATGCGTTTATTTTATCCATGTTGTTAGAAATAAGGCGGTTCATTTTAAAGAATCTTTGATCTGCTTTGGTTACTAATGTATAACTTGTTTTTTGGTTGAGCAAATTAATAAAATAGAATACAGTCTAAGAAGCATCTTTATTGCCAAACTCTGTGTTTTATCCCCCTCTTATTCCACCCCCAGCAATGGCAGCAACTCCCCCAGGTGCGTTATCTCCTCAAAATTCTCCAGGTTTTCGGGTTGCTCCACTTCTTCGAGGGCCCAGGTGATATGGTAGGGGACATAAACGGCATAGCCACCAATGCCTACGACGGGGATAATATCTGATTTCAGAGAATTGCCGATCATCAGGAAATCCCGGGGTTCGATATCGAGGTGCGCAAGGAGTTTACGGTAGTTGTCTTCTTTTTTATCGCTCATCACTTCCACATGGTGGAAACACTTCTCCAGTCCCGATTTGGCAAGTTTGCGTTCCTGATCGAGGAGGTCGCCTTTGGTCGCTACAATCAGCTTATAATTTTGTTTTTGAAGTTTTTCCAGCACCGGACGCACGCCGTCAAGAAGCTCCACGGGTTTTTGCAAGAGCTCTTTTCCCATATCCATAATCTGTGCAATAACCGATTGGTCAATGGAGTGGTTACTTACGTGCAAGGCGGTTTCAATCATCGACAAAACAAATCCTTTCAGACCATAACCGTAAAGTTTAAGATTTTTGATTTCTGTTTTCATGAGAGCGCCGGAGATATCTTCCTCCGGGCCATACGCGGAAAGCAGGCGGCAATAGTCACTTTCCAGATTACGGAAGTTGGGCTCGTTCACCCAGAGGGTATCATCGGCATCGAAAGCAATCACTTTGAAATCTTTCTTCATATCAGATTTAATTTTCCCATGTTTTCATTGAATGAGGGCTTCACCTGGTGTGAAACCCTCACTATAGGGGAAACAAAAAAGTTCCTGTTATACTTTAATGAATATTCGTTTTTTGTAGAGGATATATCCGATGAGCCAGAAGAAAAAGATGTGTGTCAACGCATAGAGCAGTGATCCGTTCATGTTTCCGGCCAGCGGGACAAAGATATTCTGATAGAGCCAGGTGCTGCCTCTTACCACCGTTCCATCGGCGGTTTCAATTTTAATGAGCATACCCAAAGTACGCGCCCACAATCCTGACAGGGCATAAATAAACAGCGGGTTCATCCCGAAGACCACAAAGAAGGACGTCCACTTTTTGTACCCTTTAACATCGATAATGAATATCAACAAAGCAAAAACCAAAGCTGCCAGTCCTGCGGTATAGAGAACATAAGAGCTTGTCCAGAGCGGTTTATTGACAGGAAACACAAATCCCCAGAGCCGGCCGATAATGGTAACTACAACACCATACAAAGCAAGCCTTGCAGGTAATTTGGCTTTTTCGGTATTACTTATAAAAACACCCGTCAGATATCCCAGCAAAACGGTAACAACGGCAGGGATAGTACTCAGCAATCCTTCCGGGTCAAACGGGATCCCAAATCCGGTGTAGAGATGCTGTTCTCCCAGAATGGCTGCATCGAACGGAATAGTGATATTGCCTTCCAGGCTGTAAGGATCGTCGCCGCCAAACCAGGCTAAAATTCCCCAGTAAACCAGTAAAATAGCCAATCCCAGATACGGAATGTACTTTCGTTTCATGGAAAGCACTATCAGTGAAGCAAAACCATAAGCCAGAGCTATTCTTTGAAGTACCCCCATAATACGGAGCGAACTGTAATCGGTCATCCATTGCGGGAATGAATTCAGGAAAAGTCCGATGGCAAAGATCAGCAAAGTCCGTCTTCCCAGACGGTTAAAGGATGCTTTATTGAGCGTATTGCCGTATTTGGCAAAAGAGAAAAACATAGAAACACCAACCACAAAAAGAAAGAAAGGGAAAACCAGGTCGGTAGGTGTGCAGCCGTGCCAACTGGAATGGCGAAGCGGTGCATAAACATATTGCCAGCTGCCCGGTGTATTTACCGTTATCATCAAAGCGATGGTCATACCCCGAAGGACGTCGAGTGCCAGGTATCTTTCAGATTTTTTCATAGATTAAATCAATTAACAGATTGTTAGAATGTTAGAATGTTAGATTGTTAGGTTGTTAGGTTGTTAGGTTGTTAGTACCTTACCCCTGATTTTGTTGTATTTTTTGGCAAAATATTGTCATTAGTCATTGGTAATTAGTCATTAGTCATTGGTAATTGGTCATTGATAATTGGTTATTGATAATTGGTCATTGATAATTGATATTAGTGCTCTATCACCGCTCCGCGGTTAATTGTTACTGAATTTATTGGTAATGTTACCGCTCTGTTACCGCTCCGCGGTTTTAGTATTATCACAATTAATAGCCGCGGAGCGGCGACAGAACGGTAGAATTATGTAAAAAGAAAAACAAAAAGCTGCGGAGCTGCGACAGATAATGTATAAATTTGTTTGGTTCTGGTTTATCCAGGTTAGGTTTGTTAGGTTTGTTAGGTTTGTTAGGTTGTTAGTTTGTTAGGTTGTTAGGTTGTTAGGTTTAAGATGATTTATATAATACTGATATACTGAATTTTAATATACAAAACCTTTTAATCATTATCAATTGGTTACAACACCACAACACTCTCATAAAAGAAACTTTGCGCCATTGCGTCTCTGTGTTTAATCCTTTTTCCTGGAAAAAATCCACAATCCCGCAAACACCAAAAAACCATTTAAAAGTAATAATTCAAATCCAAACTGATACCCCCCAAGCCATCTTTCGGAGTTGCTGCTGATAATATAGCACAAAACCGGAGACAAAACACTGATGTAAGGGACGTAACGGTCATGGGTGCTCCTCTTTGTCAAAATTCCGAAAGTGAACAATCCCAGCAGGGGGCCGTAAGTGTAACCGGCCGCTGTGAAAACAGAATTAACAACACTTTCGTCATTAATGATGCGGAACAAAACAATCACCAAAAACATTATAAATGAAAAGGTGATGTGTACTCTGATCCTTGTTTTTTCGGTGGAGGGTAATTTCGGATTGACCTTAAGAAAATCGATACAAAAAGCGGTGGTAAGTGCTGTTAACGATGAATCGGCACTCGAATAGGCAGCTGCGGTAATTCCCAGAAGGAAGAAAACGCCGACAGCTGTCCCAAAATATTTTATAGCCAGCAGGGGAAACATATCATCTGTACGTTCAGGAATACCAATTCCCATTTGTTCGGCATAATGATAAAGCAATACACCCAATCCCAGAAACAACAAATTGGTAGCTACAAAAGAGAAGCTAAACCAAAAAAGATTCTTCTGAGCCTCTTTCTGGTTCTTACAGGTCAGATTTTTCTGCATCATGTTCTGATCCAGACCAGTCATCACTATGGTAATGCCAATACCTGCAATAAACTGCTTGAAGAAATTAGTTCCCGATTGCCAGTTCCAGTCGAACACTTTACTATAAGGATGATTGCTAATGGTTGCAACCATCTCGCCAAATCCCATATCCAACTGATTAAGCACAACCACAATTGTCACAATTACTGAAACAAGTATAAACAGTGTCTGTAAGGTATCGGTCCATACCACGGTTTTTATCCCTGCTTTAAAAGTGTACAGCCATATAAGTGTTATAGTGGTTAGCACAGTTACCCAGAAAGGAACGCCCAAAGCATCGAAAAATGATATTTGCAGCACCCCGGCCACGAGGTAGAGCCGGAATGAAGCCCCGATAGTCTGGGAAAGTATGAAGAAAAAGAACCGGTTTTGTACGAACGAAGACCAAACCGCTGATCAAGATAAGTATAAATGGATACCAGGTTTCGCTTGTAATAAAGGGGCAACAAAACCAACGCAATAATCCAGTAACCGACAAAATTGCCCAAAATAAACTGAAAATAACTCCATGCACTGCTCCCTACCTCCCCGGGAACTGAAATAAATGTAACACCGGATATTGTGGCACCAATCATCCCGAACGCTACCAGGTACCATGGCGATTTTCGGTTGCCGGTAAAAAATGTTTCGCTGTCGCTGTTACGCGACGAAAACCACGAAATAAGAAAAAGCGCGGTAAAAAAACCGAGAATAACTAACAATACAAGTGTTGTGCTCATCTGTATTTTCTTTTTGGAACATTTTTATTGGGGAAGGCTGAGGCTGATATCTTTAAAATATTCAACCACCGATTCAATATTGGTCGGGCTCAGCGCCGAAATTACAAAATAATACTTACGCGGATTGGTTTCACGGGTGACTTCCACCGTCAGTTCGTTCTCTCCGGTAACGGCAAAAATATTTTCAGCATTTTCGTTACTGGCAGCTTTACCATATTTAAATTTGTAGATTACAAAAACCTCATTATTTCTCCCTGGTTCCCAACTCATACGAACCGAGTCGTTATCAAGCTCAATCACGGGATTCTGCGGCACACCGGGTGTGATTTGTTCGACTCTCGGATTAACCGGTGCCAATGCCTCGTAACGGAAGGGACGCCTGAGCAGTTTCTCCTTCAGGCGACGGGGATTGTTCCTGAGAGATTTTGCGCTGAAGAACATACTGCCGTCAATATTCGGATAGGTGCGGTTCAGCTTAATTTGCTTAATTATCTGGCGTGATGACCGCCATTCCCGGTCGTTTGAATCGCGGTCGATACGATAAAAAGCCTGACCTACATAAAGACGGCAGCCCAGTGCATTTTTACTCCACCAGTCGGCAATGACGGCATAGTCGGCTACTTCCTTCCCGATGTGCCAGTAAATTTGTGGCGTAATGTAATCAATCCAGCCCTCTTTCTGCCATCTCAGAATATTGGCATACAAATCATCGTAGTTGGTTTGCCCGGCTCTGGTTGCCGATCCGCGCGGATCATCAGACTGGTTACGCCAGACACCAAAAGGACTGATACCAAAAGCTACGGTTGGTCTTACGGCCTCAATGGTATCATGCAACTGTTTAATGATCATATCGACATTTTCACGTCGCCAGTCGTCCTTTTCATCTGCGGCGAAACCACGCGGATACTTCTCAAAAGCCTCCTGGTCGGGAAATTCTTCCCCGGCAATCCGGTAGGGATAAAAATAATCGTCGAAATGCAGGGCATCCACATCATACCGTTTCAGGACATCAGCCACAACAGTGGCCACATGGTTTCTTGTTTCGGGGAGACCGGGGTTGAAATAACGGGCTTTGCCATACGTCACGAACCATTCAGGATGTTTGTTAACCGGGTGATCATCCGAAATTGAAGCCATGGCTGTATCAACTACTGCACGGTATGGATTGAGCCACAGATGAAGTTCCAGACCCCGCTTGCGACACTCATCAATGGCAAATTGCAACGGGTCATAGAACGGATCGGGTGCTTTCCCCTGTTCCCCTGTCAGCCATTGCGACCAGGGTTCCAAATCTGAAGGGAAAAATGCATCTGTGGCCGGTCGAACCTGAAAAATCACTGTATTCAGGTTATACTCTTTGGCCAGGTCGAAAAGTCCTGTCATTTCATCTTGTTGCATATCCACCGACAGACCGGGTTTTGACGGCCAGTCAATATTGGCAACAGTTGCAATCCAGATGGCGCGCATCTCACGCTTGGGATACTCTCCTGCCTGTATCGAAACGGTAAGAAGCATCAGAGTTGAAAGAATGGCTATTTTTCGTAACATAGTAAATAGTTTTGGAGACTAAGGCTAAAATTAAGGTTGAGGTTGAGGTTGAGGCTGAGGTTAAGGCTGAGGTTGAGGTTAAGAATTCACCATAGAGAATACAGAGATAGAAGGCAGAAGGCAAAAGGCAGAAGGCAAAAGTTAGAAACTCGGAACCGGGAACGAAAATTTTGCACACCCCTGCTCCCTTACAGCGATAGCCCAAATGCACGATTCCCTCTGTATTATTTTTTTTGTATCAACATCAAATCTGTGTTCATCTGTGTAATCTGTGTTGCCTCTCAACCTCAACCTTAACCTTAACCTCAGCCTCAACCTTAACCTCAGCCTCAACCTTAACCTCAGCCTTAATCTCTATTGGTCTACATTTTTTTTCTTAATGCCGAAAGTAGGATCGATCTTCAGAAACTTAATAATAATAAACCCCGGGATGGTACAAATCACCACCCAGATAAAGAAATTCTGGTAGCCTACAATTTCCTGAATCCACCCCGAGATCATACCGGGGATCATCATTCCCAGGGCCATCAGCCCTGTACAAATGGCATAATGAGCTGTTTTGTGGCTGCCGGCAGCAAAGTAAATCATATACAGCATATATGCGGTAAACCCAAATCCGTAGCCAAACTGTTCAAGAGCTACCGATCCTGAAATGAGCCACATACTTTGCGGGGTAGCATACGAGAGATATACAAATACTACATTGGGAATATTCATTGCAAAAGCCATGGGCCAAATCCAGTATTTAAGACCTTGCTTAGATGCTACCAAACCACCTAAAATTCCGCCCAGCGTCAATGCAAGAATGCCTATTGTCCCGTAAATCAGTCCAACATCGCCTGTTGTAAGTCCCAGGCCTCCTATTTCACGGGCATCCAGCATAAATGGCGAGGCCAGCTTCACTATCTGTGACTCCCCAAGCCTGAACAACAGCAAGAATGCCAGTGCCGGGCCTATATTTTCTTTCACGAAAAAGGATTTAAAAGTAGCGAAGAACTCTGTAAACATATTCTCTCCTTCTCCCTGAGTCACTGCCTTATCAGAGTCGGGGCGCGGCAAAATGAACCGGTGATAGACAAAGAAAACGAAAAACAAACCGGCCAAAATGAAGAAGGTGATCGTCCAGGCCAGCGGAATATTACCCGACCGGCCTTCATACCAGGCCGAAGAATGCTCTTCCAGTTTCGGGTCGAGCTGAATAACGATCCAGGCTGTCTTCTGCCAGTTGGATTTATCCACAACAATGCGCTCCCCCTCTATCAGCTTAATACTCTCATCGCCTCTTCTGATTCCCGTATTCAGAGCGACTTCCTCATCATCCTCAGGCGACCTGGTCAGACGGACTCCGACAAGCCCGATATTTCCGGGCCGGAGTGATGCTTCTACCACCTCATCGCGACCAAAGGCTCCTCTCAGCTTTTCTTTCAAAGGTCCTGATACGTGGGTTGCAAACCATCCGGTCTCCGCTTTTGTCTTTTTCTTTGCTTCCGGAATTACGAACCCGTTTTTCAGGTTCTGATTCACAGCCCATTGTTTAATACTGTCGATTGTTTCGGGAGAGGCCTTTTGAGTCGAAATATGAATCTCATCATTTGTTAGCACAAAGGCCATTTCGTCAGATTCCACTGACTTTTCGAATTCGGGAATCTCTATTTGTGCAGGAAGATCGGGACGTGCATGAACATTAAATTCAACAGGATCAAGACCGGTGTAAGTTTCGAAAAAGCCTGCCAGAATAATGAGCAATCCCTGACCGGTGATCATAGCCACACGATAAAAAGTGCTCCTGATACCAATAAAGTAAGCTTGTTTGTGTTCGTCGAGTGCCAGCATATAAAAGCCGTCGGCAGCGATATCATGTGTGGCCGAACTGAAAGCCAGCAACCAGAAAAATGCCAGAGTATACTGAAAAAAATCGGGCACAGGAATGGTAAAAGCCACGCCTGCCAGACCGGCACCTACTAACATTTGCATCATTATGATCCACCAACGTTTGGTCTTTAACAGATCGACTACAGGACTCCAAAGTGGCTTTATGACCCATGGCAAATAAAGCCAACTGGTATAAAGCGCGATATCGGCATTGGATATTCCAAGCCGCTTATACATAATAACCGAAACGGTCATCACTATGACGTACGGAATGCCTTGTGCAAAGTACAGTGTCGGAACCCAACTCCAGGGTGAACGGTTTTTTGAACCCATATATCAGATTATTAGACGATTAGATTTTAGATGTTGGACTTCAGGCATCTTTTATAATTTCTCAAAACAATAACCACGATTGCGAAGCTCGTCAATTATTTCAGCAAGGTGGTTATAAAATTTATCCTTTCTGTCGGGATGTACGCCCGGATGTATCAATAACAATGCGCCGTTCAGCCCTTCTGTTTCCTCAAAATCAACCTTTTATTTTGCATATCAGGTGGAATTAATAACGTTTTTCCAGTTGAGCACCTCTGAAATAATGCTTCAATATTTCCTGGTAGGAATAACCTTTAGCACCCATAACGGCGGCTCCAATCTGACAGAGACCAACACCATGTCCCCAGCCGGCTCCGATGAGTGTGAATGACGACGGGACGCGCCCTTCTTCTCCTTCCTTCTCAACGATAAAGGCAGAGCTGTACAAGTGAGATTCCGAAAGAGCTTTACGTATCTCAAGCTCTTTACCAATGGTTAATTCTCCTTCTGTTCCGACAATTTTAAGACGGATAAGGCGTCCCGATTCACCCCGTTCAATAGGCACCATGTCCAGAATTTCTCCGAGGTCAAGATTCACTTTCTTCTTCAGTAATTCCCTCACCTTTTCCTGGGTAAGCGTCACCTTCCACCTGTAAAAATCGGCGGTTTCCTGGTCGTAATCGTTCAACACCTGCGAAAGCACTTCTTTGTCATGGGTATTACAGAACGCGGCCGGATTACCGGTAATCCACGCACGGGCAGCTTCTTCATCCTTCAAATCAAGTTTGTAACCTTCAGGAGGCACATCATTGTCAATCACTTTTGTAAGATATGGATGATTTACCGGTTCCCAAACATTTTCGAACAATTCGGAAATACCACCACAGGCCTTGGAAAACCGTGCATCACATATCGTGTTATTGTAAACCAGCACTTCACCAAAAGTATCGGCAATAGCCGCCTCCACTTCTTTGGTCGACGCCCGTGTAATTCCCTGATAGCGTTGACAATGATCATCGGCACACACATCAAAGTTAAGATGGTCTTCACGGTCGTACCATTTTATTCGCTCGCCGGGACTCTCCATAACAGTTTCGTAGTTGCCGGTCTCTTTCAGTTTTTGTTCCTTCTCTTTCTGTGCTATCAGCCAACTGCGTGATATAACAGCATGGGCTCTAAGCAATTGAGGCGACGAAGTTGCACTCATCTCGGAAGAAATGACACTCACCAGATAATCTTCCAAAGGCAGGCGATTAACGGCTGTAAGATGCCCTTCTTCTCTGATGATACGCAATGTTCCCTTAAAACGCTGATCTTCTTTACGCTCCCAATGGAAATTAATGCCTATGACCACATCCTTCAGTTCGAAACTGCTCTTTTCGTAATCAACAGGTTCCAGTTCAACAGGAAGTTCTGCACTGATCTCGCGATTATTGATCAAAATTCTGAACGCTCCGTTGTGGTAAGAAGCATGACCTTTGCCTTCATATATTTCACCGGAAGCCCTTAAGCGGAACGGGCCTTCGAGCTGAAACGAAAATTCGGGGGCAAACAATACCCCAACTTCAATATTTGGTTGTAAATTTTTCATGATAATCCATTTAACTTTAAAACTGTTTCACGTCAAGGGCCAAAGGCCACTGAAAGGGAATTTCCCGATCCATGCTGCATACCACAAGTTTCGGCCCCATCCTCACCTGCCCTTACAGGGCGAAAACCAACTTTTGTCTCTCTTTTCTCAAGGCGTTACCGTTAAGTTCAACCAGGTCGGGCTTTTAGCCCGAACTAATATTCTCAGGAGGTTATATGCTCAATGCCGCCTGATCCACCCGACGTGCTCTCTTCTCCATGCTCTCTGCCCTATGCTCCCTGTCTTCAGGTATTAAAAATAAGTTTCACCAGATGCCACGAATCCTCATCCAGCGTAACCTGATGGAAAATATCGGCGACTAAATCCTTATTCAGTTTTTCAAAGTCCTCTTCCCGTGGGGTGATCAGTACACCTCCAAAATCGACCGATGCCGGACTTAACAATACCTGTTCTGCTCCTTTGGCATAAAACTGACGGGGACGATGTTCTCTGCGCGGGAAAACAATAACCCTCCAGAAATTATGTTCCCATGAGCAAAGAATGTTCAACATAGGTTCCTGTTCGTATTTTTGAAGTTTCCCCAAAAATCGGAAAACTCTCGAAAACCAGTTTTCAAGCAATTTTTCATTGTTGCTTTCAAGGACAAGCGTCTTTCTGTAATAATTCTCTACGCTGTGTACTTTAATTTCTTTTCTGTCTAAAAGCAACGATTTCCCGGGATGCAAACGATATTCCTCTTCAATGGGAAGGAACCCTTTATTGCCGGCCTGAAAATGAAAGTGATCGGGTGCACTGGCTCCGCATCGCGGACCATTGTAAAACAGCACAAAGCCTGGAAGTTCACGGGCAATCATCAACATATCTGCGAGACGTCCTTCAATTCGCTGGTCAATATGCTCCCTGTGAGGGATAGTCAGATGCCTCGAAAAGATAGGGTAAGGATTAACCAGAATTTTATAATCCCCAACATCAACCCCTTTTTGTTCGGCAGGCAAATTTCCGGAACATAAAAAACATTTCCGCTCTTTGATCGATTTTGGATCCACTTTAGCCGCCGAGGAGCGGATACGTCCCGGATTGAACTGAACCCGCATTTCTGTTGAAGGACTCATGTGCAACGTACGGGTTTTCACCTCCTTCAGACCGGCATAATTGTCACGGGCCAACGGCCAGTTAGCAAGCTGATCATCAATCAATTCATTTACCTTTTCCTTTAACACCTTGTTTTCAGTTATTTGGTTGATCATGATCGTTTTTGGTTTTTTTCAATTCGTGCCCACAACTCCATTGTTCTCACTCTGTCTTTATAGAAATTGTGATTATTCATCTTTACAATATCAAGTGATGCATCGGAATTATCCTCCCAGCGCCGACACATGTAAAGCGGTTTATATATTCGTCCAATCTGATAATCGCGCGACACTGCCAGCCCCACTGCATAATCTTCTCCATAGCTTACATTTGGCACTCTTATCTTCCGCAATACGGGTGTATAAAAAGCCCGGGGTGCTCCCAGTCCGTTAATTCGTAGCGCATTGTTACGTCCGTTTTCCGGCGTCCATTCCTTATGGTCGATAAGTCCGGGAGGTATCTCTTCCAGCTTGAAGTTAACCATTTGGTAAGACCCGATCACCATTGCGCAGTTTTGCTCATAAAAAGCATCCACAATGGTTTGTATTACTTTATCATCGGCATAAAGGTCATCACTATCGAGCTGGATGGCAAATTTACCGCACGATTCGTGCATAATGGCCATGTTCCAGCACCCGCCAATACCAAGATCTTTGCGTTCCGGGATCAGATGTATCAAACGATCGTCCTCTCCGGCGAGCTTTTTAAGGATATCAGTAGTCCCGTCATCTGAATGGTTATCCACAATAATTAAATTGAAGCTGAAGGAAGCTTTCTGACTGAAAACAGATCGCACCGCGTCCTCAATGGTTTTCGCCCTGTTTCGTACAGGAATAACCACCGATGCCTCGACCGGAAAATCGGCTTCTTCGAATTTCACCGCTTTAAATCGAGGTTCAAGGTATCCGCCAATATCTTTCAGGTGCAGTGTACAGGCTTTCTCCATCTCTAACTGAACTTCCCTGTTTTTGGGGTCCACGTAATCAAAAATTTTTTCACCGGAACGGCGGGTATCGGTTTCCATTTCGGTATACAAAAATTCCGGCAAACGGAAGAGTTTATGATTTTGGGATATTTTCAGCCGCAGGTCATAAAGACCGGCAAAACTGAATTCTTCGTTCATCCTTCCGACTGCTTCCTTAACCGCCGGAGCAGAAAGAAGAAGAAGAGAGCCGAAATTGAAATCATCACGTAAACTCCCATCCTGATAATCAATCACGGGATGATTGGTCATTTTCCCCTCTTTCAGCGCATAATAGTCGGAATAAACCATCCCCGCCCGGGTATATTCAGCTGCCTGAACCATGCGTGCAACCGAAAAAGCGCCAAGCTTCAGTGGTAACGATTTGGTGTACAATAAAATGAAGTCAGCACTATGGCTGCGGTTTGCAATCTCCCTTACCATGGCAGTCGAATTAAGAGCAGGTACTTCAAGAGGCTTCACCCCTTCAGGCAGAACAACTTCACGGTTTTCGGGAGTTACCATTACATTAATTTCCGAAACCTCATCAGAAGCCTTCAGTTCATTAATGGTTTGTTTCAGATCGGCCTTTTCGGCCACCGGTAAAAAACATGCAATTTTGCTCATATAATCTGGTTGTTTTTTGTTACAAATCAAAATGTCGGGGAGTCCTTACGAACACTGAAAAGGACCAATCGACCGACCAGCCGGTTGCCCGTATAACAATCTGTTGTGAATTAATTGTTCTGAAAAAAATTCAATATATCCTTCATCAATTTGTTTCGTTCTTTGTGGTCGGACACCGCTTCAAACGGAAACCCCAGTGCAACGCTCCGGTAGCTTCCCGAATAAGCCACACCGGCACTTACTTTACCGGCGGTGTACCTGAATATCCGGAAGGCACCATCACCTGCGGGTTCAATGCCATCAGGTGCTTCCACCCTATAAATATGAGGATGATAACCGGCATTATAGCTGAGAGACGGCATGAAAAAAGCTGAGGCTTTGTCTGTCACCATCAGTTCACCTGTATTGTCGGCATGATTGGTCATCCAGCGGTAATGGAGATACTTTTTGGCAAAATCGATGGCCAGAGTATCGTTGTTTTCTACCGCGTCGGTACCGATGTAAGCACCGGAAATCAGAACGTTACCGCCTTCGGATACAAATCTTTTCAGATTCTCCTGAACCCCGGAGGTTAAAACCCGGTAATCTTTATGCCGCCGGTTAAACAAAGCCGGAGTACCTCTTTCTTCCCCATAGATCAAATCGACAGCAAAATAAGGAGCAACATTAAAGTTCTTTTTCGCGAACACCTCATCGCTCACAGAAACGAAAGAATAACCGGCATCCCGGATGGCTTGCCCGTGACAAAAAACAAAATCAAAATTATTTCCGGGAATAATTTTCCCTTCCATATCGGCATAGCTGGCACCATTGCCGGGGCTGTCGTCGTCGAGCCATGGAGAAGAGCGGTCGTAGTCGTATTGCCGGCCAACATGACTCATATCCCTGTGCCAGGGCACACCTTCGTCTTTCCACCATGCAACACCGGTTACATTACCATCGGTAAAAGCAGGAGGTGCCACCCTGTCGAAAGCATTAACAATGAGCACCGGATCAGTGGAATTCCGGTTTAAAGAAACCGCAAGGATTTCGCCGGGGAAGCTCTGACCACCTTCATTCAAAGCTCTTACTTTAAAACTGTAAATGGTTTCATATTCGTCCAGCTCTATCACCAGGGATGTATCGGTGGTATAAATGCCATTATCAAAGCCGTTATCATTAATTCTTTGGTAAACTTTGTATCCGGTTGGTACAGCCGAAGGCTCCAGCGGGTCTTTGACCGGACTCCAGCTGATTTTTACTTTTTTTCCATCCACAATTTCCAGTGCCATATTATCGGGCGGAAGCGGTTTTATAATCACCCGCCGGCCCTCGCGTGCTGCCAGAAAACGTGCCATCCCCTTATAGATGGCTCTGGCAACGGTAAACTGAAAACGCGGGTCAAGACCGTATTTCATATCGGCCGGATTCTGATGCGACAAGAGTTCCAGCAACATGGTGGGAACATTAGGTCGCCAGGCCTCAGAATATTGTCTGTCCCACATGGCACGTCTGGTCCACTCATCTTTAAAACTCAGCCTGACATCGGATACAATTTGCGACTGAATCATATCGGTCAGATCGCGGCTGGCTAGTTTAGAAGTGCCATCCGGAAACAATCCGTCATCGCGTTCACTACTGTATATTCCGAGGGTGCCAATAACAGAGTCGCCTGGTGTAGTGCCTGCATCGGTATGAAAAGCGAAAGCCAGATCAACAGGAATATTCAAACCCTCCACATCCCTTGCACCTGTAGGACCATTGGGACGCCCCATCAAATAGTTGACCCATTCGCCACGTGATTGGTAATCATCGTTGTAGTCGTTCTTATTGTCGTTAAGACTATAAACAATAGAGTCGGGCATTCCCGCGTACTGAAGCTGGTATCGTCCGGCTTCCATCCAGCGAGGCTTGCCGCTCAATTTGTATGTATATTTTATGGAGTCTTTACGCTCAAGCCGGTGAGAATGGGTTTGCCCGTCTTTCAGCGACCACTGCCTCGGAATATAAGCTCCGGAAGGACGACGGGCTACATTGCCCATGCCACCCCCGAAACGAACCGCATCGGCTGAAACCACACCTGTGGAGTTTTTGGGCGTAACGATTGTTACAGAACCCTGACCGGGATTCTTTCCGGCCTGAAAATGGAATGTACCCAGGTAAACCCAGGTGGCGTATCCCATCTGTTGATTCAAAGAAAAACGGGTCTCCCCGCCCGAATGATTCACAATACAGGGAACATTGGTCAGTGCATTTTCTTCTTTTCCCCAGGAAATATAAACGGCATATTCGCCTTTTTCAGGAATTTCGGGAACATATTTCAACGTCCCGCCTGCCTCGGGTGATACCTCCATTTTCAGGTAAGAGCCCGACGCAAAAGGATTTTCCCCGGGAAAGAGTGTATCCTTTGGAGCAAACCCCGTTCGGTCGCTTTCAATCCATTGACCGTTTCCATCGTTCACTACCAATTCACTGTTACCCGTAGAGCGATTATTATCAACAATCACTTCATTCACCTGAGTATCACGTTCACGGGAAAGAAAAACAGTAGCTCCGGCATCTTCCAGCATCGGGACAAGAAAATTCCTCGTAAATGTAAAAGGATAAATATCTTCGACCGTTCCGAACAAACGGGCACGTTGCCATTCCCATCGGTCGAGTTCGGCCTCGTAATAATAACCATGACTGGCCCACAAAGCAATGTTATTATTGCTCAGGCCTTCCGGAAAATCCGGTTCCGAAATATTCTCTGCCAGAGGCTGACGAAGAGAGGGTGATTTCAGCCGCAACGAGTCGGGGATACCATTATAATAATATACCGGGATATAATCTTCCAGGGGACGCCCCTCGCAATAAAGTTCAATGCTGTAATCTCTGAAACGCCTTCGCAGATTGTTATGTATGTTATACTTTAAGTGATCAAGCCAGACATGCCTTACCGGGATTCTGACAACATGCGGAGAGAGGTAAATCTCCGCACGCTTATTATCCTGGTCAACGGCAACAGAATCAACTTCCATCCGACCAAGATAGTTCCATCCTCTGAACAATTCGGACGAAGGAGAAATGTCCTCCATCACCTTTTCGGCCCATCTTTTTTCCTTTGGGTTCAATTGTGAGAAAGCAATGTTTTCTATTCCCGGAAAGAAAACAAAGAACATCAACAATACTTTATAAGCTAAGCCAATTCGCATGCCTGATTTTTTAAAAAGAGACTACCGCGATCTGTTAATGAAATTCGTATTACAATAATCATAACGAAAATTAATGAACAGATCAGGTTAAAATTTAACATTTGACACATTCTAAAGGGATTTATCTCCCGTTTTTCCAGCGGTTCAAATAATAAAAAAAACAATTCAACAATACTCCCAAAATCACTGAGAAACAGACATTTTTCCCCTTTAGCAATTATTTATTCGTAAATTACATCTTTAATCGGAGTTCAAAATTAGAAACAATTTTTAAAGAAACAAAAATTTGTAATACATCTTATATGATATGAAAAACTAAACATTTTTTAGTACCTTTGCCATTCAAAAGTGAAATATATAATACAACTTTCGCAGTATGATACTCATTGCCGACAGTGGATCAACAAAAACCACATGGTGTCTTCTCGACAAGGGGAATGGAGAAAAAAAATTTATCCAGACCAGGGGGATCAACCCGTATTATCAGGACGAAGATACCATAATCAGCACATTGAAGGAAGAATTTAATGACAAACGGCGCAAGTTTGATTCAATCTTCTTTTACAGCGCGGGTTGTGCCAACCCCGAGATCAACAAAACAGCCCGCAATGCACTGGACCGGTTTTTTGAAACCGGTCACCTCGAAGTGGAAAGCGACCTGATGGCTGCTGCGCATGCGCTTTGCGCGGATAACGAAGGAATTGCATGTATTTTGGGTACCGGCTCCAATTCATGCCATTATGATGGCACACGTATTATAGAAAATGTATCTCCCCTGGGATTCATCCTCGGAGATGAAGGCAGCGGCGCAGTAATAGGAAAAAAGTTGTTGTCAGATATCCTAAAAAATCAACTTCCAAAGGATATAACCCAGCTGTTCTTTGACACTTTTAAAACCAATGCTGCCGAAATTCTGGATCACATATACAAGCAACCTTTCCCAAACCGGTATGCGGCCGGCTTTACCAAATTTATCTCCGATCACATCTCACATCCCTCTCTCTATGCACTGGTCAGGGATGCTTTTGATGAATTCCTGGTACGAAATGTTTTACAATATAAAAAAGCCCAATCCCTGCCGGTACATTTCACCGGAAGTATTGCCTTTTACTTTGATAAGATATTGAAAGAAAGTCTGAAATCCAGAAACCTCACCCCCGGAAAGATCATTAAAGACCCGATGCCCGGACTGATGGATTATCACGCCCGGCAATAATGCCAAAGAATACAATTTTTGATTTTAATAAACAACAATACAATGTCTGATAAGAACAAATTCACGCTTAGCATTACCGAGTCACCGTCGAGATTCAAAGACCTTGAGAAAATGGAAGTAGCCGATCTCATACGGAGTATCAATGAAGAGGACGCCAAAGTGCATATCGCAGTAAAGGAAGCACTTCCTCAAATTGAGCAACTAATAGTCCGCATCATAGACAGGATGAAGCAGGGAGGACGGCTTTTCTATCTTGGGGCAGGAACCAGTGGACGTCTCGGGGTACTCGATGCTTCGGAATTACCGCCTACTTTCGGGGTCCCCGATACATTAGTCATCGGGCTCATAGCAGGGGGCGACGTTGCTCTCAGAAAAGCTGTTGAAGATGCAGAAGACGATCCTCACATGGCATGGGAAGAATTGAAAAAATACAACATCAGCAAACTCGATACAGTAATTGGTATTGCTGCTTCAGGAACGACACCTTATGTCATCGGCGGGATACGCAAAGCCAGAAAAAACGGCATCCTTACAGGTTGTATCACCTGCAACCCGGATTCCGACATTGCCAGGGTTGCCGAATTTCCCATCGAGGCAATAGTGGGGCCGGAATTCATTACCGGAAGTACACGTCTCAAGGCCGGTACTGCCCAGAAAATGATCCTTAACATGATCACGACTACCCTGATGATCAAACTTGGAAAAGTGAAGGGAAACAAGATGGTTAATATGCAGCTCAACAACCGAAAACTCATCAATCGTGGCACTCACATGCTCATGGAAGAGCTAAGTCTGGACCAGGAAACTGCCCAGGACCTGCTCATCCGCTATGGCTCGGTCAAAAAGGCCATCGACGGCTATAACAAATCACGGAGGCAATAAAGCAGAGGACAGGGAGTAATGGTGGAAGGGCGGAAGGGTAGAAAGGTAGGATGGCCTAAAGTGAATAGGGCGCAAGGCAGGGAATTGGGGTATTAGGGCAGTAGGTCCGTAGGTCAATAGGTTAATAGGCGATTAGGTGATTAGGCGAGTAGGTGATAGAAATTAACCGCGGAGCGGTGGAAGACCGGTAGCAGAATGATTTTATGAATAGAATAAGCTGCGGAGCTGCGGCAGGCGCGGGATTGTAGAAACGAGCATGGCAATGATTGCCACAAGAGAACATGTATAAGTTGTTGCATGCGAGTTCCATCCGACCTAAATAATAAATTTTATACGGATGAATTATCTTAACCAGCTTTATTCATAAGTTTTC
>NZ_AHZV01000038.1 GCF_000250735.1 Anaerophaga thermohalophila str. Valhall
TTATTGATCATTGAATAATCTGTGTACACTCAGCTCTGCCACTTTGCTTACAAAGAATCTGGTTCATCTTTGATGCAACCTTATCTTCTATGTTCTTATATGTCTTATATGGTGAATTCTCAGCCTCAACCTCAACCTAAGCCTCAACCTTAGCCTTAGCCTTAGCCTTAGCCTGAGTCTCAGCCTTTCTCCACCCTCATTCTCGCATCCACTACCCTTATTTCCTTTTTGTTGCCTATCAGGGGATTCAGGTCCATCTCTTTAATTTCGGTGGCAAAGCGCAACAGGGTGGACAGACGGACAATGATCTCTACAAATTGTTCCTCGTTGATGCCTTCCTGTCCCCGGAATCCCTGAAGAATGGGGTAACTCTTGAGACTGCGTACCATCGACCAGGCTTCGTTGAAGGTGAGAGGGGCCAGACCGTGGGAGTGATCGCCCAGGGCTTCGACAAAGATGCCGCCAAGTCCGCACAGGATGACATGGCCAAAGGTTGGCTCATATTTTGCCCCGATGAAGAGCTCGGTGCCTGTTTGCATCTTCTGTACCAGAACTGATTTTACACCTTTGATTTTTCGCATCCGACGGAATTCCGATAGCAGGTGTGCATCTGACTTAATATTTAGTGTTACGCCCCCGACATCCGATTTGTGTACAGGTCCTATTACTTTTATTGCAAGCGGGTAGCCAAATTCTTTAGCAAGTGACATCAATTCTTTTTTTGATGTAGCGACACCTTCCTGAACAACGGGAATTCCTGCGGCCTGTAACAGGTCATTGATTGTTGCGGGATCCAGGAATCCTTCCGGAGCTTCTTCAATAACAGACCGAATGGCCGGTATATCGATCCCTTCCCTGAAAATGTCTTCATCGGCGGGCTCCGGCGTCTGATTAATGCTGGTGAGCGCCCTGGCAAGGACTACTTCATCAGGGAAGTTGATGTGTCCGTGCGACAGGAAGAATTCGACTTCTTCCCGGGCGCTGGTGACAGAAGGAAGAATCGGGAATACCGGTTTACGGCATTGCTTCATCTTTTCGTGAATCATTTCGTAAGCATCAAAGACACGGGAGAGGCCTGTACTGCCAAAAATGACGATCATACCATGGATGTCATCCATTTGATTGTCGCAATATTCGATGACTTTTCCCAGTTGTTCGGCAGTTCCCGTGGCCAGTATGTCAATGGGGTTAGAAGCAGATGCCCCTGGATTTAAAATATCAAGAATATCGTTGTGCGCCTTTCCTTCTATCGGGGGTATGTTGAGGCCTCCTCCCGACAGGGCATCGGTAAGCATAACCCCGGCACCACCGGCATGGGTTATGATGGCCAGATTTTTTCCTTCCAGCTTTGGATAATTAAATACCGAAGCTACCGTGGTCAGTTCTTCCCGTCCGAAACACCTTACAATACCGGCTTTCCGGAAAAGCGCCTCTACTGCCGAGTCGGCACTGGCCATGGCTCCTGTGTGCGAAGCTGTTGCTCTTTGTCCGGCTTCGGTAATCCCCGATTTTATAGCTGCAATGCGACATCCCTTACGCACAAGCGACGAAGCATGTTTGAGGAGTTTGTCGGGATTTTTAATGTTTTCTACATAGATAAGTTTGATGTTGGAGCTTTTACCTGGTTCATACGCGTTGTCCCAATATTCCAGCACCTCTTCAATACCAAGTTGGGCGCTGTTGCCCACTGTAATTAAGGATGAAAAAGTGAGTCCTTTAGGCAAAGCCGATTCCAGAATGAAAACCGCTGTAGAGCCGGAGCCGGAGACGAAATCGCAGCCTTTGGGGTCGAGTTTGGGTACCGGCGATGTGAAAATTCCGCTGTAAACCGGGGTCAATACCCCGATGCAATTGGGGCCGATTAAAGTTCCGTTGACTTTGTCTACACTCTTTTTCAACGCTTCTTCAAGTTCAGCGCCTTCGGGGCTGTCTTCGCTGAAGCCTGCCGAGATAACGATAAAAGCTTTTGTGCCTTTTTTTGCAAGCTCATCGGTAACAGTGACACAATGTCGGGCTGAAATTGCCAGAATAGCGAGTTCGGGGGGTTCTGGCATATCGTTTACCGTCTTCCATGATGTTATTCCCTGCACTTTGTCGCGCCCCGGGTTGATGACGCAGAGTTTTCCGTTGTATCCCCCGTCCAGGATGTTTTTCAGGAGCTTTCCGCCGGGTTTGGTTGTATCTTCGGAACCCCCTACAATGACGATACTTTTTGGTTCCAGCAGACTTTTATTGATCATGGTTGTTCCAGTTTATCGTTTTCTCAAAGTTACCCTAATTGTTAGAGATATTCTTTGAGTTTTGTCAGGAAACGGGGGGAGTAGGTCAATAGGTCAGTAGGTTAATAGGTTAGTAGGTTAATAGGTTAATAGGCGATTATACGAGTATGGTAGAAATTAACCGCGGAGCGGTTGAAGACCGGTAGCAGAATGATTTTATGAATAGAATAAGCTGCGGCAGGTGTTTTAGTGAGATTCTTCGTCGTTCCTCCTCAGAATGACAAAAGGGGTCTTCCTGTCATTCAAAAATTTATCACTTCTGCCTTCTGCCTGTCAAACTTCTGCCTGATTCCTTTGGTGAAGTCTCAGCCTCAACCTCAACCTCAACCTCAACCTCAACCTCAACCTCAACCTCAACCTCAGCCTCAATTGACAATTGCTCATTGAACATCGATTTTTCTTATTAATTTCGTCTTTCTAAAATGAAATCGAATTGAAGGACATTTTTCAAATAGTAGAATCCGGTTCGTGGAGTATTGAGAACCTTGAGCAACTGCTGGCTCTGAGAGGTGATGAGCAGAAAAAGCTGCTGACTTTGGCAGGCGATTGCTTGTTGAAAAGCCGGGGGAATGAAGTTTATTATCGCGGCCTGGTAGAATTTTCCAACATTTGCACAAAAGATTGTTTTTATTGCGGGATCAGAAAAAGTAATAAGAATGCTGAGCGTTACGATTTGCCCGACGATGCCATTCTGGATGCTGCTACATTTGCGTATGAACATCATTACGGGTCACTGGTAATGCAATCCGGAGAGCGCGACGACCCCGTTTTTGTAGACAGGATCGATCAGCTGCTCAGAAAGATTAAAGAGAAAACAAATGGAAGGTTAGGCATTACGCTTTCGTTAGGAGAACAAACGCCTGAGACTTATCGGCGTTGGTTTAAAAGCGGGGCTCACAGGTATCTTTTGCGCATTGAAACTTCCGATGAAGAGCTTTACAGGCAATTGCATCCAGATAATGAGAAACACCGGTTCAGAAAGCGGCTGGACTGTCTGAAGGCTATTCAGGATGCCGGGTATCAGACCGGAACCGGAGTGATGATTGGTCTCCCGGGACAAACCTTTAAACACCTGGCCGGAGACCTTCTGTTCCTTAAAGATTTTGACGTTGATATGGTCGGAATGGGGCCTTATATAGAACACGAGGATACACCGCTTTACTCCAGGCGTTTGGAGTTATGGACACCGCTGGAACGCTTTCTCACAACCCTCAATATGGTAGCTTTATTGCGCTTAATGATGCCTGATATTAATATTGCCGCAACCACAGCCATGCAGGCAATTGATCCGATGGGAAGAGAAAAGGCTATTCAGGCAGGCGCCAATGTGATCATGCCAAATATTACCCCATCGAACCTCAGAAGAAATTATTTGTTGTACCAGAATAAACCCTGTACCGATGAAGGAGCTGAAGATTGCTCAAACTGCCTTTCAATAAGGCTCGAAATGATTGGCCGGCGGCCGGGGTTTGATAAGTGGGGAGATTCACCTCATTTTTTCAACAGGACGAGGGAGTAATAAGCTGGAAGCTGGAAGCAACCGCCCCAAGGGTATTTTGGTTCGCAGATTAGCGCAGATGGCCGCAGATTTTATAATGTGAACCGGTTTTCTGAACAATCCCTTTTCTTTTTCGTAACCTCAGCCTCAACCTCAACCTCAACCTCAGCCTCAGCCTCAGCCTCAGCCTCCATTTATCAGTCGGAAGAGATAACAAATTATTAAGGAAATTAATATAGAACAATGAGAAAACCACAAAATCACATACTGGTTATTTTCGGAGCATCAGGAGATTTAACCAAACGTAAACTTATACCGGCACTTGCCGATTTGCATAAACAAGAACTCTTGCCGGAGAAATTCTCGGTTCTGGGATTGGGCAGAACAAAGCTGTCGGACGATCAGTTCCGTGAAAATATGAAAGCGGGTATTAGTGAGTTCTCCTCCAAAAAGGAGGGCGCATTTGATGATTTTTTGAAACGGCTCTACTATTATTCTTTTAATACCAAAGAAGGCAGTGAATACAAAGGATTTAAAGAACGACTACTGGCTCTGGACAAGGAAACAGGTAGTGAAGGGAACTTCATTTTTTATCTGGCAACCCCTCCAAGTATGTATTCGCTGGTTCCCCGTTTTTTGGCAGATCAGGGTCTGAACTGGAGTGAACATGGATTCAGACGGTTAATTGTAGAAAAACCTTTCGGGCATGATCTTGAAAGTGCCAAAAAGTTAAATCGTGAACTTTTGGAGTATTTCCGTGAAGAACAGATATATCGTATTGATCATTACCTGGGAAAGGAAACGGTGCAAAACCTTCTGGTAACCCGTTTTTCGAATAATATTTACGAGCCTTTATGGAATCGCAACTACATACACCACGTAGAAGTAACATCAACCGAAGATATTGGCGTTGAGGGACGTGGAGGATATTATGAAGAATCCGGTGCATTGCGGGATATGGTACAGAACCATTTGTTGCTGCTTACCAGCCTGGTAGCAATGGAACCTCCTGCTCTGATCAATGCAGAAAGTATAAGGAATGAAATTGTTAAAGTATTGCAGTCGTTACGTCCCATTCCTAAGGATGAGGTTGAAAAGTACGTGATACGAGGTCAGTATACCGAAGCTCAGATGCGTGGGAAACAGGTAAGAGGGTATCGCAAGGAAAAAGGCGTTGATCCCAAATCGAGGGTTGAGACTTTTGTGGCCATGAAGTTTTTTATTGACAACTGGCGCTGGGCCGGAGTTCCTTTTTACATAAGGACAGGGAAAATGATGCCCACCCGGGTAACGGAAATTGTTATTCATTATCAGCCGACTCCGCATCACCTGTTTGCCGACGATCCTGCTATAATTCGTCAGCAGAACCAATTGGTTATTCGTATTCAGCCGGATGAAGGATTGTTGCTGAAATTTGGGATGAAAGTGCCGGGAGCCGGTTTCAGGGTACAGGATGTGAATATGGATTTTCATTACTCAGAGCTGGGTGATACATATCTTCCTTCGGCCTATGAGCGTTTGTTGCTCGACTGTATGCTGGGCGACCCCACGCTCTATTCCAGGGGAGATGCAGTGGAAGCAGCCTGGAAATTTATTGATCCCATCCTTCAGGCCTGGAAAGAACAGCCGTGTATTAAAGTTCACGGCTATCCTGCCGGCTCATGGGGCCCTGAGGAAAGTGACGATCTGATAGAAGGAAATATGACCTGGCGCTATCCCTGCAAGAATTTATCTGACGGTCTGTATTGCGAGCTTTGAGAGGAGCAGTGTTCAGAGTTAATTCTGGTTGCTGGTTGCTGGTTACTGGTTGCTGGTTGCTGGTTGCTGGTTACTGGTTGCTGGTTGCTTGGTTGCTGGTTCCGGGTTTCGGGTTCCGGTGCCCGGCTCCGCCGCTTGCCTTGCAAGAATTCGTCATTGGTCAATTCGTTAATTGGTAATTGATCATTGGTAATTGATAAATCTGTGTACGCTCGGCTCTGCCGCTTTGCTTGCAAAGAATCTGTGATATCTGTGGTGAATTCTCAACCTCAACCTCAGCCTTAACCTCAACCTCAGCCTTAACCTCAACCTCAGCCTTAACCTCAACCTCAGCCTTAACCTCAACCTCAGCCTTAACCTCAACCTCAGCCTCAGCCTTAACCTCAGCCTCAGCCTTAACCTCAGCCTCAGGTTCCAGTCTCTAAATTGAAAATGAATGGAAACAAAGATTTTTTACTCTAAAGAACAACTTGCCCGTTTTTTTGGTGATTACCTGACAGAGCTCACTCTGCAAAATGATGTGGTGAATATTGCCCTGTCGGGTGGAAGCACCCCTGAAGCTATTTTTGATCTCCTGTCGCAGGAGTATAAAGATGTCATAAAATGGGATCGAATTAAGTTTTTCTGGGGGGATGAGAGGTGTGTGCCACCGGATAACGATGAAAGCAATTACAAGATGACCAAAGTGCATCTTTTTGATCATATTAGTGTTCCTTCAGAGAATATCTTCAGAATCAGGGGCGAGCTGACTCCAGAAGAAGCCCTGGCTGATTATCGCAAAGTAGTTGATGAAAACCTGCCGAAGGAGAACGGCATTCCACAGTTTGATGTAGTGGTACTGGGAATGGGCGATGACGGACACACGGCTTCCATTTTTCCGCATGAACTATCACTTTGGGATTCGCCCGAATGGTGCGAGATCGGTACGCATCCTGAAACAGGGCAGAAACGCATTACCATAACAGGGCAGGTCATCAATAATGCCAGGGAGATTGTTTTTCTCGTAACCGGCAGGGAAAAAGCTCCGAAAGTAGATGAAATACTGAACCGTAAAGGAGATTACGGTGTTTATCCGGCCTCAAAGGTTGACAGGTCTAAGAGTTTATGGTTGCTTGATCAGCAGGCAACTAAAGGCTGAGAATGTGAATTCACCCCGGATAGCAAGGATTTTTAAAAAGCCTAAACGCAGAGACGCAATGACGCAAAGTTTTTATTATGAGCGGTAGAGATACCCAATTTGGGCGTCTTTACCATACCAGACATCTGTAAAAGTTTAACGGAGTATTGAGATGAGCACTAATTCTATACTAATCCGTGAAAATCTGTATAATCCGTGGTGAACTTAAGTATTAGCTTTGCACATAAACTTTCCCACCGGGTGGAGGAGGATTTAGGGAGCTTCATCATCCTTTCTTCCTGTGATGGCTTTCCAGTATTTGCTCAGCAGTTCGGTGAATTTGTCGAATTCTTCTTTAAAGGAGATACCAATGCCTTGTGTTGTTGGCGATGTTTCGTAAATGATGTCATCGTTTGACCGGGTATAGGCTTTTGCTCTGATGGTTCCGCTGTTATTCAGTTTAATATCCATATCGAAATCACCTACCATTTTGCTGGTATTAGTCTGGTATTTCCCATAGCCCACGTTTCCGTTTATGGTTACCCGGTTATTGAACATCTGGGTCGAAAGGGCTACTTCAATTTCCTCACTTGAGATGTTGTCTTCGGGTCTGTAACTGACTCCCACATCGACATCGCTGCTGATGTTGGACAACCAGCGGCTCAGCTGGTTTGACAGCATTTCGGTAGTGGTTACCAGGGCGGCATTGTTTGTTTGCATGCCTTCGGTATTTTCCATCCTGAGGTAATCGGGCGTATAAAAACGGTTCAGGACAAGAAGGGATAAAACCTGACGGTTCATTTCATCTTCGGAAGAAATAAAATCGAGGATATAATTTTCCCGGCTTTCACTTAAAGTAGGTGCTTCAATGCCGAATTTTATTCCCGGTTTTTCGAGCGGTCCTGACAGCATCAGGTTACAATGGATAGGGATACGTCTGTGAATATCCTGGTTTTCACCTGTACCGGTTTCTGTCATCGGGCCAATCAGATCGGAGAGTGGGGCCTTCAATTTGTAAACAGCCGTTAGATCAATATGTGCCTTGTAAGGATCACCCTGCCAGGTGACGGTACCTCCCTGGTTGATTAGGAATCTTTTGTTGACGAGGTTTTGAAGTGAAAAAAGGTATTCACCTTCTTCAATCATGTACTCGCCGAAGAAACTCAGATTTCCCTGCCGGTTGATCTGAATTTGAATGTTTCCGTTTCCGGTAGTGCTCAGAACATCGCCTGTAGCCGAATCAAAGATGATCTCTATTCTGGCAGCAGGAGTAACATCAATCTCCATATTGAGCTCAAGGCCCGACAGGTCTACTTTGTATTCTGCATCGTCTTCTTCAAGAGTAGGACTATATATTTCTTCTTGTTGATCTTTGCCGGAGATAAATCGAATAAAATTACTTTGTACGGCTTCTTCTGTGTCGGCCATTGGAATAAAAAACCTGGTGTTTTCGTGGGTGGTACCACTGATTGTTAATTCGGTGTTTTGTGATGTACCGTTCACCAGCATCTTTCCACTGCCGTAAACAGTTCCGTAGTAATAGGGATTGTCTTTTGCTTTGGTATCTAATACCAGTTGGTTGTTTACATCGAGTTGCAGGTTATATACCATATCGGAAAAACCCGTATGATAAATTGAACCTCTGAATCGGCCGGTTTTCCCGAATTTATCCTCTACCTTAACATCTCTGAATCGTATTTCATTGGGGTAAAACCATACAGAATCTCTGAGTTTATAGGAGGTTTGTAAAATATCTACATCAAACTCCCCGTCATCAATGTCTACCTGCCCTGTCAGTAGCGGTTTGTTAAGATGCCCCGTTACGTGCAGTTTTCCCGAAGTATTTGCGGTGAAGTTTTGTAATATGTTTCCTATAAAAGTATCCAAAAAAGAAATGTTGAAACCGTCCAGATCGAGATCGAGTTCAATGTTGTTTTCTTCAGGGTAGATATGTCCCTGGCCAATAAGAGGAGTTTTTTCCCCGTCTTTTAAAGAAGTACTGACTGCCAGGGCGTCGTTGCTTTGGTCCCATTGGGAGGCAACGGTAAAAAAGCCTGCAGTATCTCCGTCAAAACTGAAATCGTCAATTGAAAAATTGGCTGTCCAGAGCGGTGTTCGATAGTAATTTTTTAGTTCTATGCTGCCGTTGGCCAAACCGCCAAACTGATGCGATTTTTCTCTGTTCGATTTAAAAAGCTGGGAGAGGTCGATGTTGTTCATTTCAAGACGCATACCATCCATGGATTTTCGGTGAAGGAAGCCGTTAAGGGCAAGTCTCTGGCTGGCGTGTTTAATTTCCAGGCCCCGGATACTTATTGTATTTGGTGTTCGTAATATTTTTGCTTCGTTGATATTCCAGATGGAATCCCTGAGTATAACAGTAGAAGGATGCAAATGAGTAGTGAAATAGAAATCGTCTTCTTTGTCCTTACGGAAGGACGATGTAGTATAAATTGCCCCGCTGTTGGTAACCTCGTGCCAGTTGTTCCAGAAAATATTCATATCCAGGGTATCTTGTCCTGCTTTTTGGTGTATTGAGAAATTATATAAGGTCAAAGCATTGTTACGGTCAATTTCACTTGCACGGGTCACTATTTGCAGGTCATCACCACCTCTTGTACTGGCATAAAACTCTATGCCTTTTGCATTGATATCCTTGAAAGCTGCATTGTCAATTGATGCACTAATATCAAATATCTGTTTTTTTGAGTCGATCGTCCCGTGAAGTTCTCCTTTTCGAGCCAATTCAAGGTCGGGGTAAAACAGTCTGATGACTTTGTCAAACCCATTGAAAGCAACGCTGAATTTGAAACGGTTCCCGGGTACTTCGCTTTCATCCACAGTTGGAACCATTGCAGGCAGAAAATGGGAAATCATATCAAAAAATGACTGTCTGAAATTAGCAAAGTTGTATTCTCCTGTCAGATCAGCTTCCACAAAATCAGATCGCAGTGTCATTCGCTTCACACTATCCTCTTCAAAAGCTTTCAATGAAAGCGTGTCAATTTCGAGCGAAGTATGAGGGGTGAAAATGAGTCCGTCGGTAATATTAACCTCACCTGCAAGATTGTCAATATTATCTCCTTCAAAGTCGGCACCTATCCCCAATGTAATAACTCCGTCTTTCAGGTTTGGTAAAATATTTAAGCGGTCGGCCATCACATTCTCCAGAAATGCCCGGAATCGGAAGCGGGGAACATTTCCTGCAAGATCGATCTCTCCGTCAAAATCCATACTTCCGTTATCGTCATCAATCCTTACTGAGCCGTCAAACCTTTGATGGGTAAGAAGTCCGTTGATGTCAATATCGCGATAAAGGTATTCGTTCCATTCAAATTTTTTTATTTCCCCTGCCAGATAGGAGAAATAGTGGCTTTTGTCTTTCCATACACCGTTTACATCAACATTCATAGTCAGATCACCGATTTGGCTTTTATCGTCCAGTATTTCTCCCAATTTGAAATCGGTTGTTTTCAGACCTCCTTTGTAAGAGACAGACTTATCTTTTTCAAATTTAACGCCTATATCGGTACTGATGTTTCCAAGAGCAGTATGGAAGTTGCCGTAAGCAACCATATCGTTGGTAAAACCCGTGAGATTACCGGCGTACCTGATAGTTCCGAGAGCAGGTAAATTTCCTCCTTTCAGGTCTTCCGATCTTCCCGTGATTCTGAGCAAATCGGAGGGGGTAGTTTCGAGGTTTTCGATGTCTATGAAAAGAAATGTTTCCCTATAGTCGGAAAGATCGCTGATATCGAAAGACAAATTTATCCTGGTTTCTCTCCCCAGTGCGAGATTAATACCGCGTCCTTTCAAATTTTTAGATGAACCGTAAATCTGGCCCGACAAACCAATGGAAGTTTCAATCCGGGGAATGTTTTTGAGGTATAAGCCCAGCTCTTCGGGTGACAGATAAATTTTCTTAATTTTAGTCAAAAACCTTTGATTCTCGCTTAGTTTGTTTTTTCCCGGGTTGACCGGAATATCGAGGGAGTTAATATTTATTTCGGAAAGAGTAGTTTTCAGAAAAAAATTCTGAACAGATATCTTGTCGGGACGAATTTTCCCCTCGGCTCCGCCACTTTGAATGGAAAGTCCGGCTTTTTCCTCAAACGACAAATGATTGATCCGGAAATTCAATGAATCTGCAACCCCTGAGGTTCTCTCTATGTCGAGGTTGACGTTATTGAACCCAAATGATTGTTGCTTAAAATTCGGGTTTTGGAATACAGAATGTGCAACAGATATACTTCCGTCTTTTAATTTGATACCCCTGACGGAGTAGTGCCACTTCGATGTATCGGGACGATTGGCTCCGATTGAATCGATCAAAAAGGCAAAGTTCATTTTATTGTCGTGCTCGGTCAGGTTTATGCGTGGTGCATCCATTGTTACCCTGCCAATGTAAAAGTGTTTTTGCAGAAAAGAGAAATAATCTATTTCGGCATGAACATTCGGAGAAAAGAGCAAAGTATCCTGGTTCAGATCACGAATAAGAAAATCGCTAATCCTGATTCCCGAAAAAGGCAGAGCCTGGATGCGGCCGATGGATATTTCCGTATTCAGATCATTGCTTAAACGCCGGGTAATATTCGAAACCACCCTGGTTTGAACGCCCGGAAACATAAAAACAATAGTCACTACCAGTGGAAGTCCCACCAGGAGGCCAAAAAGCAGAAGTAATATTTTGTTGTTATTTCTGGTCAAAAGTAGGATGAATAATTTTATTAATGGCTGATTTGAGCTAAAACCGCACATCGCTTTTCCCTGAAAACGACGGGTTTGTTATTCTCAACAAAAATAGTGCAAAGTATTCGGGTTTTCTAATAAAAATCATTGTTGTTCCTTTGAAATTGCAATAATTTTTCAGATAAGTGAGTGCGGTATAAAAAGCATA